>NZ_JAPSET010000031.1:0-83568 GCF_026847585.1 Phreatobacter sp. AB_2022a
GCGCGCGGCATCCTCGCGTTCGAAATCCCGCCGCTCGACATCCCGGCGCGGTGCGCCGGAACGCTGCGAGCGCGGGCGCGACGCACCCGGACGCTGCAGACCCTGCCGGTGCGGTCCCTTGTGCGAGGCGCCGCCACGCGACGACCCGTCCCTGGGCGGCCTGCCGCCGGGACCGGAGGAGCGCCCTCCTCTGCCCTTCATACCGAACTCCTCACCGCGATGGTCGTGAACGCGCCAGCCGCGAACGACGCGATCGCCTGATGCAATCCCATAGAGCCGCAAGGCGCGATAGTCACGCGCCGCGGCCCGCGCGCCGTCAGCCGGGCTCGCCGCGCTCGCGCCTGAGCTTGTCCCACCAGTCCATGCGCTTGCGGATCTCGCGCTCGAAACCACGCTCCACCGGCTGGTACAGGGACTGGCGGCCGATCGCCTCCGGCCAATAGTTCTGGCCCGAGAAGGCGTCGGGCTCGTCATGGTCGTAGCGATAGCCCTCGCCATAGCCCTCGGCCTTCATCAGCTTGGTCGGGGCGTTGAGGATGGTTTTCGGCGGCATCACGCTGCCGCGCTCCTTGGCCAGAGCCGAAGCGGCCTTCCAGGCAGTATAGGCGGCGTTCGATTTCGGCGCCGTGGCGACGTAGAGCACGGCATTCGCCAGCGCCAACTCGCCCTCGGGGCTGCCAAGGAAGTCATAGGCATCCTTGGCAGCATTGGCCACGACCAGGGCCTGCGGGTCGGCGAGGCCGATATCCTCCACCGCCATGCGCACCACGCGGCGGGCTATGAACAGCGGGTTCTCGCCGGCATCCAGCATGCGGGCGAGGTAGTAGAGCGCCGCGTCCGGGTCGGAGCCGCGCACGGTCTTGTGCAGCGCGGAAATGAGGTTGTAGTGGCCCTCCTGCGCCTTGTCGTAGATCGGCGCCCGCCGCTGCACGATCTCGACGAGCCCGGCCGTATCGAACACCTCGCCCGGCCCCGCCGCGCGCCAGACCTCCTCGGCAAGCGTCAGCACGGCGCGGCCGTCGCCGTCGGCCATGCGCACCAGCGCCTCGCGGGCATCGGAGTCGAGCGGCAGCGGCCGGCCCTCCTCCGCCTCGGCCCGGTCGAGCAGCTTGCCGAGGGCCGGCTCGTCCAGCGCCTTGAAGGTCAGGACCCGCGCCCGTGAGAGAAGCGCGGCATTCAGCTCGAAGGACGGGTTCTCCGTGGTCGCACCGACCAGCGTCACCGTGCCGTCCTCGACCACCGGCAGGAAGGCATCCTGCTGCGAGCGGTTGAAGCGGTGGATCTCGTCGACGAACAGCAGCGTGCCGCGCCCCTGGATGCGCCGCGACCTCGCCTGCTCGAACACTTTCTTGAGGTCCGCGACGCCGGTGAAGATCGCCGAGATCTGCTCGAAGGCCAGATCCGTCTCGCCGGCGAGCAGCCGCGCGACCGTCGTCTTGCCGGTGCCGGGCGGGCCCCAGAAGATCAGCGAGCCGAGCGAGCGCGTGCGCAGCAGCCGGGTCAGCGCGCCATCGGGCCCGGTCAGATGGTCCTGACCGGCCACTTCGGCGAGCGTGCGGGGCCGCAGGCGGTCGGCGAGCGGGCGCGGCGTCTTGGGATCCGGGCCGGCCGCCTCGAAAAGATCCACTTCAGCCGCCCGTCATCGAATTGATCACCTGGCCCTGCCGGTCGATCTGGAAGCGCCAGAGCCGCGAACGCTGGGCGGTCGCCCGCTGCAGCTCGCCGGGCGACTTGATCTCGGCGCCGTTCACGCCCAGCACGAGGTCGCCGGGCTGCAGGCCGATCTGCTGGGCCGGCGAGCCCGGTTCGACCTTGGTCACCACCACGCCTTCGTTGCGATGCGAGACGCGTACCTCTTCGGCAATGGCCGGCGACAGTGTCGTCACGGTCGCGCCCTGGAACGGCGACGGACCGGTCATCACCTCGGCGTCGCGCGGGCCTTCCGGAGCCCGCTCGAGCGCCACCGTGACGGTCATCGGCCGCCGCTCGCGCGTGACCTGCAGGGTGGTCGAGCCGCCGACCGGGCGGATGCCGAAGCGGTAGCCGAAACCGTCGGGATCGTTGACCGGGTGGCCATCGACGCCGGTGATCAGGTCGCCCGGCTTCAGCCCGGCCCGGGCCGCCGGGGAATTGGCCACCGTATTGACCACCAGCGCACCGGCCGGCCGCGTCAGGCCGAGGCTTTCCATGAGCTCGGCGGTGACCGGCTGCAAGGTCGCGCCGAACCAGGGCCGCCGCACCACCTGGCTGCCGCTGCGCGCCGATTCCAGCACCAGCCGAACCATGGCGGTGGGAATGGCGAAGCCGATGCCGTGGCTGCCGCCCGAGCGCGAGAAGATCGCCGTGTTGATACCGACGAGACGGCCATTCATGTCGACCAGCGCGCCGCCGGAATTGCCTGGATTGATGGCCGCATCGGTCTGCACGAAGGACTGATAGTCCGACACGCCGACCTGCGAGCGCGCCAGCGCCGAGACGATGCCCTGGGTGACCGTCTGGCCGACGCCGAAGGGATTGCCGATGGCGAGAACGAGGTCGCCGACCTCCAGCGCTTCCGAATCGCCGATATCGAGCACGGCAAGATCCGGCGGCGCCCCCTTGATCTTCAGCACGGCAAGATCGGTGCGCGGATCGCGCAGGATGATGTCGACCTCGAATTCACGCCGGTCGGCAAGCGCGATCTTCACCTCGGTCATGCCGTCGACGACATGGTTGTTGGTGATGACGAGCCCCGACCGGTCGGCAACCACGCCGGAACCAAGCGAACGGGCCACCTCCTCGCGCCGCGGCCCGGATCCGCCGCCGCGGTCGCCGAAGAAGCGGCGGAAGATCGGGTCCTCGAAGAACGGGTTGCGCACCTGTTCGACGCGCGCGCCATAGACGTTGACGACCGCCGGGGCCGCCTTGCGGACCACCGGACTGAACGAGAGCTGGATTTCGGCGCGGTTGGCCGGCGCCTGGCGGGGGGGGGCCTGGCCAAAGGCGGGCGCCGCCAGTCCGAGCGCGGAAACGAGGAGGGAAACGGCAGTGATGGGGGCAAATCGTGTCATGGTCATATCATAGCCTCCGCGCCGGCCGCCCGGAAGAGAAACGCTACGTCAGAGCGCTGCATAGCCGCGCCCGGAGCAGTGGTCGAATGCGCAGCCGTGAGTTGACCGGCCCCGGCCGAGCCGCGAGGCTCGCTGTTCAGGGGAACGCGTGGAAACAAGGGGCAGCCCCATGACGACGAGCGCATTCGCAGCCGGCAATTACCGTTTCATTCCAAGCGTCTTCCAATATTCGTCCGGCATTGCGGCGGATCCTGGTCATCACGTCGAGCGCATCACCTTCCGCAAGCCGCTGCCACTCAGGGAAGGCTTCGAAGCCATCGCCGCCCTGATCCGGGCAAGCGGCCGGCCGCTGACCGCCTTTTGCGCCTGCGAGCTGCGCTCGCCCGCGCCGTTTTCCGACAGCGGCTTCCGTTCCTTCAACGAGGCCTATGTCGAGACGCTGCGCGCCTGGGGCCTGTTCGACGGCACCACCAATCCAGTTGCCCGTTCCAATGTCTGTCCGGAAATCGCGCCGCCGGCTGAACCGTCCTTCCACGCCTTTTCCTTCGTCGCGACCGGGGATGCCGGCGCGCCGTCCTTCGTCATATCGGGGGGCGCCGAGGCGCGCGGCGGCAACGCCCCCTATGCCGAACGAATCGTGCGCTACCGGGACAGTTCCGCCGAAGCCCTGCGTGACAAGGCGGTGTTCGTGCTCGACGCCATGGAACAGCGGATGGCGGCCTTCGGCCATGGCTGGGCCGACACGACGGCGACGCAGCTCTACTGCGTGCACGACATCCACCCCTTCCTCGCCGACGAGATCGTCCGGCGCGGCGCCGCGCGGGCCGGGCTGACCTGGCACTACAACCGCCCGCCGGTGATCGGTCTCGACTATGAGATGGACTGCCGCAGCGTCACCGTCGAGCGGACCGCGTGACCACGGCCGAACCGTCCGGCATCGCCGCGCCGACGGCCCCCGCTGCCCCGGCACGCTTCCTCGGCCCCGCCCTCGCCGGCTTCTGCGGCATGCTGATCGGCATCGGTCTCGGCCGCTTCGGCTATCCGCCGCTGATCCCGATCATGGTCGAGGCCGGCTGGACCAGCCCGACCATCCTGCACCTTGCCGGGGCCTTCAACCTCGCCGGCTACATCCTGGGCGCGGTCACCGCCATCGGCGTCGCGGCCTGGCTCGGCCTCAGGCGCGCGGCCTTCGCCGCCGCGCTGCTCGCCGTGCTCGCGTTCGGGCTCTCGGCCATGCCCCTGCCGGACTGGGCCTTCATCACGCTGAGGGCAGTGTCCGGCCTCACCGGCGGCATCTTCATGATCGTCGTGCCGCCGGTCATTGCCGGCGTGGTGGCGCCGAGCCATCGCGGCCGGGCCGGCGGCATCACCTTTGCCGGGGTCGGCATCGGTTTTGCCCTGTCCGGCGTCGCCGTGCCGCTGCTCGCCGGCGCCGGACCGGCTGGCGCCTGGCTGGGACTGACCGCCGTCCTGATCGTCGCCAGCCTCATCATGATGGCGCTGCTGCCTGCCGCACCGGCCCCGGAACCAGCGCCCGGCTCCGCCCCGGAGGCGGCCGCGCCCTCATGGCGGCGTTCGGCGCCGTTCCTCGGGCTCGCCGCCGCCTATGCCGGCGCCTCGATCGGCTATGTGCCGCATACGCTGTTCTTCGTCGATCACGTCGCCCGCGACCTCGGCCACGGCCTTGCCGCCGGCGGCTGGATCTGGACCGCTTCCGGCGCCACGGCCGTTGCCGCGCCCCTGATCGCCGGCATGGCGGCCGACCGTTTCGGCTATGCGGCGGCGCTGCGCATCGTCGTCGCGCTGATGGCGCTCGGCGCGCTCCTGCCCGCCCTGACCGCGAGCCTGCCGTTGCTGGTTCTCTCGGGCATGCTGTGCGGTGGCCTGATGATCGGTCTCGGTTCGCTCGCCTCGGGCCGGACCCGCGAAATCGTCGGACCGCTCGCGCACACCAAGGCCTGGGCGCTGCAGACCATCCTGTTCGCCGTCTTCCAGGCGGCCGGCGCCTATGGCTTCACGGCGCTGCTGGCGGCGACCGGCAGCCACCAGTTCGTCTTCGTCAGCGCTGCCGCGATCCTCGCGGCCGGCCTCGCCGTCGAGCTTGCCGCCAGCCGCGGGCGCCGACCGGCATAAGAAAAAGGGCGACCCGAAGGCCGCCCTGCACCAGCCCGCTCACGCCTCCCTTATTCAGGGAACCGGCGCGGACCTCACTTTTCCGCAAGCGTCGATCAGCCGATCAGGCGGCGACCTGCTCGCCCTCGTCCGCCTTCGCCTGCACCGGGCCCGAATCCTGGCCCTTGGCATTGACGTCGCGGTCGACGAACTCGATCACGGCCACCGGCGCATTGTCGCCGTGACGGAAGCCCGCCTTCAGGACGCGGGTATAGCCACCCTGGCGCGCCTGATAACGGGGGCCGAGCACGTCGAACAGCTTCTTGACCATGGTCTCGTCGCGCAGCTGCGAGATCGCCTGGCGGCGGGCATGCAGGTCGCCCCGCTTGCCGAGGGTCACCAGCTTCTCGACGATCGGACGCAGGTCCTTCGCCTTCGGCAGGGTGGTGACGATCTGCTCGTGCTTGATCAGCGCGGCGCACATATTGGCGAACATCGCCTTGCGATGCTCCGCCGTGCGGTTGAATTTGCGGTGGGCCTTGCCGTGGCGCATCCCATGTCCTCCGATGACCCGCGGACCTCACGGTCGGCGGGAGTGTGATCAGTAGTGGTCCTCGAAGCGCTTGGCCAGCTCTTCGATATTTTCCGGCGGCCAGCCCGAAACCTCCATCCCGAGGTGGAGGCCCATCTGGGCAAGCACTTCCTTGATTTCGTTCAGCGACTTGCGGCCGAAATTCGGAGTGCGGAGCATTTCCGCCTCCGTCTTCTGGATCAGGTCGCCGATATAGACGATGTTGTCGTTCTTCAGGCAGTTCGCCGAGCGGACCGACAGTTCGAGCTCGTCGACCTTCTTCAGGAGTGCCGGGTTGAAGGCGAGATCCGGGATCTGCTCCTGGACCACTTCCTTGCGCGGCTCCTCGAAGTTCACGAAGATTTCGAGCTGGTCCTGCAGGATGCGCGCCGCATAGGCGATGGCATCGTCCGGGCTCACCGAGCCATTGGTTTCCACCGACAGGGTGAGCTTGTCGTAGTCGAGCACCTGGCCTTCGCGGGTCGGCGAGACCTGGTACGAGACCTTCTTGACCGGCGAGTAGAGGCTGTCGACCGGGATGAGCCCGATCGGCGCGTCCTCGGCCCGGTTCTTCTCCGCCGGCACATAGCCCTTGCCGGTGTTGACGGTGAACTCCATGCGGATCGCGGCGCCCTCGTCGAGGGTGCAGATCACGAGGTCGGGGTTCAGCACCACGACGTCGCCAACCGTCTGGATGTCGCCGGCGGTGACGACGCCCGGGCCGTCCTTGCGCAGGACCATGCGCTTCGGTCCATCGCCCTGCATCTTGATGGCGATGTCCTTGATGTTGAGGATGATGTCGGTGACATCCTCACGCACGCCGGCAATCGACGAGAACTCGTGCAGCACGCCGTCGATCTGGACGGCCGAAACGGCCGCGCCCTGGAGCGATGACATCAGGATGCGCCGCAGCGCGTTGCCGAGCGTCACGCCGAAACCGCGCTCGAGCGGCTCGGCGGTCGCGGTCGCAAAACGCTTCGGGTCGTCGCCGGCGACGATGTTGAGCTTCTCCGGCTTGATCAGTTCCTGCCAGTTCTTCTGGATCACGGTATCACCTTCGCTGATAGCGGGCCGCTGTCTCGTCCCCTGCAGGACCTTGACGCCCGTTTCCCCGATCATGGGGACATGGAACCGCCGGCCGCTGCAGGGCGGGCCGGCGATTGCGAAACGACAGACGAATCAGACGCGCCGACGCTTGCGCGGGCGGCAGCCGTTGTGCGGGATCGGCGTCACGTCACGGATCGAGGTGACGGTGAAGCCGGCGGCCTGCAGCGCACGCAGCGCCGATTCACGGCCCGAGCCCGGACCGGAGACCTCGACCTCGACGGTCCGCATGCCGTGCTCGGTGGCCTTGCGGGCGGCGTCCTCGGCGGCGACCTGGGCGGCATACGGGGTCGACTTGCGCGAGCCCTTGAAGCCCATCGTGCCGGCCGACGACCAGGCAATGGTATTGCCCTGGGCATCGGTGATCGTGATCATCGTGTTGTTGAACGACGCATTCACGTGGCAGACGCCCGATGCGATGTTCTTGCGCTCGCGGCGGCGAACGCGTGTGGCTTCCTTGGCCATGACTTCTGTCCTTGTCCTTCAGACGCGCCCGTGATGCCAGGCGCTCGGGAAAACATGCGCCGGAGCGGCAGGACCGCTCCGGCCGGAATGCTTACTTCTTCTTGCCGGCGATCGCCTTGGCGGGCCCCTTGCGGGTGCGGGCATTGGTATGGGTGCGCTGGCCGCGGACCGGCAGGCCCTTGCGGTGGCGCAGGCCGCGATAGCAGCCGAGGTCCATCAGACGCTTGATGTTCATCGACACTTCACGACGCAGGTCACCCTCGACCATGTAGTCGCGGTCGATGACTTCGCGGATCTGCAGCACTTCCTGGTCGGTCAGCTGGTTGACCCGACGCTCGGCCGGGATCTTGACCTTTTCGCAGATCTCGGCGGCGAACTTCGCGCCGATGCCGTGAATGTACTGCAGCGCAATGACGGTGCGCTTGTTGGTCGGGATATTGACACCCGCGATACGAGCCATTTCTCGTCTCCATGTCGGCCACGCGGCGACGCGCGGCGGTGAAAAGAACCATGCGCCGGTGGAGGCCGGCCCCTGCATGGGTGTTCGCCAAACGAAAAAGGCGCCGTCTGCTCACGCAAACGGAGCCCGTTTCCGTCATTTGAACGAGGCGTGCCACATAACCGTTGCAGGCCCGTTCGTCAAGGCGCAATCGCGCCCCCGTCTCACGCCTCGAGGATCGCCGCGATCGCCTGCGTCACCTCGTCGATCGGCGCCATGCCGTCGACCGTGTGCAGCGTGCCCTTGGTCGCATAGTAGTGCGACACCGGCGCCGTCTGAGCCCGATAGGCCTCGAGGCGCTTGTGCAGCGCGGCGGCATTGTCGTCCGGCCGCACCGGCTCACCGCGCGCCGTCATCTCGGCGACGCGGGTCTCGATGCGCTGCAACAGGATCGCCTCGTCGACGACGAGCTCGATCACCGCATCCAGCTTCAGCCCATGACGGCCGAGCATGGCATCGAGCGCCTCGGCCTGACCGACCGTGCGTGGAAAGCCATCCAGGATGAAGCCCTTCGCGCAGTCCGGCTCGGCGATCCGGTCCTCGATGATCCCGACCACGATCTCGTCGGAGACAAGCTCGCCGCGCGCCATCACGTCCTTGGCCTTCAGCCCGACGGGCGTGCCGGCCTTCACCGCCGCCCGCAGCATGTCGCCCGTCGACAGCTGCACGATGCCGTGCCGATCGACCAGGCGCTGTGCTTGGGTCCCCTTCCCCGCTCCGGGAGGCCCGAGCAGAATCAGTTTCATCGACGCTTCCCCCGCAGTTGGGATTTCTTGACCAGTCCTTCGTACTGGTGAGCCAGAAGGTACCCCTGGACCTGAGCGACCGTATCCATCGTCACGGTCACGACGATCAGGAGCGACGTGCCGCCGAGCAGATAGAAGCTCTGGCCGAGTTGGGCGATCATCAGCTCCGGGATGAGGCAGACCAGCGCGATATACGCGGCGCCGATCACCGTGATGCGGGTCAGCACATAGTCGATATAGGCCGCCGTCTTCTCGCCGGGCCGGATGCCCGGGATGAAGCCGCCATATTTGCGCAGATTGTCGGCCGTCTCCTGCGGATTGAACACGATCGCGGTGTAGAAGAAGCAGAAGAACACGATCAGCAGGAGATAGAGCGCCAGGAACAGCGGCTGGCCATGGCCGAGCAGCTGCGACATCAGCCGCAGCCATTCCGGCGGATTGGCCTGGAACGACAGCGCGGTGGTGGGCAGCAGCAGCAGCGAGGAGGCGAAGATCGGCGGGATGACGCCGGCCGTGTTGAGCTTCAGCGGCAGGTGCGAGGAATTGCCCTCGAACACCTTGTTGCCGACCTGGCGCTTCGGATACTGGATCAGCAGCCGGCGCTGGGCGCGCTCGCAGAAAACGATCACCGCGACGGTGACGACGATCAGGATCAGCAGGCCGAGCAGCAGCGGCGTCGACAGGACACCCTGGCGGCCGAGCTCGAAGGCCTGGGCCAGCACGCTCGGCAGTTCCGCCACGATGCCGGCGAAGATGATCAGCGAGATGCCGTTGCCGATGCCGCGCTGGGTGATCTGCTCGCCGAGCCACATCATGAACATGGTGCCGCCGGTCAGCGTGATGACCGTGGTGATCATGAAGAACAGGCCGGGATTGGCGACGATCTGCCCGGAGGACTGCAGGCCCGCCGAAATGCCCCAGGACTGGAACACCGCCAGCACCACCGTCAGATAGCGGGTGTACTGGTTGAGCTGCTTGCGGCCCATCTCGCCTTCCTTCTTGAGCTTTTCGAGCTCGGGAACGACGGCGGTCAGAAGCTGGATGATGATGGAGGCCGAGATATACGGCATGATGTTCAGCGCGAAGATCGCCATGCGCCCGACGGCGCCGCCGGCGAACACGTTGAACATCGCGAGCACCCCGCCCTGCGACGAGGTGAAGATCTGGCGGAGCGCTTCCGGGTCGATTCCCGGCAGCGGGATATAGGTGCCGATCCGGTAGACGAGCAGCGCGCCGAGGGTGAACCAGATGCGCTTCTTCAGGTCCTCGGCCTTGGCCAGGGCGCCGAAATTCAGGTTGGCGGCCAATTGTTCCGCTGCCGATGCCATGGTGGCTCCGATGCAAGTGGTC
This sequence comes from Phreatobacter sp. AB_2022a, assembly GCF_026847585.1. Lineage (NCBI taxonomy): Bacteria > Pseudomonadati > Pseudomonadota > Alphaproteobacteria > Hyphomicrobiales > Phreatobacteraceae > Phreatobacter > Phreatobacter sp. AB_2022a. The sequence goes on from NZ_JAPSET010000031.1 coordinate 9,898, forward strand.
GCGGACGCGGCGAAGCTTGTCCGTCGAAAGGTTGCATTCACTTAGCGGCCCGAAGCCCGAAGCGCCAGTCCCCGAAAGGACGGTTGCGCAAGCTTTCCCGCCGGGGGCGGACCGCGTCAGACGAAAGGGGCCGCCTGTTGCGTGAAAGCCCGGAACACCGGTTCCCGAAAGCGCGGTTGCGCAAGCTTTCCCGCCGGGGGCGGACCGCATCAGACGAAAGGGGCCGGTCCTTGCGAACCGACCCCTGACGCAATCGTTCAGGCTTCCTGTATCCTGGTGCCGAAGCTCCCGCGCCTTCGCGGCGCGGCCTGCTTGCCGGCTCCGGGATCGCCGGCTGCCGCTCAGGCAGCCGCTTCGGCCTTCGGCTTCAGCACGGTGATCGATCCGCCGGCCTTCTCGACCGCCGCGACCGCGCCCGAGGAGGCGCCGTGGACGGTGAGCTGCACGGCAGCCTTGATCTCGCCGGTCGCGACCACCCGGATGCCGTCGCGCGAGCGGCGCACGACGCCGGCGGCCACCAGGCCCGCCTCATCGATGGCGCCCGGCTTCAGCTTGCCGGCGTCGAGCGCGCGCTGGATCCGGCCCAGCGTCACCTCGACATAGTCGGGGCGGAAGATGTTGTTGAAACCGCGCTTCGGCAGGCGCCGATGGAGCGGCATCTGGCCACCCTCGAAGCCCTTGATCGCAACGCCCGAGCGGGACTTCTGGCCCTTGACGCCACGGCCAGCGGTCTTGCCCTTGCCCGAGCCGATGCCGCGGCCGACGCGGATCCGGCGCTTTACGGCGCCTTCATTGTCCTTCAAGTCGACGAGTTTCATGATCTCAGCCCTCGACCACTTTCACGAGGTGAGCCACCTTCGCGATCATGCCGCGGACGGCCGGAGTATCCTCCAGCGTGGCACGGCGGTGCAGTTTGTTCAGCTTGAGGCCGATCAGCGTCGCCTGCTGCGAACCTTCGCGGCGAATGGGCGATGCGATCTGCTCCAGCGTGACGGTCTTCTTGGTCATCGTCTGATCCTCACGCGTCGCCTTCGCCCTCCTCGCGGCGACGGCCCTGGAGGGCAGACACCTTGAGGCCGCGGCGCGCCGCGACGGAGCGCGGGCTGTCCTGGTTCTTCAGCGCGTCGAAAGTCGCCCGCACCATGTTGTACGGGTTCGACGAGCCCATCGACTTGGCGACGACATCGGCCATGCCGAGCGTCTCGAAGACGGCGCGCATCGGGCCGCCCGCGATGATGCCGGTACCGGCGGGAGCGGCGCGCAGGATCACCTTGCCGGCGCCGTGGCGGCCGGCGACGTCATGATGCAGCGTCCGGCCCTCGCGCAGCGCGACGCGGATGAAGCCGCGCTTGGCAGCTTCGGTCGCCTTGCGGATGGCTTCCGGCACTTCGCGCGCCTTGCCGTGGCCATAGCCGACCCGGCCCTTCTGGTCGCCGACGACGACGAGCGCAGCGAAACCGAAGCGCTTGCCGCCCTTCACCGTCTTCGAAACGCGGTTGATGTGCACCAGCTTGTCGGTGAATTCCGAGTCCCGCTCCTCGCGGTCCCGCTCACGTTCACGAGCCATGAATTAAGTCCTTTCGGCGGAAACCGCCCGTGTTCGCTTAGAAGCTCAGGCCGCCCTCGCGGGCGCCTTCGGCGAGAGACTTGACCCGCCCGTGGTAGAGATAGGCGCCGCGGTCGAACACGACCTCGGTGACGCCCGCCTTCACCGCGCGCTCGGCGACGAGCTTGCCGACGGCATTGGCCGCGGCGACGTCCGCACCGGTCTTCAGCGAAGACTTCATCTCTTTCTCGAGCGAGGAGGCACTCGCGACGGTCACGCCCTTCTGGTCGTCGATGATCTGTGCATAGATATGCTTCGACGACCGGAACACGCTAAGCCGCGGACGCCCATTCGCCGCCGTGCGCAGAGCACGACGAACACGCGCCTTGCGACGCTCCGTTGCATCCTTTGAATTGGCCATGATCGGCTCCTCTTCGATGGATCGGCCCCGCCAGCGGGGCCGCCACCATCACTTCTTCTTGCCTTCCTTGCGGAAGATGAATTCGCCTTCGTACTTGACGCCCTTGCCCTTGTAGGGCTCCGGACCGCGGAACTCGCGGATCTCGGCGGCGACCTGTCCGACCTGCTGCTTGTCCGTTCCGGACACCACGATTTCGGTCGGCTTGGGCGTCGCGATCGTGATGCCGGCCGGCACCGGATAGTTGATGTCGTGGCTGTAGCCAAGAGCCAGGTTCAGCACCTTGCCCTGGGCGGCAGCGCGATAGCCGACGCCGGTGATCTCGAGCTTCTTCTCGAAGCCCTTGGTCACGCCGACGACCAGGTTGGACACGCGGGTGCGCGCCATGCCCCACATGGAGCGGGCACGCTTGCTCTGGTCGCGCGGGTCGATCTTGAGGGCATTGCCCTCGAGGCCGACGACGATGTCGTCAGGGCAGGTGAAGGCGAGTTCGCCCTTCGGGCCCTTGACCTTGACGGTCTGGCCGCTGACCTGGGCGGTGACGCCCGCGGGCACGGCGACCGGTTTCTTGCCGATACGAGACATGGGAAGAATTCCTCGTCCTGAAGCTGCTCCGCCGGTCAGAAGACCGTGCAGAGCACCTCCCCGCCCACGTTCTGGTCGCGAGCCTCATGGTCGGCCATCACGCCCTTCGGGGTCGAAATGATGGTGATGCCGAGGCCGTTCGACACGCGCGGCGTGTTGCCGACGCCGGCATAGACGCGCCGGCCGGGCTTCGACACGCGGGCGATCCGGCGGATCACCGGCTCGCCGTCGAAATATTTGAGTTCGATTTCGAACTCGGAACGGCCGTTCGGATGGGTCACCGTCATATAGTCACGGATATAGCCTTCCGACTTCAGCACTTCGAGCACGCGGGCGCGCAGCTTGGAGCCCGGCGTCGTCACGCGGTTCTTGCGGCGCATCTGCGCATTGCGGATGCGGGTCAGCATATCGCCGAGCGGATCGTTGAGAGCCATGGGTCCCCTCCTCTCACCAGCTCGACTTCACGAGGCCCGGAATGAGCCCCTTGTTGCCGAGTTCACGCAGAGCCACGCGGCTCATGCCGAGCTTGCGATAGAAGGCGCGGGAGCGGCCGGTCACTTCGCAGCGGTTCTTGATGCGGACCTTCGCGCCATTGCGCGGCAGGCTCGCGAGCTTCACGGTGGCCGCGAAACGCTCCTCGATCGGGAGCGACTGGTTCATCACGATGTCCTTGAGCGCGGCGCGCTTCTTGGCATCGCGCTGAACCAGAGCGCGGCGGCGGTTGTTCTTCTCGATGGAGCTGGTCTTCGCCATCTGAAGGTTTCTCCTGGTTTCCGCGTCTGAGACGGGCTTCTTTAACGACTAGAAACCCGGCTCACTGCCGGAACGGGAAGTTGAAGGCCTGGAGGAGAGCACGAGCCTCCTCGTCGGTCTTCGCGGTGGTGCAGACGATGATGTCCATGCCCCACATCTGATCGACCTTGTCGTAGGCGATCTCGGGGAACACGACATGCTCCTTCAGGCCCATGGCGAAGTTGCCGTGGCCATCGAAGCTCTTCGGGTTCAGGCCGCGGAAGTCACGAACGCGCGGCAGCGCGATGGTGACCAGGCGGTCCAGGAACTCGTACATGCGCTGCTTGCGCAGGGTGACCTTGCACCCGAGCGGCATGTTCTCGCGAACCTTGAAGTTCGAGATCGCCTTGCGGGCACGGGTGATGACCGGCTTCTGGCCGGTGATCAGCGCGAGATCCGCGGCGGCGACCGTCGCCTTCTTGGAATCGGCGGTCGACTCGCCGACGCCCATGTTCACGACGATCTTCTCGATCGCCGGGATTTCGAGGGCGTTCTTGTAGCCGAACTGCTCGACGAGCTTCTGCCGCACGACGGCGTCGTAATGCGCCTTCAGGCGCGGGGTTTCAGCGGCCTCAGCCATTGATGGTCTCCCCGGATTTCTTGGCGACACGCACCTTCTTGCCGTCGGAGAGGACCTTGAAGCCGACGCGGGTCGGCTTGTTGTCCTTGGGGTCGGCGATCGCCAGATTCGACAGGTGGATCGGGGCCTCCTTGGAGATGATCCCGCCTTCCTGGTTCTGGGTCTGGCGCTGGTGGCGCTTGACGATGTTGACGCCGCGCACGAGAGCCCGGCTCTCGGTCGGCATGACCTGGATCACCTCGCCGGTGCGACCCTTGTCGCGCCCGGTGATGACCACGACCTTGTCACCCTTGCGGATCTTGGCGGCCATCACAGCACCTCCGGGGCAAGCGAAATGATCTTCATGTGGTTCTTGGCGCGCAGCTCGCGCGGAACCGGTCCGAAGATACGGGTGCCGATCGGCTCTTTCTGGTTGTTGATCAGCACGGCCGCGTTGCGGTCGAAGCGGATCACCGAGCCATCCAGGCGGCGGATATCCTTGGCGGTGCGAACGACGACGGCCTTCATGACGTCGCCCTTCTTCACGCGGCCGCGCGGAATAGCCTCCTTCACCGACACCACGATGATGTCGCCGACATGGGCGTACCGGCGCTTCGCGCCCCCAAGCACTTTGATGCACATGACGCGGCGCGCGCCTGAATTATCCGCCACATCAAGATTGGTTTGCATCTGGATCATGACGCAACCTCTTCCTTTCGCGCCCGTCTCGGATCAACCCGACGGCGGCGCGCTGTTCTCAACGAAACCGACGGCTCACGCCTTCGGCAGCACGACCCAACGCTTGAGCTTCGAGATGGGCTTAGTCTCCTCGATGCTCACCACATCGCCCGTCTTGAAGGTCCCAGCCTCGTCATGGGCATGGTAGTTCTTCGTCCGGCGGACGGTCTTCTTCAGCAGCGGGTGGGTGAAGCGACGCTCCACCTTCACCACCACGGTCTTTTCCTGCTTGTCGCTGACGACAACGCCCTGGAGCACACGCTTCGGCATGCCGCTCTCCTTACTTCTTGGCGTCGCGCTTTTGCGCGGCGATGGTCTTGACGCGGGCGATGTCGCGGCGGACCTGACGGACGCGCGCGACGTTTTCCAACTGGCCGGTGGCCTTCTGGAAGCGCAGGTTGAACTGCTCCTTCTTCAGGTCACCCAGCGTGCCCTCGAGCTCGTCGAGGGTCTTGGTCCGGATTTCTTCGGCCTTCATGATCCTCGTGTCCTCACTCGGCGATGCGCTGGACGAAGCGCGTCTTGATCGGCAGCTTGGCCGCGGCGAGTTCGAGCGCCTTCTTGGCGACATCGACCGGCACGCCGTCGATCTCGAACATGATGCGCCCCGGGGCAACCTTGGCGGCCCAGAATTCCGGAGCGCCCTTACCCTTACCCATGCGGACTTCGGCGGGCTTCTTGGAGACCGGCACATCCGGGAAGATGCGGATCCAGACGCGGCCGGCGCGCTTCATCTCGCGGGTCATCGCGCGGCGGGCCGCCTCGATCTGACGCGCGGTGATGCGCTCGGGTGCCATCGCCTTGAGGCCGAACTGGCCGAAGTTGAGATCCGTGCCGCCCTTCGCGGTGCCGGAGATCCGACCCTTGAACTGCTTACGGAACTTGGTTTTCTTGGGCTGAAGCATGGCTTAAGACCTCTCCTCAAGCCGCGTCGCGATCGCGGTCACCACCGCGCGGGCCACGACGGGTCGAGCCCTCGCCCTCGGCCAGGCGCTTGTCCTGGGCCATGGGGTCATGCTCCATGATCTCGCCCTTGAAGATCCACACCTTCACGCCGCAGGTTCCGTAGGTCGTGAACGCGGTCGCAACGCCGTAGTCGACGTCGGCGCGCAGGGTGTGCAGCGGCACGCGGCCTTCGCGATACCACTCGAGGCGAGCGATTTCGGCGCCGCCGAGACGGCCCGAGCAGTTGATGCGGATGCCCTCGGCGCCGAGACGCATGGCCGACTGAACGGCCCGCTTCATGGCGCGGCGGAACGCCACGCGGCGCTCCAGCTGCTGGGCGATCGACTCGGCGACCAGCGTCGCGTCGGTTTCCGGCTTGCGGATCTCGACGATGTTGATGACGACCTCGGCCGAAGTCAGCTTCGACACCGCCTTCTTCAGCTTCTCGATGTCGGCGCCCTTCTTGCCGATGACGATGCCCGGACGCGCCGAGTGGACCGTCACGCGGCACTTGCGGTGCGGACGCTCGATGACGATCTTCGACACCGCCGCCTGCTTCAGCAGCTTCATCAGCTCACGGCGGATCTTCAGATCCTCGTGCAGAAGCTTGCCGTATTCGCCCTTGTTGGCGAACCAGCGCGAGTCCCAGGTGCGGTTGATGCCGAGGCGGAAGCCGATCGGATTGATCTTCTGTCCCATGGTCTTCTCCTCAGGCCGCAGCTTCTTCGACCTGACGAACGACGATCGTCAGGTGCGAGAACGGCTTTTCGATCCGCGCGCCGCGGCCACGGGCGCGGGCATGGAAGCGCTTCAGCACCATGGCCTTGCCGACATGGGCTTCGGCCACGATGAGATCGTCGACGTCGAGATCATGGTTGTTCTCGGCGTTGGCGATCGCGCTCTCCAGGCACTTCCGGACGGCGCCGGCAATGCGCTTGCGCGAAAATTCGAGATCGGCGAGCGCGGTGTCGACCGGCTTGCCGCGGATGAGCGCCGCAACGAGGTTCAGCTTGCGCGGGCTGACGCGCAGCATGCGCGCGATCGCCTTCGCCTCGTTGTCCTTCAGCGCGCGCGGGGTGGCGGACTTACCCATGGCTCACCTCACTTCCGCTTGGCTTTTTTGTCGGCCGCATGGCCGTAGAAGGTGCGGGTCGGCGAGAACTCGCCGAACTTGTGGCCGACCATTTCCTCGGTGACCTGCACCGGGACGTGCTTCTGACCGTTGTAGACGCCAAAGGTCAGCCCGACGAAATGGGGCAGGATCGTGGAGCGGCGGCTCCAGATCTTGATGACCTCATGCCGACCCGACGTACGGGAGGTATCGGCCTTCTTCAGGAGGTATCCGTCGATGAACGGACCTTTCCAGACGGAACGTGCCATAACGGGCCTCGATTACTTCTTCTTCGAATGACGGCTCGACACGATGAACTTGTCGGTCCGCTTGTTCGAACGAGTCTTCTTGCCCTTGGTCGGGAAGCCCCAGGGCGTGACGGGATGGCGGCCACCGGACGTGCGGCCTTCGCCGCCGCCGTGCGGGTGGTCAACCGGGTTCATGGCAACGCCGCGATTGTGCGGACGCAGGCCCTTCCAACGGTTGCGGCCGGCCTTGCCGATCGCGACGTTCATGTGGTCCGGGTTCGACACCGCGCCGATCGAGGCGAGGCAGCGGCCGTGGACCAGGCGCTGTTCGCCCGAATTCAGGCGAAGGATCACGTAGCCCTCGTCGCGACCGACGATCTGGGCATAGGTGCCGGCGGAACGCGCCACCGCGCCGCCCTTGCCGATCTTCATCTCGACGTTGTGGACGATCGTGCCGACCGGAATATTGGCAACCGGCATGCAGTTGCCCGGCTTCACGTCGACGCTTTCGCCGGAGATGACGGTGTCGCCAACGCCCAGGCGCTGCGGCGCCAGGATGTAGGACAGCTCGCCGTCGGCATATTTGATCAGCGCGATGAAGGCCGAGCGGTTCGGATCGTATTCGATCCGCTCGACGACCGCCGCGACGTCAGCCTTGCGCCGCTTGAAGTCGACCAGGCGGTACGACTTCTTGTGGCCGCCGCCGCGGAAGCGCGAGGTGACGCGACCGAGATTGTTGCGGCCGCCGGTCGACGACTTGCCTTCGGTCAGGGTCTTGACCGGCTTGCCCTTGTAGAGCGCGGACCGATCGACGAGGACCAGCTGGCGCAGGCCCGGCGTGATCGGTTTGAAGGTCTTGAGTGCCATGGTTTAAGTCCCCTCGCCTCACAGACCGGTCGTGATGTCGATCGAGTGGCCCTCGGCGAGGGTGACGACCGCTTTCTTCACGTCCGAGCGCTGGCCGAGAATGCCCTTGAAGCGCTTGGTCTTGCCCTTTTGGACGAGCGTGTTCACGCTCTTGACCTTCACGTCGAACAGCTTCTCCACGGCCGCCTTGATCTGCGGCTTGGTGGCGGTGCTGGCAACCTTGAAGATCACCTGGTTCTGTTCCGCGACCAACGAGCCCTTCTCGGTGATCAGCGGCGACTTGATGACGTCGTAGTGACGCGGATCGACCGTGCTCATTTGAAGCGCGCCTCCAGCGCATCCACCGCCGCCTTCGTCAGCACGAGCGTGTTGCGACGCATGATGTCGTAAACGTTGATGCCCTGGATCGGCAGGACGTCGACGAGCGGGATGTTGCGGGCGGCCAGGGCGAAGTTGCGATCCACCTCGGCACCGTCAACGATCAGCGCGCTCGCCAGGCCCAGCTTTTCGAACTGGGCCTTCAGCGCCTTGGTCTTCAGCTGGCTCGCCGCGGCATTGTCGATGACGACGATCGAGCCGGCCTTGACCTTGGCCGAGAGCGCATGACGCAGGCCGAGCGCGCGCACCTTCTTGGGCAGCGCATGCTCGTGCGAGCGCGGCGTCGGGCCGAAGGAGCGGCCGCCGCCACGGAACAGGTTGGCCCTGGCCGAGGCGTGACGGGCCGAACCGGTGCCCTTCTGCTTGTACATCTTCTTGCCCGTGCGGTGGATTTCCGCCCGGTTCTTGACGTCGTGCGTGCCGGCGCGGCGCTTGGCGAGCTGCCAGCGCACGACGCGGTGCAGGATATCGGCGCGCGGCTCGAGACCGAAGATCTCGTCCGACAGATCGACCGACCCGGCTTCAGCGCCTTCGAGGGTCTTGACCACGAATTTCATCTCAACCCTCCGTCGACTCGGCGGCGGGAGCGTCGGCACCCGGCAGCTTGAAGCTGCCCGGAACCGGCACGTCCTTCGGCAGCGGCTTCTTGACGGCATCGCGAACGAGGATCCAGCCGCCTTTGGAGCCGGGAACCGCGCCCTCCACCAGAATGAGGCCGCGCTCCACGTCGGTGCGGACAACCTTCAGGTTCTGCGTCGTCACGCGCACGTCGCCCATATGGCCGGCCATGCGCTTGTTCTTGAACACGCGGCCCGGATCCTGGCGCATGCCGGTCGAACCATGCGAGCGGTGCGAGATCGAGACGCCGTGGGTGGCGCGCAGACCGCCGAAATTGTGGCGCTTCATGGCGCCGGCGAACCCCTTGCCGACCGTGGTGCCCGTCACGTCGACGAACTGCCCGGGCAGGAAGTGGTCAGCCGAAAAGCGCGCGCCGACCGGCACGACCTCGGCCGTTCCGACGCGGAACTCGACGAGCTCATGCTTCGGCTCGACCTTCGCCACGGCGAAATGGCCGCGCTGGGCCTTGGTCGTGTTCTTCACCTTGGCGAGGCCGGCACCGAGCTGCAGCGCGGTATAGCCGTCCTTGTCAGCCGTACGGTGGGCGACGACCTGGCAGTCGTCGAGCAACAGCACCGTCACGGGGACGTGCTCACCGCCTTCGGTGAAGATGCGGGTCATCCCCATCTTCTTTGCAATCACACCGGAACGCATCGCGCGCATTCCTTTTTCTTTGGGTCATCCTGTCGCCCTTGGTTTGGCAAGGACCGGAGAGGACCCGGGTTCAACGAGACGCACCGTCATCGGTGCGTCATGCGACTCAGAGCTTGATCTCGACGTCGACGCCGGCAGCGAGATCGAGCTTCATCAGGGCGTCGACCGTCTGCGGGGTCGGGTCCACGATGTCGAGCAGCCGCTTGTGGGTGCGGATCTCGAACTGCTCGCGCGACTTCTTGTCGATGTGCGGCGAGCGGTTGACCGTGAACTTCTCGATCCGCGTCGGCAGCGGGATCGGGCCACGCACCTGGGCGCCGGTGCGCTTGGCGGTGTTGACGATCTCACGCGTCGACGTGTCCAGGACCCGGTGGTCGAACGCCTTGAGGCGGATCCGGATGTTCTGACCGTTCATAGGTTCAGCCCCTTCAGGCAAAGCGACCAGGGTGCGCGGCTTGCGCCGCGCAACCCCGAGAATGGATTACTCGATGATGGAAGCGACGACGCCGGCACCGACGGTGCGGCCGCCTTCACGGATGGCGAAGCGCAGCTTCTCTTCCATGGCGATCGGCACGATCAGGTTGACCGTCATGGCGATGTTGTCGCCCGGCATGACCATTTCGGTGCCCTCGGGCAGGTGCACGATGCCGGTCACGTCGGTGGTGCGGAAGTAGAACTGCGGACGATAGTTGGTGAAGAACGGCGTGTGACGGCCACCCTCCTCCTTCGTCAGGATGTAGGCCTCGGCCTTGAACTTGGTGTGCGGCTTCACCGAGCCCGGCTTGCACAGGATCTGCCCGCGCTCCACGTCCTCGCGCTTCGTGCCGCGCAGCAGCGCGCCGATATTGTCGCCCGCCTGGCCCTGGTCGAGCAGCTTGCGGAACATTTCGACGCCCGTCACCGTCGTCTTGGCGGTGTCCTTGATGCCGACGATCTCGACTTCCTCGCCCACCTTCACGATGCCGCGCTCGACGCGGCCGGTCACCACCGTGCCGCGGCCCGAGATCGAGAACACGTCTTCGATCGGCATCAGGAACGGCTGGTCCACCGGACGCTCCGGCTGCGGGATGTACTCGTCAACCGTCTGCATCAGCTTGAGCACCGCGTCGCGGCCGATCGCCGGCTCGCGGTCCTCCAGCGCGCACAGCGCCGAGCCCTTCGTGATCGGAATGTCGTCGCCCGGGAAGTCGTACTTCGACAAGAGCTCGCGCACCTCGAGCTCGACCAGTTCGAGCAGCTCGGCGTCGTCCACCATGTCGACCTTGTTCAGGAACACCACCAGCGCGGGAACGCCGACCTGGCGCGCCAGCAGGATGTGCTCGCGCGTCTGCGGCATCGGGCCGTCGGCCGCCGACACGACCAGGATCGCCCCGTCCATCTGCGCCGCGCCCGTGATCATGTTCTTCACGTAGTCCGCGTGACCGGGGCAGTCGACATGCGCGTAGTGACGGTTCGTCGTCTCGTATTCGACATGCGCCGTCGAGATCGTGATGCCGCGCGCCTTCTCTTCCGGCGCCTTGTCGATCTGGTCATAGGCCGTGAACGTCGCGCCACCGCTCTCCGCCAGGACCTTCGTGATCGCCGCCGTCAGCGACGTCTTGCCGTGGTCGACGTGACCGATCGTGCCGATGTTGCAGTGCGGCTTGTTGCGTGCGAACTTTTCCTTGGCCATGACGGCCTCCTTCAATCTTCGTCCGACGTCAGGCCCGGCAGGCCCCCGTCGAGAGGTATGACCAACGCTTAGGCGTATTTGGCCTGGACATCGGCGGCGACGTTGGACGGCGCCTGCTCATAGTGGCTGAACTGCATCGTGTAGCTGGCGCGACCCTGGCTGAACGAACGCAGCTGGTTGACGTAACCGAACATGTTCATCAGCGGCACCATGGCATGGACGACATTGGCGTTGCCGCGCATGTCCTGGCCCTGGATCTGGCCGCGCCGGGAGTTCAGATCGCCGATGACCGAACCGGTATATTCCTCCGGCGTCACGACCTCGACGTTCATGATCGGCTCGAGCAGAACCGAGCCGCACTTCTGCAGCGCTTCGCGCATGGCGGCGCGCGAGGCGATTTCGAAGGCGAGCGCCGACGAGTCGACCTCGTGGTAGGCGCCGTCAACCAGCGCCACCTTGATGTCGACCACCGGGAAGCCGGCGATGATGCCGGCGCCCATCACCGAGGCGAGGCCCTTCTCGACGCCCGGCAGATATTCCTTCGGAACCGCGCCGCCGATGATCCGCGACTCGAACTCGAACCCCTTGCCCGGCTCGTTCGGCTCGACCACGAACTTCACCCGCGCGAACTGGCCGGTACCACCGGTCTGCTTCTTGTGGGTGTAGTCGATCTCGCCCTTCTTGGTGATCTTCTCGCGGAAGGCCACCTGCGGGGCGCCGACCGTCACGTCGACCTTGTGGGTGCGGCGCAGGATGTCGACCTTGATGTCGAGATGCAGTTCGCCCATGCCCTTGATACGGGTCTGGCCGGACTCGGCATCGGTCGACACGCGGAACGACGGATCCTCGCTGGCCAGCTTGATCAGCGCCAGAGCCATCTTTTCCTGGTCGGCCTTGGTCTTCGGCTCGATCGCCATCTCGATGACCGGCTCGGGGAACTCCATGCGCTCCAGGATGACCGGCTTCTGCGGATCGCAGAGCGTGTCACCGGTGCGGGTGTCCTTCAGGCCGACCAGGGCGACGATGTCGCCGGCATAGGCTTCCGAGATTTCCTCGCGGTTGTTGGCGTGCATGAGCACCATGCGGCCGACGCGCTCGGTCTTCTCGCGGCTCGAATTCATGAGCGAGACGCCCTTTTCGAGCTTGCCCGAATAGATCCGGCAGAAGGTCAGGACGCCGTACTGGTCGTCCATGATCTTGAAAGCGAGGATCGACAGCGGCTCGGCGTCCGACGACTTGCGCTCGGTCTCGGCCTCGGTCTTCGGGTCGATGCCCTTGATCGCCGGGCGGTCGACCGGCGACGGCAGGTAGTCGACGACGGCGTCGAGCAGCGTCTGGACGCCCTTGTTCTTGAAGGCCGAGCCGCACAGCACCGGGAAGAAGGCCGAGGTCAGCACGGCCTTGCGGATCAGGCGCTTCAGGGTCGCCTCGTCGGGCTCGTTGCCCTCGAGATAGGCGGTCATGGCATCGTCGTCGAGTTCGACGGCGGCCTCGACCAGCTCGTTGCGATACTGGGCGGCCTTGTCCTTGAGGTCGTCCGGGATGTCCAGGTTCGGGTTGAACTCGGCGCCGAGCGCCTCGCCCGACCAGACGACGGCCTTCATGCGGACGAGGTCGATGACGCCCTTGAAGTTCGATTCCGAGCCGATCGGCAGCTGGATCGCGACCGGCTTGGCGCCGAGACGCTTCTTGATGTCATCCAGGCACATGTAGAAGTCTGCGCCCGTCTTATCCATCTTGTTGCAGAAGACGATGCGCGGCACGCGGTACTTGTCGCCCTGGCGCCAGACGGTCTCGGTCTGCGGCTCGACGCCCTGGTTGGAATCGAGAACGCAGACGGCGCCGTCGAGCACGCGCAGCGAACGCTCGACCTCGATGGTGAAGTCGACGTGGCCGGGGGTGTCGATGATGTTCAGGCGCTTGCCGGCCCACTGGGCGGTGGTGGCCGCCGACGTGATCGTGATGCCGCGCTCCTGCTCCTGCTCCATGAAGTCCATGGTCGCGGCGCCGTCGTGGACTTCGCCGATCTTATGGGACTTGCCGGTGTAGAAGAGGATCCGCTCGCTCGTCGTCGTCTTGCCCGCATCGATGTGGGCCATGATGCCGAAATTGCGGTAGTCTTCGATCGCGTGAGTGCGCGCCATGATCGTGATCCTTCAGGTCCTGCCGGGGCCTGGGTTTCGTTACCAGCGGTAGTGCGAGAACGCGCGGTTGGCTTCCGCCATCTTGTGCGTGTCTTCGCGCTTCTTCACCGCATTGCCGCGATTGTTGGAGGCGTCGAGCAGCTCCGCCGAGAGCTTGTCGACCATGGTCTTGTCGTTGCGGGCGCGCGCGGCCTGGATCAGCCAGCGGATGGCCAGGGCCTGGCGGCGGTCCGGACGAACCTCGACCGGCACCTGGTAGGTGGCGCCGCCGACGCGCCGCGACCGAACCTCGATCGCCGGCATGACGTTCTCGAGCGCGGCCTGGAACACGGTCAGCGGTTCCTGCTTCGACTTGGCCTCGATCACATCGAACGCCCCGTAGACGATCTGCTCGGCAACCGACTTCTTGCCTTCGTACATGACCGAGTTCATGAACTTGGTCAGCACGACGTTGCCGTATTTGGCGTCCGGGATGATCTCCCGCTTCTCTGCCCGGTGACGACGCGACATCGTTCTCTCCGTAAACCTCTAGAGCCACCAGCCGCCCCGACCCGGCGCAACACGCGCCTCGGCCAGGGCGGCCGGCGGAAACCTCACTTCGGACGCTTGGCGCCGTACTTCGACCGGCGCTGCTTGCGGTTCTTCACGCCCTGCGTATCGAGCACGCCGCGCAGGATGTGGTAGCGCACGCCCGGAAGGTCCTTGACGCGACCGCCGCGGATCATGACCACCGAGTGCTCCTGCAGGTTGTGACCCTCACCCGGAATGTAACCGATGACCTCGAAGCCATTGGTAAGACGAACCTTTGCCACCTTGCGGAGCGCCGAGTTCGGCTTCTTCGGGGTCGTCGTATAGACGCGCGTGCAAACACCACGCTTCTGCGGGCAGCCCTCCATGTGGCGGGACTTTTCGCGATAGGTGCGCGGCTGACGCGGCTTGCGGATCAGCTGGTTGACGGTCGGCATCGGCGGCCTTGTCCTTAAACCTAACGAGGTCCGGCAAGCCGGCCCCCACCAAAGCGTGCGAATGCTCGTCTCATTTGCGAAACGAACAACCGGGCGCTCGGCCTGCCTGTGAAGGCAAACGGCGCCCGGCGAAAACAGAGGATCACCGCGCGATGAAGCGAGGCGATCATGCAATCGAATCTGACTGACGTCAGGCGGCGCTGTCTCGGTTTGCTTCGGTCAGGACTGCGGTGAACCGCAACGGGACCGGGTGTGCAACCGACATACGCCGGAAGAGTGAGGGGGCATTACACGGTGACTCGCGATCCGTCAAGCACAAGGCCGCGCAAACCCGCTCAAAGACGCGATCTTTCGTTTCACTTCGCAGCTGCGAAAGGAATGGTTACCGCGCCGCGCCGCCCTGCATTTCATGTGCGGATCGTAACAGAGCGCCGCGCGCCGCGACACGTGCCGGATACCGCCGCATAGGTAAGTTCACGCAATCCGCGCTTGGCACCGGTAGCTTTATCACCTATCGGAAAGGTTCCGGCGGGGCGTTTTTCGCCTCCAGTCGGGGCGCCGAAGAGGGAATCGGCCGGCATAGCGGCCGAAACGGCGACGATGTTATCGATTCTCGGCTACCGGTGCCGGCGAGGCGGCGGGGCCACATTTGGAGAGGACAAACCGATTATGGCGTTCAAGAACGCAATCTTTGCCGCCTGCGCTGCGATGGCAGTGATGGCGGGCTCCATTGGGCTCTCGGCTCCGGCGGCCGCGCAGACCGATCGCGACGGCCAGCAGCGCTGGATCAACATCGTCAACCGTTCGAACGTGCAGATCTACCGGTTCTACATGACCGACGTCGACACGCGCGGCTGGGGCGACGACCGCCTGGGCGACGATGTCATCGAGCCGGGCGATTCCATGCGCGTCGTGCCGACCCGCCGCCAGCGCGACCGTGGCTACTGCCAGTTCGACATGCTGGTGGTGTTCGAGAACAATGCCCGCGTCGAGCGTCGCGGCGTCAATCTCTGCTCCACCACCAACCTGGTCTGCACCTCCACCCGCAGCTGCCGCACCCAGTAACCGCCGCTGCCATGCCATGAAGACGAGGGGCCGCTGCGGCGGCCCTTTGTTTTCCATGATCCCGCGGCGACCTGCGATGCCCGCTCCTCCGGCGGGTTCCGGCGGCGGCCGCATGATGGATGAGGATATCGATGACTTCGAAGGCAAGACTGGGCGCGTTCATCGCCCCCCTCGCCCTGCTGGCGACGATGACGACCGCTCATGCCCAGGGCACGCCCGCCGATGCCGATGGCCAGCAGCGCTGGCTGACGATCGTCAACCGTTCGAACGTGCCGATCTACCGGGTCCACATGACCGATGTCGACACCCGCACCTGGGGGCCCGACGTGCTTGGCCGCCGCATCGTCGATCCGGGCGAAGCCACCCGCGTCTATCCGCAGCGCGTGCAGAGCGACCGCGGCTACTGCCGCTTCGACGTGCTCGTCGTGTTCGAGAACAACGCCCGCTACGAGCAGCGCCAGGTCAATATCTGCCGCGCCACCACGGTGGTCTGCTCGTCCACCCGGTCCTGCCGCATCCAGTGATACTGTCGGCACTGCATGGAATGACAAAGGGCCGCCGCGAGGGACGGCCCTTTTTCATGTTCCGGGAAACGAGGGGGACTGGCCCCCTCGCCCGCTTCAGGACTGAGGCGCTTCGATCGCGGTGAGCTCGGCCGGCGCGGCGCCGGCCTGGACGCCAGCAGTCTTCTGCTTCTCGTCCAGGATGAGATCGTCGCGCTTGGTGGCGATCTCGCGGATCCGGTTCATCGTGGCGCCCGTCCCCGCCGGGATCAGGCGGCCGACGATGACGTTCTCCTTCAGGCCTTCCAGCGTATCCGACTTGCCGTTGACGGCGGCTTCGGTCAGCACGCGGGTGGTCTCCTGGAACGAGGCCGCCGAGATGAACGAGCGGGTCTGCAGCGAGGCCTTGGTGATGCCGAGCAGCACCGGAACGCCGCTCGCCGGACGCTTGTTCTTGTCGTCGCGGATCGCCTCGTTCGCCTCTTCGAGCTCGGTCTGGTCGACCTGGTCGCCCTGGATGAGATCGGTGTCGCCGGGATCGGTGACCTCGACCTTCTGCAGCATCTGCCGGACGATGACCTCGATGTGCTTGTCGTTGATGACGACGCCCTGGAGCCGGTAGACCTCCTGGATCTCGTTGACGAGGTAGGCCGCAAGCTCCTCCACGCCCTTGATCGCCAGGATGTCGTGCGGCGCCGGATTGCCGTCGACGATGAAGTCACCCTTCTGCACCTCGTCGCCATCCTGCAGGTGGATGTGCTTGCCCTTCGGGATGAGGTACTCGGCCGCGTCCTGATCGGCCTCGAAGGGCTCGATGGTCAGGCGACGCTTCTGCTTGTAGTCCTTGCCGAAGCGCACGACGCCGGAGACTTCCGCGATGATCGCGGCATCCTTCGGCCGGCGCGCCTCGAACAGCTCGGCAACACGCGGCAGACCGCCGGTGATGTCGCGCGTCTTGGCGCTTTCGAGCGGGATACGGGCAATGACGTCGCCGGCATAGACCTGCGAGCCGGCATCACCCGAAATGACCGCCTCCACCGCGAGGGAGTAGCGGGCATCCGTGCCGCGCGGCAGCTTCTGGATCTTGCCGTTCGAGTCGCGGATCACCAGCGCCGGCTTCAGGTCGGCCGAACGCGTCGAAGTCCGCCAGTCGATGACGATGCGTTTGGTGAAGCCCGTCGACTCGTCGGTCGTCTCGGTGATCGACTGGCCGTCGACCAGATCCTCGAAGCCGAGCGTGCCGTCGACCTCGGAGATGATCGGACGGGTGTAGGGATCCCATTCGGCGATGCGCTGGCCGCGCTTCACCTTGGCTCCGTCGTCGACCCTGAGCTTGGCGCCGTACTGGATACGGTGCGTCGCCCGCTCCGTGCCATCGGCGTCGACGATGATCACGGCCATGTTGCGGCCCATGACGATCAGTTCGCCGTCCGAGTTCTTGACCACGCTGCGGTTGCGGATGCGGATCGTGCCCTCGAAGGTCGCCTCGATGAACGACTGGTCGACCACCTGCGCCGCGCCACCGATGTGGAACGTGCGCATGGTGAGCTGGGTGCCCGGCTCGCCGATCGACTGGGCGGCGATGACGCCGACCGCCTCACCGATATTGACCGGCGTGCCGCGGGCCAGGTCGCGCCCGTAGCACTGGGCGCAGACGCCGACCTTGGTCTCGCAGGTCAGCACCGAGCGGATCTTGACCTCCTGGATGCCGGCGGCGGTGATCGCCTCGACGTCCTTCTCGAGGATCATCCGGCCGGCCTCGACCAGCACCGCACCCGAGGACGGATCGGTAATGGTGACCGCGGCCGAGCGGCCGAGGATGCGGTGGCCGAGGGTGGCGACCACCTGGCCGGCATCGACGATCGCCCGCATGCCGATGCCCTTTTCGGTGTGGCAGTCGACCTCGGTGATGATGCAGTCCTGGGCGACGTCGACCAGACGACGGGTCAGGTAACCCGAGTTCGCCGTCTTCAGGGCGGTGTCGGCCAGGCCCTTGCGGGCGCCGTGGGTGGAGTTGAAGTACTCCATCACCGACAGGCCTTCCTTGAAGTTCGAGATGATCGGGGTCTCGATGATCTCGCCCGAGGGCTTGGCCATGAGACCGCGCATCGCGGCGAGCTGGCGCATCTGGGTGGGCGAACCGCGCGCACCCGAATGGCTCATCATGTAGATCGAGTTGATCGGCTTGTCCTGGCCGTTCGCATCCTTCTGGACCGCGGAGATGCGGCCCATCATTTCCTGCGCCAGACGGTCCGAGCACTTGGCCCAGGCGTCGACCACCTTGTTGTACTTCTCACCGAAGGTGATCAGGCCGTCCAGGTACTGCTGCTCGTAGTCCTTGGTGAGCGAGCGGGTCTCCTCGACGATCGGCCACTTGTTGTCGGGCACGACCATGTCGTCCTTGCCGAACGAAATGCCCGCCTTGTAGGCGTGGTAGAAGCCGAGGGCCATGATCCGGTCGCAGAAGATGACCGATTCCTTCTGGCCGCAATGGCGGTAGACGGTGTCGATCATCGCCGAGATCTCCTTCTTCGTCATCAGCTTGTTGGCTGCGTCGAAGGGGACCTTGGGCGAGCGCGGCAGGAGCTGGCCGAGCAGAACGCGGCCGGGCGTCGTGTCATAGATGCGCCGGACCTCGTTGCCGTCGGCATCGAGGCCTTCCCAGCGATATTTGATCTTGGAGTGCAGCGTGACGACCTTCTGCGCCAGCGCGTGCTCGAGCTCGCCGATATTGGCGAAGGCCTTGCCCTGGCCGGGCATGCCGTCCGACATCAGCGAGACGTAGTAGAGGCCGAGCACGATGTCCTGCGAGGGCACGATGATCGGCGCGCCGTTCGCCGGATGCAGGATGTTGTTGGTCGACATCATCAGGACGCGCGCCTCGAGCTGCGCTTCCAGCGACAGCGGGACGTGCACGGCCATCTGGTCGCCGTCGAAGTCGGCGTTGAACGCCGAGCAGACGAGCGGATGCAGCTGGATCGCCTTGCCTTCGATCAGCACCGGCTCGAAGGCCTGGATGCCGAGACGGTGCAGGGTCGGAGCGCGGTTGAGCAGGACCGGATGCTCGCGGATGACCTCGTCCAGGATGTCCCAGACCTCGGGACGCTCCTTCTCGACCAGCTTCTTGGCCTGCTTGACGGTCGCCGACAGGCCCTTGGCGTCGAGCCGCGCATAGATGAACGGCTTGAACAGCTCGAGCGCCATCTTCTTCGGCAGGCCGCACTGGTGCAGCTTCATTTCCGGGCCGACGACGATGACCGAGCGGCCGGAATAGTCGACGCGCTTGCCGAGCAGGTTCTGGCGGAACCGCCCCTGCTTGCCCTTCAGCATGTCGGCGAGCGACTTCAGCGGCCGCTTGTTGGCGCCGGTGATGACACGGCCGCGCCGGCCGTTGTCGAACAGCGCATCGACCGCCTCCTGAAGCATGCGCTTCTCGTTGCGGATGATGATGTCGGGCGCGCGCAGCTCGATCAGCCGCTTCAGGCGGTTGTTGCGGTTGATGACGCGGCGGTAGAGATCGTTGAGATCCGAGGTCGCGAACCGGCCGCCGTCCAGCGGCACCAGCGGACGCAGGTCCGGCGGGATGACCGGCACGACAGTCAGGATCATCCATTCCGGCTTGTTGCCGGACTGGATGAAGGCCTCGATGATCTTCAGCCGCTTGGCGAGCTTCTTCGGCTTCAGCTCGGTGGTCGCCTCGGCGATCTCCTTGCGGGTATCGGCGGCGAGCTTTTCCAGGTCCAGGCCGCGCAGCAGCTCGCGGATGGCCTCGGCGCCGATCATGGCGGTGAAGCTGTCGTCGCCGTACTCGTCCTGGGCGCGGATATACTCCTCCTCGGACAGGAGCTGGCGCTCCTTCAGAGCGGTCAGGCCCGGCTCGAGGACGACGTAATATTCAAAATAGAGGATCCGCTCGAGATCCTTCAGCGGCATGTCGAGCAGCAGGCCGATGCGGCTCGGCAGCGACTTCAGGAACCAGATATGGGCAACCGGAGCGGCGAGCTCGATATGGCCCATGCGCTCGCGGCGGACGCGCGACAGCGTGACCTCGACGCCGCACTTCTCGCAGATGATGCCCTTGTACTTCATCCGCTTGTACTTGCCGCACAGGCACTCGTAGTCCTTGATCGGCCCGAAAATGCGCGCGCAGAACAGGCCGTCACGCTCCGGCTTGAACGTGCGGTAGTTGATCGTCTCCGGCTTCTTGATCTCGCCGAACGACCACGACAGGATCTTTTCCGGGCTCGCGATCGAGATCTTGATCTGATCGAACGTCGCCGGCTGCGTCGTCGGATTGAAGAGATTCGCGACCTCTTGGTTCATCGCCGTCTCCAATGTCCCGGTCTACCGGGAGAAAATCCGGGCCGGGGACGACCCCGGCCGATGTGAACAGGCCTCTCGGGACCGGGCGGACCCCGGTCCCGCGGCACGCGGGCTTTCACGCCTATTCGGCAGCCTCGCGGCGCGGCGGCTCGTCGGTGCCGGCGCCGCGCGTCGGCTTGCTGGAGGTGAGCTCGACATTGAGGCCGAGCGACCGCATTTCCTTCACCAGCACGTTGAAGCTTTCCGGGATGCCGGCCTCGAATGTGTCGTCGCCACGGACGATCGCCTCGTAGACCTTGGTGCGGCCGGCGACGTCGTCCGACTTCACCGTCAGCATCTCCTGCAGCGTATAGGCCGCGCCATAGGCCTCCAGCGCCCAGACCTCCATTTCGCCGAAGCGCTGGCCGCCGAACTGCGCCTTGCCGCCCAGCGGCTGCTGCGTGACGAGCGAGTAAGGACCGATGGAACGGGCGTGGATCTTGTCGTCCACCAGATGGTGCAGCTTCAGCATGTAGATGTAGCCGACCGTCACCTGCCGGTCGAAAGCCTCGCCGGTCTTGCCGTCGAACAGCTTGACCTGGCCGGAATGGTTCAGCCCGGCCGTGTCCAGCATGCTTTCGATGTCGGTCTCCTTGGCGCCGTCGAAGACCGGCGTGGCGAAGTGGACGCCGCGGCGCGTGTTGCGCGCGAGCTCCACGAGATTCGCCTCGTCGAGCGCCGAGACCTGCGGGTCGTCCCCGTAGATCTTGCCGAAGGTCTCCTTCAGCGGCTTGACGTCCTTGCTCTTCATATAGGCGTCGTAGGCCTGACCGACCATCTTGCCGAGGCCTGCGGCGGCCCAGCCGAGATGGGTCTCGAGGATCTGGCCGACATTCATGCGGCTCGGCACGCCGAGCGGGTTGAGCACGATGTCGACCGCCGTGCCGTCCTCGAGGAACGGCATGTCCTCGAGCGGCACGATCCGCGACACGACACCCTTGTTGCCGTGCCGGCCGGCCATCTTGTCGCCCGGCTGGATCTTGCGCTTCACGGCGACGAAGACCTTGACCATCTTCATCACGCCGGGCGGCAGCTCGTCGCCGCGCTGCAGCTTCTCGACCTTGTCGAGGAAGCGCTGCTCGAGGCGGCGCTTGGACTCGTCGTACTGCTTGCGCATGGCCTCGATCTCGGCCATCAGCGCGTCGTCGGCGACGCCGAACGCCCACCACTGGCCGCGCGGATACTCGGTGATCACCTCGCGGGTCAGCACCGTATCCTTCTTGAAGCCCTTCGGACCGGCAATCGCGGTCTTGTTCTCCAGGAGCTCGGTCAGGCGGCCATAGACGTTGCGGTCGAGGATCGCCTGCTCGTCGTCGCGGTCCTTGGCGAGCCGCTCGATCTCCTCGCGCTCGATCGCCTGGGCACGCTCGTCCTTGTCGACGCCATGCCGGTTGAACACGCGGACCTCGACGACCGTGCCGGTGACGCCCGGGGGCACACGCAGCGAGGTGTCGCGCACGTCCGAGGCCTTCTCGCCGAAGATGGCGCGCAGGAGCTTCTCCTCCGGCGTCATCGGGCTCTCGCCCTTCGGCGTGATCTTGCCGACCAGGATGTCGCCCGGCTGCATTTCCGCGCCGATATAGACGATGCCGGCTTCGTCGAGGTTCTTCAGCGCCTCTTCCGACACGTTCGGAATGTCGCGCGTGATTTCCTCAGGCCCCAGCTTGGTGTCGCGGGCCATCACCTCGAATTCCTCGATGTGGATCGAGGTGAAGACGTCTTCCTTGACGATCCGCTCGGACAGGAGGATCGAGTCCTCGAAGTTGTAGCCGTTCCACGGCATGAACGCGACGAGCACGTTGCGGCCGAGCGCCAGATCGCCGAGATCGGTCGACGGGCCGTCGGCCAGGATCTCGCCCTTCTTGACGATGTCGCCCACCCGCACCAGCGGACGCTGGTTGATGCAGGTGTTCTGGTTGGAACGCTGGAACTTCATCAGGCGATAGATGTCGACACCCGACTTGGTCGGATCGAGATCCTCGGTCGCGCGGATGACGATACGGGTGGCGTCCACCTGGTCGACCACGCCGGTCCGGCGGGCCGCGATGGCGGCGCCCGAGTCACGGGCCACCACCGACTCCATGCCGGTGCCGACGAAGGGCGCATCGGCCTTCACCAGCGGCACGGCCTGCCGCTGCATGTTGGAGCCCATCAGCGCGCGGTTGGCGTCGTCGTTCTCGAGGAACGGGATCAGCGCCGCGGCGACCGAGACGAGCTGCTTCGGCGACACGTCCATGAAGTCGACGCGGTCGACCGGCAGCAGCAGCACTTCGCCGGCCTGGCGGGAGATGACGAGGTCCTCGACGAACTTGCCGGTCTTGTCGATCGGCGCGTTCGCCTGGGCGACGGCGTATTTGCCCTCCTCCATGGCGGAGAGATAGACCACCTCGTCGGTGACCCGGCCGTCGCGCACCTTGCGGTACGGCGTCTCGATGAAGCCGTACTTGTTGACCCGGGCGAAGGTCGCGAGCGAGTTGATCAGGCCGATATTCGGGCCTTCCGGCGTCTCGATCGGGCAGATGCGGCCGTAATGGGTCGGGTGCACGTCGCGCACCTCGAAGCCGGCACGCTCGCGCGACAGACCGCCCGGGCCGAGCGCCGACAGGCGGCGCTTGTGGGTGATCTCCGACAGCGGATTGGTCTGGTCCATGAACTGCGAGAGCTGCGAGGAGCCGAAGAACTCGCGGACCGCGGCCGCCGCCGGCTTGGCGTTGATCAGGTCCTGCGGCATGACCGTGTCGATCTCGACCGAGGACATGCGCTCCTTGATCGCGCGCTCCATGCGCAGCAGGCCGACGCGGTACTGGTTCTCCATGAGCTCGCCGACCGAGCGCACGCGGCGGTTGCCGAGGTGGTCGATGTCGTCGATCTCGCCCTTGCCGTCGCGCAGCTCGACCAGGGTCTTGACCACGGCCAGGATGTCGTCCTTGCGCAGGATGCGCACGGTGTCCTCGGCGGTCAGGTCGAGACGCATGTTCATCTTCACGCGGCCGACCGCGGAGAGGTCGTAGCGCTCGGAATCGAAGAACAGCGAATGGAACATGGCTTCCGCCGTGTCCACGGTCGGCGGCTCGCCCGGGCGCATCACGCGGTAGATGTCGAACAGCGCGTCCTCGCGCGTCATGTTCTTGTCGCCGACCAGCGTGTTGCGGATATAGGCGCCGATGGTGACGTGATCGATGTCGAGCGTCGCGATGTCGTGGTAGCCCTCGGCCACCAGCATCTTCAGCATCTTCTCGGTGATCTCCTCGCCGGCCTCGGCGTAGATCTCACCGGTCTTCATGTTGACCATGTCCTCGGCGAGATAGCGGCCGGCCAGCTCTTCCGCGGTCATGCGGAGCGCCTTCAGGCCCTTCTCGGCGAGCTTCTTGGCCTCGCGCACCGCCAGCTTCTTGCCGGCCTCCAGCACGACCTCGCCGGAATCGGCGTCGATCAGGTCGGCGGTCGCCTTGAACCCGCGCATGCGCGTCGGGTCGTAGGGCATGCGCCAGCCGTCCTTCTTGTCCTTGGAGACGACGATGCGGTTGTAGAAGGTGGAGAGGATGTCCTCGCTGTCCATGCCGAGGGCATAGAGCAGCGACGTCACCGGGATCTTCCGGCGCCGGTCGATACGGGCGTAGACGATGTCCTTGGCGTCGAACTCGATGTCGAGCCAGGAACCGCGATAGGGGATGATGCGGGCGGCGAACAGGAGCTTGCCCGAGGAGTGGGTCTTGCCCTTGTCGTGATCGAAGAACACGCCCGGCGAGCGGTGCATCTGCGAGACGATGACGCGCTCGGTGCCGTTGACGATGAAGGTGCCGTTCGACGTCATGAGCGGGATGTCGCCCATGTAGACGTCCTGCTCCTTGATGTCCTTGACCGACTTGGCGCCGGTATCGGCATCGACATCGAACACGATCAGGCGCAGCGTCACCTTCAGCGGCGCGGCAAAGGTCATGCCCCGCTGGCGGCACTCGTCGACGTCGTATTTCGGCGGTTCGAACTCATATTTCACGAACTCCAGCATGGCGCTGCCGGAGAAATCGGTGATCGGAAACACCGATTTGAAGACCGCCTGCAAGCCTTCGTCGAGGCGGCCGCCCTGCGGCTCCTCCACCATCAGGAACTGGTCGTATGACGACTTCTGAACCTCGATGAGGTTCGGCATCGTCGCGACTTCCCTGATCTTACCGAAGAACTTGCGGAACCGCTTGCGGCCGGTGAAGGTCTGAGCCATGTCGCTCCCTCGCTTGGGCCGCTCGGCGTCGGCGGCGGCCCTGGTCCCAGCGGAGGCGGCGGTCGTCAGCGAACCGCCTCTCCGCAGACGCCTGACCGGACGGTCCACGACGGGTCGGATGACACGACCCTGGACCGTCCGGTCAAGCGTTCGACACTTGTTGCACCACGCGGACGGAACGCCCGCTCATCGAATGCGTGCCGCGGCGCGGCACATCCCCGCCGCAGTCGCCCGCGACGGAGAGGATCCGCGGGCGGCCGCAAGCGGCCGCCCGCAGGCGTCAATCACTTCAGCTCGACCTTGGCGCCGGCGGCCTCGAGCTGCTTCTTCAGCTTCTCGGCCTCGTCCTTGGCAACGCCTTCCTTGACCGGCTTCGGAGCGCCCTCGACCAGGTCCTTGGCTTCCTTCAGGCCAAGGCCGGTGATGGCGCGGACTTCCTTGATCACCTCGATCTTCTTGTCGCCGGCGGCGGCGAGCACGACGGTGAACTCGGTCTGCTCCTCGGCAGCGGCGGCAGCGCCACCGCCGGCGCCCGGAGCCGCGGCGACGGCAACGGCAGCGGCGGCCGAGACGCCCCACTTCTCTTCGAGCAGCTTGGCGAGCTCAGCGGCCTCGAGGACGGTGAGCGAGGAGAGTTCTTCGACGATTTTGGCGAGATCGGCCATTTCAAATCTTCCTTATAGATCGGTTCGAACGTTTCGAGTGTGAGAGGAGCCTCACGCAGCTTTGTCTCGGTCGGCATAGGCACCGAACACGCGCGCGAGCTTGGCAGCAGGCGCGGTCGAGAGCTGAGCGATCTTGGTAGCCGGAGCCTGGATGAGGCCCACGAGCTTGGCGCGCAGTTCGTCGAGCGACGGGAGCGTGGCGAGAGCCTTCACTCCGTCGGGGTTCAGTGCGGTCTTGCCCATCGCACCGCCGAGGACCACGAACTTGTCGTTGGCCTTGGCGAATTCGACGGCGACCTTCGGCGCCGCGACCGGGTCCTGGCTGACGGCCAGGATCGTGGGTCCCGTCAGAAGACCCCCGATGGACGCGACGTCCGTGCCTTCGAGAGCGATCTTCGCGAGGCGGTTTTTGGTGACCTTCACCGACGCGCCCTGGGCCTTCATCTTGCGACGGAGGTCCTGCATCTGCGCGACGGTCAGGCCGGAATAGTGAGCGACGACGACGACGCTCGAGGTCTGGAAGACCTCCTTGAGCGAGCCGACGAGCTCTTTCTTTTCCGCGCGATCCACTTTGTGCTCTCTCTGGATCGGGATGACCTCATCGGCCATCCCGGGTTGCACCTGCCGAGGGCGGCTTTCCGGGGATGCCGGATCACAGCCATCGACGTTCGGCCCTGTCCCCTCAGGACACCGCCGGATGTTTCCACCCGCCGGCCGAGGTGCAATGAGTTCGAACCGATCCTGCGGCATTCGCCGCTGAAACGGTCTTCACCCGTCTGTGCAGGCTTGGCGATTAAGAGGGCGAACCCCCGCCTGCAGTCTCGGACAGGACATTCCGGCCGTCTCCTCCCCGGCCCGAGGGCGCGGAGACAAATTCGGTCGGCCTTGCCGCCCGGGTTGTCCCGAACGGAAGCTGGTTAAATTCGTATCGGACTCTGATCGAGGTCCCGGAACACTCCGCCGTCAGATCCTCGCTGATGGCCACCGCGACGACAGCGCAGCGGCCCATGGCCCAAACGGAATCGGGGCGCGGTCTCCCACACCCCAGGTCGGCTCATCTAGCAAAGGCTGTTCCACTTGCCAAGTGGCGAGTACAATTTTTTCATTGACAATCGCGCGACTGCTCCTGGAGCGGCCGGATGACGCACCCCGTGAGATAGGGAGCGCGTCATCCTTTTTCAACAGCCTTCGGGCCCGATCACCCGTTCAGGACGCTGCCGGCATCGACCTTCACGCCCGGCCCCATGGTCGAGGAGATGGCGATGCGCTGGACATAGGTGCCCTTCGCGCCGGTCGGCTTGGCCTTCACGACGGCATCGGCGAAAGCCTTGATGTTCTCCACGAGCTTCGCCTGGTCGAACGAGACCTTGCCGACGGCCGAGTGGATGATGCCGGCCTTCTCGACGCGGAACTCGACGGCGCCGCCCTTGGAAGCCTTCACCGCACCGGTGACGTCCATGGTGACGGTGCCGACCTTCGGGTTCGGCATCATGCCGCGCGGGCCGAGCACCTTACCAAGACGGCCGACGAGGCCCATCATGTCCGGGGTCGCGATGCAGCGGTCGAAGTCGATCTTGCCCGACTGCACGGTCTCCACGAGATCCTCGGCGCCGACCACGTCGGCCCCCGCCTTCAGCGCCTCTTCGGCCTTGGGGCCGCGGGCGAAGACGGCAACCCGCAGCGTCCGGCCGGAGCCGTTCGGCAGGTTGCAGACGCCACGGACCATCTGGTCGGCGTGGCGCGGATCGACGCCGAGATTCATGGCGATCTCGACCGTCTCGTCGAACTTGGCCGTGGCGCGCTCCTTGATGAGCTTCACGGCGTCGTCGATGGCGTAGGTCTTGTTGGTGTCGATGCCCTCGAGGGCCTTCCGGTAACGCTTGCCGCTCATGATCTCACCCCACGACCTCGAGGCCCATCGAACGGGCCGAGCCTTCGATCATCGACGAGGCCGATTCGACCGTGTCGCAGTTCATGTCGACCATCTTCGCCTTGGCGATCTCGGCGATCTGGGCGCGGGTGATCTTGCCGGCGAAGCCGCGGCCGGTGGTCGCGTGGCCCTTGTCGATCTTGGCCGCCTTCTTGATGAAGTAGGTGACCGGGGGCTGCTTCATCTCGAAGGTGAAGGAGCGATCCTGATAGGCGGTGATGATCACCGGGATCGGCATGCCCTTTTCCATCTGCTGGGTCTTCGCGTTGAAGGCCTTGCAGAATTCCATGATGTTCAGGCCGCGCTGACCGAGCGCGGGGCCGATCGGCGGGGACGGATTGGCAGCGCCCGCCGGCACTTGCAGCTTAATGAAGCCGACGATTTTCTTCGCCATGATGACCTCCTGACGGACCCTCTAGGGGTCGTCGGTTGGGTTTCGTGGTCGGGTCCAGGGCGCTGGCGAACCGCCGCCCCTCGCCTCCCACGGGTGAACGGAGCGGCGAGCCGCCCCGGTTCCGGCCATCGGGGCGATCGCGCCCCGCCGGCCGGCTCTTGCGGTCAGAGCTTGTCGACCTGACCGAATTCGAGCTCGACCGGCGTCGGCCGGCCGAAAATGGACACCGCGACCTTGAGCCGCGCGCGGGCGTCGTCGACTTCCTCGACGAAGCCTTCGAACGAGGCGAACGGGCCGTCATTGACCTTGACCTTCTCGCCGACCTCGAAGGAGACGGTCGCCTTCGGACGGTCGACGCCCTCCTGGACCTGCTGGGCGATGCGCATCGCCTCGGCTTCCGGGATCGGCATGGGCTTCTTGTCGGCGCCGAGGAAGCCGGTGACCTTCGGCGTGTTCTTGATCAGGTGATAGGCCTGATCGGTCATGTCCATCTTGACCAGGACATAGCCGGGGAAAAACTTGCGCTCGGTGTCGACCTTGCGGCCGCGGCGCACCTCGACCACCCGTTCCTTGGGCACGAGGATGTCTTCGAACAGGTCGGACAGGCCGCGCTGCGCCGCGCCCTCGCGGATCGCCTCGGCCACCTTGTTCTCGAAGTTGGAATAGGCGTGAACGACGTACCACTGCTTCGCCATGGGGTCCCCCGGTCAGCTTCCGAGTGAAAGGAGCGTCTGGACGCCCCAGCGAATGATGGAATCAGCGGCAAAGAAGAAGACTGCCGACACGACCATGAAGATGAAGACCATCAGCGTGGTGATTCCGACTTCCTTGCGGGTCGGCCAGGTGACCTTGTTGGCCTCCTGGCGAACCTGCTGCATGAACTCGAAAGGGTTGGTCTTGGCCATGAACTGAATCCGAACAAGGCCGATCGCCGCCCCGTTCCGTTTCGGACCAGGACCGGCGCATCGGCCTCTCAAGAAGGAAGCGCGTCCCGCCGGATGTCCGTCACCGGGCCGGCAGGGAGTGCGCTCTGCTAGCGGAAACCGCCGAAGCCGTCAAGGAAAAGGGCCTTGCGGCCCGGTCCCGAGAGCGCGGTCCCGCAATGAGGCGTCGCCGGCGCGCCACTGACGGACGGCGCGATAAAGTCCGGTCCGTGGCCTGCCGTCCCGGCCCTGGGCGATTCGGCGGCTGGCCGCCCTCCCCCGGGCGGCACGGGGTCCAAGAAAAAGCCCCGGCGAACGGATCGCCAGGGCTTTCGAATTTGGCAGGGGCAGCAGGGTTCGAACCCGCGACCTGCGGTTTTGGAGACCGCCGCTCTACCAGCTGAGCTATACCCCTTCAGGGCGGCTTGGCCGCTTCGCCGCAGGGTATAGTCCCCCGCGGCGGCGCGATCAATGACCGACTTGTGGATTACTCGATGATGGAAGCGACGACGCCGGCACCGACGGTGCGGCCGCCTTCACGGATGGCGAAGCGCAGCTTCTCTTCCATGGCGATCGGCACGATCAGGTTGACCGTCATGGCGATGTTGTCGCCCGGCATGACCATTTCGGTGCCCTCGGGCAGGTGCACGATGCCGGTCACGTCGGTGGTGCGGAAGTAGAACTGCGGACGATAGTTGGTGAAGAACGGCGTGTGACGGCCACCCTCCTCCTTCGTCAGGATGTAGGCCTCGGCCTTGAACTTGGTGTGCGGCTTCACCGAGCCCGGCTTGCACAGGATCTGCCCGCGCTCCACGTCCTCGCGCTTCGTGCCGCGCAGCAGCGCGCCGATATTGTCGCCCGCCTGGCCCTGGTCGAGCAGCTTGCGGAACATTTCGACGCCCGTCACCGTCGTCTTGGCGGTGTCCTTGATGCCGACGATCTCGACTTCCTCGCCCACCTTCACGATGCCGCGCTCGACGCGGCCGGTCACCACCGTGCCGCGGCCCGAGATCGAGAACACGTCTTCGATCGGCATCAGGAACGGCTGGTCCACCGGACGCTCCGGCTGCGGGATGTACTCGTCAACCGTCTGCATCAGCTTGAGCACCGCGTCGCGGCCGATCGCCGGCTCGCGGTCCTCCAGCGCGCACAGCGCCGAGCCCTTCGTGATCGGAATGTCGTCGCCCGGGAAGTCGTACTTCGACAAGAGCTCGCGCACCTCGAGCTCGACCAGTTCGAGCAGCTCGGCGTCGTCCACCATGTCGACCTTGTTCAGGAACACCACCAGCGCGGGAACGCCGACCTGGCGCGCCAGCAGGATGTGCTCGCGCGTCTGCGGCATCGGGCCGTCGGCCGCCGACACGACCAGGATCGCCCCGTCCATCTGCGCCGCGCCCGTGATCATGTTCTTCACGTAGTCCGCGTGACCGGGGCAGTCGACATGCGCGTAGTGACGGTTCGTCGTCTCGTATTCGACATGCGCCGTCGAGATCGTGATGCCGCGCGCCTTCTCTTCCGGCGCCTTGTCGATCTGGTCATAGGCCGTGAACGTCGCGCCACCGCTCTCCGCCAGGACCTTCGTGATCGCCGCCGTCAGCGACGTCTTGCCGTGGTCGACGTGACCGATCGTGCCGATGTTGCAGTGCGGCTTGTTGCGTGCGAACTTTTCCTTGGCCATGGGACGCCTCTCGACGGATCGAATTGGAACCTGCGGCCGGAACGACCACATCTCGGGGCGTGGGGATAGTGGGATTTCAGGCGTTCCGCAAGAGCCTCAGCCGGCAACGGGCCACCTTCCCTGCGAAAAACCGGCGATTGGGCGCGAGGCCGTGCCGCTCGGCGGCCTCGCACGATCGGCCCTGATCGAATTAGCCCTGCATTTCCAAGGCCTGTAAGAGCTGCCGCGACAGCCCTCGATCAGGGCTCCGCCCTGTTCCAGACGGCCCGCCTGGGCCGGAGCCGGCCACAGCGCGACGCCGATGCCGACGACGCTGACCGCGAAGAGCGTGCGCCGTCACGCGGGGCTCTCGGCCGCGCGCATGGACCACGAGACGGACTGCCCCCCGCGATCCAGACGATCGCGCCGACGGCCGTCCAGCCGCCGTTGGGGCTGGCTGCCTCGACAACCAGAATCGTGGTGGCGGCAATGAGGAATGTCGCCAGAACGTTGGCCCCGGCCCGCCTCATCCGGCTGACAAATGGCGCCGGCAGCGGCCCGGCGCCTCACGCGACAACAATCCCCAAGCGGTGCCATATTGGCGCGCTGCCCGTTGCCCCGCGACAAAAGTCCGGCAGCCACGGAAGACAGCGCCGGGCCAGCACGGCAAAGCGCGATCGTCTTGGATCGCCTCCGAAGGACGGCCGCTCTTCGGTCGCCGTTCGCCGGAATGCCCCTCGAACAGATCGCCGGCGGCCGCCACAGGCCCCCCACATTCTCTGCGGCCGCAGCGACGCGCCACAGCGGGTCAATAGGGCAAGCCGACATAGTTCTCGGCGAGCGCGGTCGATGCGGCGCGCGAATGCACGACGTAATCGAGTTCGGCCTCCTGGATACGCTGGCCGAAGGCGCCCGTATCGGGGAAGCGATGCAGCATCGTGGTCATCCACCAGGAAAAGCGCACCGCCTTCCAGACCCGAGCCAGGGCTCTTGAAGAATAGGCCTGAAGGGCTGCCGGTGATCGGTCGCGATAATGCTCCCGCAAGCCTTCGAAGAGATAGCGCACGTCGCTGGCGGCGAGGTTGAGGCCCTTGGCGCCGGTGGGCGGCACGATGTGGGCCGCGTCGCCGACCAGCGAGAGGCGCCCGAACTGCATCGGCTCGGCGACGAAGGAGCGCAGCGGGGCGATCGTCTTTTCGAAGGACGGCCCGGCGATGACGCGATCGGCCGCCTCCGCGGGCAACCGTCGACGCAGTTCGTCCCAGAAGCGCTCGTCGCTCCAGGCCTCGACCTTGTCGTCGAGCGGGCACTGGACATAGTACCGGCTGCGACACTCCGATCGCATGGAGCAGAGCGCGAAGCCGCGCGGATGGTTGGCGTAGATCAGTTCGTGATCGGCCGGCGGCACCTCGGCGAGAATGCCCAGCCAACCGAACGGATAGGCTCGCTCGTAGGTGCGCAGCGCGTCCGGCGGCACCGATTTCCGGCTGATGCCGTGGAAGCCGTCGCAGCCGGCGATGAAATCGCAATCGATACGGTGCGTGGTCCCGTCCTTCTCATAGGTGACGTAGGGCGATGCCCCGTCGAAACCGTGTGGCTGGACCTGGCCAGCCGAATAGATGGTCGTCGCCCCGCTCGCCTCGCGCTCGCTCATCAGGTCGTGCGTCACCTCGGTCTGGCCGTAGATCATGACACGCCTGCCGGTCAGATCGTGCAGACCGATGCGGTGCAGCTCATGGCCGTAAGCCAGCGAAATGCCGTCGTGCGGCAGGCCCTCGGCGTGCATTCGCGCGCCGACGCCGGCCTCGTCGAGCAGATCGACCGTCCCCTGCTCCAGCACGCCGGCGCGCACGCGACCGAGCACATAGTCGCGCTCCGCCCGTTCCAGAATGACGGCGTCGATGCCGCTATTGGCGAGCAACTGACCGAGCAGCAGCCCCGACGGGCCCGCACCGATGATGACGACCTGGGTTCGCATGGTTGACCTTCCTGCAGCGTGGGGCCGGCGGGGATGGCCCCGCCGGCCACTGTCTCCGGACATCACGTCGGAGCCTCTCCCCCCGAGGCAGCGGTTCAGCCCAGGCGATCCGCCGCCTCCGGCGGGCGCAGCTTGAACAGGGCCCAGATCGTGACGAGGTTGGTCGCCAC
The DNA here is from genome assembly GCF_026847585.1 of Phreatobacter sp. AB_2022a. Classification (NCBI taxonomy): domain Bacteria; kingdom Pseudomonadati; phylum Pseudomonadota; class Alphaproteobacteria; order Hyphomicrobiales; family Phreatobacteraceae; genus Phreatobacter; species Phreatobacter sp. AB_2022a. The sequence goes on from NZ_JAPSET010000031.1 coordinate 42,004, forward strand.
CAGATACCAGGCGAGCGCCATCGGATTGCCGGTCGCGTCGAGCAGCCAGGTGACGAAGAGCTGAGCGGTGCCGCCGAAAATGGTGACGCCCAGCGCATAGGTGATCGACAGGCCGGACGTGCGGACCGCGCGCGGGAAGCATTCCGGCAGAGCGATGATGCCGACCGCCCCGCTCATGGCCTGGAACAGCGCCAGGAGCGCGATCATCGCGAGCAGAGTGCCGGTGCTCTGCGCGGTCGTGATCAGCAGGAAGGCCGGGTAGACGGCCAGCACGAACAGCACGCGCGGCAGGATCATCAGCGCCCGACGGCCGTAACGGTCGGACAGCCAGCCCCCCAGCAGCGAGCCGAAAACGATGACGAGACCGCTGACGACGCTGGCGAGCATGGCGACGCTGGCCGGCATGCGCAGCGTGTGCAGTGCATAGGTCGTCATGTATTTGCCGATGATGTAGCTGCTGATCGTGCCGCCCATGATGGTGAGAATGCCGATCAGGATGAGGCCCAAATGCCTGGTGAAGAGCGTCTGCAGCACGGCGCCGGAGCTTTCGTGACGCTCGGTCGCAGCGGCGGTCTCGTGCATGTGCCGGCGGATGTAGAAGCCGACCGGGCCGATCAGCAGGCCGAAGATGAACGGGATGCGCCACCCCCAGCTGTTCATGTCGTCGGGCGTCAGCGACTGAGTCAGCGCAAAGCCCATGAGGCTGGCGGCCAGGGTCGCGAGCCCCTGGCTGGCATATTGCCAGCTGCCGAACAGGCCGCGCCGGCCTTGCGGGGCAATTTCGACGAGATAGGTCGTTGCCGCGCCGAGTTCTCCGCCGGCGGAAAAGCCCTGGAGCAGACGGGCGAAGACGACCAGCAACGGCGCGGCGAGCCCGATCTGTTCGTATGACGGCGTGAAGCCGATGATCCCGGTGCCGATGGCCATCAGCATCATGGTCAGCGTCAGCGCGGCCTTGCGGCCGACCCGGTCGGCATAGGAACCTATAACTATTCCGCCAAGCGGTCGCATCAGGAAGCCAACGCCGAACGTCGCCAGGGAGAGCAGCAGCTGACCCGAGGCGCTCTCGACCGGGAAGAATTGCTTGCCGATCATCACCGCGAACAGGGCATAGACGGTAAAGTCGAAAAATTCGAGCCAATTGCCCAGAACAGCCGCGAAAACGGCCCGGCGCGGCACCTGGGCGTCGGCTTTGCCCGGCATGGCCAGACCAGCCTCAAACGGTCGAGTGGCAGATTGCTGCATGCGTAGCCTCCCTGTTCTTGGCTTTGATTCATTATCTTTGCGTTCCCCTAGAGCCGGTTGCAGGCAAGCGGAAATGAATTTATGGCTTTGTTGCATAACCTCTAGGTTAAGAGACTAAGGGCAGAGGGGCGGGTCGCGATGGGATCGACGACGGACCGCATCAAGCTGCGGCACCTGCGGACGGTGCTGACGGTGGCCGGTTGCGGCAGCGTGACGGTCGCGGCGCAGCGCCTGTTCGTGTCTCAGGCCGCGGTATCCAAGACCATTGCCGAAGCGGAGGCCGCGCTCGGCACGCAGCTGTTCGAGCGCAGCGGCCGGGCGATCGTGCCGACGGAAGCGGGCCTGCGTTTCGTTCGCGCCGGCCGGCGCATCGCCGCCGAAATGGACATGCTGAGCGAAGATATCGGCTTGTTGGCCAGTGGCGGCCAGGGTCTTCTGCGAATCGGATTGCAGGCGATCTCCGCGCAGGACCTGCTGGTCAAGGCGATTGCCCAGTTGAAGGAGCGATATCCCGAAACCGTCATTCAGCTCCGCGACGGGCTGCTGCCGGGACTGTTGCTGGATCTGCGCGCCGGCAGCCTCGATCTGGTGATGGGGCGGATGGTGCCCGCGCTCCTGGCGCCCGACCTCGTCGGGGGCCCTGTCGCGCTATCCGAACACTATCGGGTCGTCGCCTCCCCCGGTCACCCCATCCTGTCGCAGCCGGATCTGCAATGGGCAGACCTGCTCGCCTATTCCTGGTGCCTGCCCCTGAAGGAAACGCCGATCCGTCGACATTTCGACGCGTTCATGACCCAGCAATCGCTGTCACAACCGGTCAGGTCGATCGAGACCAATTCGATCCAGACGCAACTGAGGCTGATGGAAGCGATGCCTCTCGTGGCGCTCGCCGCACGCGACATGGCGCGCCAGTGGGCGGCGCGTGGATGGGTCGGCCTCACCCCCCTGATCATGCTGCCTCAGCCTGACCCGATCGGTATCATCTGGCCCGCCAAGGTGGCGCCGGCTCCGCTGGCGCGCTTTTTCCGCGATAGGCTGCTGGCCCTCGCCAAAGGCGAAAGCGCGGTGCCCGACGCCTGGCCACCTGCGCTCACCGATCCGGCCGATGAAACGGCGGGAGACTAGGGCGTTTCCGGCCCGCCGGAACGGCGGCTTCCGCGGCAAGGCGCCTCGGAGCACGCGACCTGCTCCACAGCTTGGCGCACCGGCCCCCGGAGACATGGCTAAGGCCTGAAGCGCACGACGAACCGCGCCTGCAATGCCACGATGCTGGAGGTGCGCCGGACAGAAAATGGAGCGGGTAGCGGGAATCGAACCCGCATATTCAGCTTGGAAGGCTGCTGCTCTACCATTGAGCTATACCCGCGCCGGCTCCGGGAGTGACCACATTCCGCGCGCCGGATCAAGAGGCAGGCTTCACGCCGGCCTGGCGCGTCGCCTCCCAGGCCTGGCCGGGGATCGCCGCCAGCAGCTCGCGCGTATAGGCGTGGCGGGGATTTGCGAAGACCTCCGCGGTCGGGCCGAGCTCGACGATCTCGCCGCGCTTCATCACCGCGATCCTGTCGCAGATCTGCGCGGCGACACGCAGGTCGTGGGTGATGAACAGCATGGTGAGGCCGAGCCGCGCCTTCAGGTCGGAGATCAGATCGAGCACCTGGGCCTGCACGGATACGTCGAGCGCCGAGACCGGTTCGTCCGCCACGAGCAGGTCCGGCTCCAGCGCCAGCGCCCGGGCAAGGCCGATGCGCTGGCGCTGACCGCCGGAAAATTCGTGGGGAAAACGGTCGATGGCGCCGGCGTCAAGCCCGACGAGGCCAAGCAGCTCGCGCGCGCGGCCGAGCGCGGTCGCCCGCGCCACGCCGTGGGTGATCGGCCCCTCGGCAATGATGTCGCCGACCCTCCGGCGCGGGTTGAGCGACGCGAAGGGGTCCTGGAACACCATCTGGATCTTCTTGCGCAGCGGCTTGATCGCCGCCTTGCCGAGCTGGGCGATGTCGGTGCCGTCGAACAGGATGGAGCCGGCCGAGGGGTCGTAGAGGCGCACGACGCAGCGCGCGAGCGTCGACTTGCCCGAGCCCGATTCGCCGACGAGGCCGACCGTCTCGCCCCGCGCGACGACGAGCGAAGCATCGTTCACCGCCTTCACCTCGCTGCGCCGGACGAGGAAGCCGCCGCGGTGGAACACCTTGGAGACGTCCTTGATGTCGAGCAGCGGCGGCGCCGCCACGGCCTGGCGCGCATGGGCCGAGAAATGTGGGACGGCGGCGATGAGGCGCTGCGTATAGGGATGGCGCGGCTGGTTCAGCACCTCGTCGCGGCTGCCGATCTCGACGATCCGGCCCTTGCTCATGACCGCGACGCGGTCGGCAATATCGGCCACCACGCCGAAATCGTGGGTGATGAACAGGACGCCGGTGCCCTTGGTCGCCTGCAGGTCGCGGATCAGCCGGAGGATCTGCGCCTGGGTCGTGACGTCGAGCGCGGTGGTCGGTTCGTCGGCGATCAGCACGGCCGGCTCGAGCGCCAGGGCCATGGCGATCATCACGCGCTGGCGCTGGCCGCCGGACAGGCGGAACGGATAGGTGTCGATGGTCCGGGCGGGGTCCGGAATGCCGACATTGGCCAGCAGCTCCAGCGCCCGCGCTCGCCGCGTGGCGGGATTGCCGACGTCATGGGCTTCCATCACCTCGGCGATCTGGCGTCCGATCGGCATGATCGGGTTGAGCGCGGTCATCGGCTCCTGGAAGATCATGGCGACGCGCCGGCCTCGCAGCGAGCGCTTGGCCTCCGCGCTGAGGCCGAGAATGTCCTGGCCCTCGAAGGTGACCGAGCCGGAGGTCACCGGCAGGCGTTTCGGCAGGAGCCCCATGATCGTCGAGGCGGCGATCGACTTGCCCGAGCCGGATTCGCCGACGATGCACAGGACCTCGCCGGCGGCGAGATCGAAGGAGACCGCACTGATCGCCTCCGGGCGGTCGCCGCCCGGCGGCAGAGCCACCGTCAGGTCGCGGACCGAGATGATCGGCTGGGTCATTCGCCACCCCGGTCATGCAGGCGCGGGTTGAGCGCGTCCGAAAGGCCCTCCCCGATCAGGTTGAGGGCGAGCACCGTGAGAAACAGCGCAATGCCCGGGAAGACGCTGGTCCACCAGGCGAGCTGGATGGTCGAGCGCCCGGCGCCGATCATGAAGCCCCAGCTCATGACATTGGGATCGCCGAGCCCGAGAAACGACAGCGCCGCCTCGAGCAGAATCGCGGTCGCCACCATGAAGGAGGCGAGCACGACGATGGGCGACAGCGCGTTCGGCAGGATCTGCCGGAACACGATGGTGCCGGTGCCCTGCCCCAGCACCACCGCGGCCTGGACGAATTCGCGCGAGCGCAGCGACAGGAACTCGCCGCGCACGACGCGTGCCACCGGCGGCCAGGACACGATCGCCACCGCCAGCACGATGGACGCGACCGAGGGCTGGAAGATCGCGACGATCAGCAGTGCCAGGACGAAGCTCGGGATCGCCTGGAAGAATTCGGTGAAGCGCATGATGAGATCGTCGACGAAGCCGCCGGCATAGCCGGCGATCGCGCCGAGCGTGACCCCGATGAGCAGCGCCGCCGCGGTCGACACCGCGCCGATGATCAGCGATACCCGCGCGCCGTGGACGATGGTCGCCCAGACGTCGCGGCCGAGCATGTCGGTGCCGAGGACATGACCCTCCTCCAGCGGCGGCGTGACCGGCGCGCCGGCCATGTCCCAGGGATTGCCGGGCGCGATCCAGGGCCCGAACACGGCGAGCGCCAGCACCACGGCCATGATCGCCACCCCGACCACGGCGCCGATATTGCGCGAGAAGCGTTTCCAGAAGGCACTCATGCGCCCACCTCGATGCGGGGGTCGACCAGCGCATAGACGATGTCGGTGATCAGGTTGATCACCACCGCCATGGCCGAGGTCACGATGAAGACGCCGAGCAGGAGATTGTAGTCGCGCGCCAGCAGCGCCTCGAAGGCGAGCCGGCCGACGCCGGGCCAGGCGAACACCGTTTCGACCAGCACCGAGCCGCCGACGATGGTGCCGGCCTGCACGCCGGCGAAGCCGATCACCGGCAAGAGCGCGTTCCTCAGGATGTGCCGGCGCACGATCGGGCCTTCCTTCAGGCCCTTGGCCCGCGCGGTGCGGACGAAATCCTGGGTCGCCACCTCCAGCATCGAGGCGCGCGTCAGACGGGCATAGAGCGCCATGAAGAACAGGCCGAGCGTCAGCGCGGGCAGGATCAGGTAGCGCGCGACGTCGAGCGCGAAGGCAAGGCCCGTCAGGTCCTCGCCGATCGAATACATGCCGATCGCCGGCAGCCAGTTCAGCCAGATCGAGAAGACCAGGATGAACAGCAGGCCGACCCAGAACAGCGGCGTCGCATAGCAGGTCAGCGCGATGACCGTGATCAGGCTGTCGGCCCAGGTGCCGACCCGCCGCGCCGCGAGCACGCCGAGCGTCACGCCGACCGTGACCGCGAAGGCGAAGGCGGTGCCGGTCAGCAGGATGGTCGCCGGCAGGCGCTCGGCGATCAGGCTGCCGACGGTGCGCTGGACCCGGTGTGAATAGCCGAAATCGAGCGATGCTATGCCCTTGAGATAGATGAAGAGCTGCTCGCCGAGCGAGCGGTCGAGGCCGAACTGCTGGCGCAGCTGCGCCAGGAACTGCGCGTCCGCCGCGCCCGACTGGCCGGCGATGACGAGGGCCGGATCGCCGGGGGCGAGCCGCACCAGGAAGAAGGCGAGGATGACCACGCCGACCACCACGCCCAGCGCCTTGATCAGGCGCTGGGCGAGGAACATGAGGAAATGGGAGGCGTCCATGTCAGGCGCCCGCGATGCCCGCTGCCGCCACGCCGGTCACCCGAGCGTCACATCGGCGAAGCCGGCATGGATGCCGGTCGCCGTGGTGATGACGTTCTTCAGCCGCTTGTCGGTGATGGTCGGGAAGGCGAGCTCGAGCAGCCAGATCACCGGCATGTCCTCGATCAGCAGCTTCTGCACCTCGGCAAACGCCGCCTGGCGCTCCTCGGCCTTGGCCGCACGACGCGCCTTCAGGAAGGCTTCGTCCACCTTGGGGTTGGAATAGCCTTCGGTGTTGGTGAAGGCGATCTTCTGGATGTTCGAGGAAATGTAGGTGCGCTCGACGCCGATCGTCGGATCGCCCCACTGGTAGACGAAATTGACGGTGATGTCGTAGTCCCAGTCGCCAAGCCGGCGCGCCCAGGTGGCGGCATCGACCGCTTCGGCGGTGAGTTTCACGCCGACCTGGCTGAAGGCCTGGCGGATATATTCGCCGAGCCGGTTCCAGATCTCGCCATAAGGCAGCGACATGAAGCGCATTTCGAAGCGCGTGCCGTCGGCCTTGCGCGGCAGGCCGGCCTCGTCGAGCAGCTTGTTGGCCTCGGCGATGTTGAAGGCCGGCAGCCGCGACGACCGGTCGTAATATTTCGTTGTCGATGAGATCGGGCTCGTCGCCACCTTGCCGACGCCGAACCACAGCCGGTTCAGGATGAAGTTGCGGTCGATGGCCATGGACAGCGCGCGCCGGACCTTCGGGTTGTCGAGCGGCTTGACCCGGTTGTTCAGCTCGATCCAGGACAGCGGCCCGAACAGCTCCCAGCCTGCCGTCGCCACTTCCAGATTGGGCAGGCCCCGGAACCGCGGCACGTCGAAGGCCTCGATGTCGTTGAAGGCGGCCATCTGCACCTGGCCGGACTGCAGCGCGACACCGCGCAGGTTGGCGTCGGGAATGATCCGGTAGACGATCTCGTCGAGCTGCGGCTTGCCCTGCTGCCAATACTTGTCGAACTTGACGAAACGGATGAAATTGCCGCGCTGCCACTCGCCGAACCGGAACGGCCCGGTACCGACCGGATTCTGGTTCGCCGGATTGTTGCGATAGTCCGTGCCGTCATAGAGATGCTTCGGCAGCATCGGCAGGGTCATGGCGTCGAAATTGATGAGGAAGGGCTCGAACGGCGTCTTCAGCTTGATGACGACGGTCGACGCATCCTTGGCGGTGACGCTCTCGATATTGGCCAGCGTCGAGCGCAGACGCGGATTGATCTCCGGGTGCAGCTTGGTGATGTTGAAGATGACGTCGTCGGTGGTGAACGGCTTGCCGTCGTGCCAGGTGACGCCGGCCTGCAGGGTGAACGTATAGGTCAGACTGTCGCTGCCGACCTCCCATGACTTGGCGAGGCCCGGTCGTGGTTCGAGCTGCGGCGTGTAGGACAGCAGCCCTTCGAACAGCTTGCCTCCGACGATCAGCGTCGGTCCCTGATTGTTGATGCCCGGCACGACGATCGGCGGCTCGGGCGTGATCATCGTGTTCAGCACCTTGCGCCCCTGCGCGAGCGCCTCGGGGCAGAGGAAGGCCGGCGGCATCGCCGTCGCCAGTCCGCCCGCGACGGCGAGCTTCATCAGTGCACGACGGCTCGGCCGCCCGGCGGATCGATCCAATGCCATGAAAATTCCCTTCTGCTTCCCGATCTGACGCGCAGCACTTCGCGGCCGCTTTGGACCGAGTATGGGCGGGCGGCGGCAAGGCTGCCAAGCCACAAAAGCGCGCAGTCTGCCGAAGCGCCGGGCAGCCGCGCCTTTTTGATGGGTTGTGGCCCTTTGCCGGCTCAAGCGATGCTGGCGATCCGATTCAGGCATTCGTCGACGCTTCGGGAGGCTCCCGGGCGGATGCCGGGATCGGACGGTCCCGGGCGGTGCTGTCGAGGCGGGCTCGCAGGCGACTTCCGATCCGGAGCCCCCAACGCGTGAATCGAATGTCTGATCGGCCTCATTAGCGCGACATGCCCGACCTGCCCCCGCCGACTCATCCCGCCACCGTCCGGGTCGCCGCGCTTCTCGCCGTCACGCAGGTGATCGGCTGGGGCACGACCTATCACCTGCCGTCCACCCTGGCCGGCCCGCTCACAGCCGAGCTCGGCCTTGGCCGAGAAAGCGTCTTTGCCGGTGTTTCGGTCATGCTGGTCGTCGCCGCGGCGGTCGGCCCGCGTCTCGGCCGGATGATCGACCGCCATGGCGCGCATTGGCCGATGGTCGCCGGTTCCGCCCTCATGGGCCTCGCGCTCATCGTGCTGTCCAGGGCGAACGGGCTGGCGAGCTACCTCGCCGGCTGGGTCTTCATCGGCCTCGGCACGCCGCTCGCCCTCACCCAGGCCGCCACCGCCGCCCTCGCCCAGATCGACCGGCAGCGCGCCCGCCAGTCGATCGGCCTGCTCATGCTCATGGGCGGCCTCTCCTCCACCCTGTTCTGGCCGCTCACGGCCTGGCTCAATACCGCCATCGGCTGGCGCGAGACCTGCCTCGTCTTCGCCGCCGCACAGCTCTTCGTCTGCCTGCCGCTCCATGCCTTCGGGCTCGGCATGCCGAACGGGCATGGCCGTGATATGGCCGCCGGCGCCGATGCCGGCCAGCCGGTCCAGCCGCTCAACCCGGCCGACCGGCGCAAGGCGTTCATCCTGATGGCCGTCGGCTTTTCGCTGACCGGCTTCGTCTCATGGGGCTTGCCGCTGCATGTCATCGGCATCCTCGAGGGCTATGGCCATTCCGCCGCCTTCGCTGTCGCCGCCGGCGCCCTGATGGGCCCCGCGCAGATCTCGGCGCGGTTTGCCGAGATGACCCTCGGCAAGCGCTACGGCATTCTCACCATCGGCGTCATCTCGGCCGCGATCATGCCGGTCGCCGTGGCGCTGCCCGTCATCGGCAGCGCCACGCCCGCGGTCGCCATCGGCTTCGTCGTCGGCTATGGCCTTGCCGCCGGAGCCATGTCGATCGTGCGCAACGTCGCCCCGCTCGGCATTTTCGGCTGGCAGATCTATGCGACCATGACCGGCTGGCTGGCGCTGCCGCAGAACATCGTCTTCGCGATCTCGCCCGTCATCTTCGCGGCGATGATCCGCCAGGCGGGACCTTCGACCGCGCTTCTCATCGCCTTCGGCGCAGCCCTTGGCGCGCTCCTCGTGATGATCCTGCTCGAGCGCCATGTCCGGCGGGCCGTGCTGGCCGCCGGACCGCCCTGAAGGAAACGCGTCAGCTCACGACCGGCAGGTCGACGATGTCATAGGCATGGTCGATCGCCCGGTTGAGCACGGGGTCGACCAGCTCCATTTCGAAGCGTGCGGCCGGCCGGATGCCGCCGATGGCGCCGAGCGTGCCGCCGAACATGACGGTCGCCGGCGGCAGCGCCGGCTGGCCCGCCCATTTGGCGATCAGGTCCTGCGGCGGGCGCAGCGCCGAGAGCTTGCCCTCCTGGTAGAGCATGCGGTTGCCGTCGATCACGACATGCGACCTCAGGATCAATTCGTCCCAGTGCGGCGCCACCTCGTCGAGCTTCCACAGCACGGTCGCGACCGGCTTGGCACAGAGCTGCTTCGACAGCGCGATGCCGACCGTCTCGGCCTTGCGGTCGGTATGGTCGGAACCGACGGTCACCCACAGGCCGTCGGCGAGGGAGACGATCACCGGCTCGATCTCGCCCGAGGAATCCGGGCCCAGCACCTCGACGCGCGTCGATTGCGTCACCAGCGCGTTGGCGCCGCGATAGAACACCGGCACCGACGAGGGCCGCGGCACGCCGATCGCCGCCAGTTCCTCGATATGGTGGTTGATCGCCTCTTCGTCGCGGCCGGCCCAGCCGGCGACGACCAGCGTTTCCGGCGTGAAGGAGATGCGGTCGAAGCGATCGGCCTGGAGACGGGTAAAGGTGAGCATGGAGAAGGGTCCTGCTTGCTGAAACCTGCAGCGATACACGCGCGCGGGCGGGATCGCCAGCCTGCAGCCGGACGGCCGGGCCGCGCTAATCATACGACAAGGCGCCGGTTGCCGCAGGCGCGGGCTTCGGCTTTGATCCGGCCCGACCTATTGCGAGGGAGACAAGCCATGCAGCCGATGAGCGCCGGCATCACCAAGGCCGGGACCGGCATAGACGGCATCGTCTGGAACATCATGGGCCAGACCTATGTGCCGAAACAGCTGAGCGAGAGCTCCATGTCCTGGCACGCGACCTTCCCGCCCGGCACCTTCGTGCCGCCGCACATCCATCCGACCCAGGACGAGTTCATCTACATGCTCGAAGGCCGGCTGGACCTGGTTCTGGAGGGCCGCGAATTCGCCGCGACGTCGGGCGATCTCATCCGCCTGCCGATGGGCCAGGCGCACGGCATCTTCAACAAGTCCGACCAGGTCGTGAAGTGCTTCTTCTGGGTCGCCCCGACCCGCAAGCTCTACGACCTGTTCTGGGGCATCCACTCCCTGCCGGAGCAGACGCCCGAGGCGGTGGTCGCGATCTCCGCCAAGCATGAAGTGGTGTTCCTGCCGCCGCCGGCGGCCTGACCTTTCGGCAGAGCGAGGGCCTGATCGACACGGCGCCCCCCTTTGTTCGGGAGGCGCCGTTTCGTTGTCTGTCCGGGCTCAGGGCTTCGGCGGCTCGACGAGCGCGCCGACGATGCGGCGCACCAGCGGCAGGACGACAAGCAGGGTCGGAAAGGCGACGAGCCAGGACAGCCCCCAGGCTCCGGCCCAATGCCGCGCGAAGCCCGCGGAAAAACCGAGATTGAGCGCCGTCGAAACGGCCGAGACCACGGCGGTCATCAGGATCGACAGGACGAAGGGCATGACGATGCCGGCATAGCGCGCCGGCAGCTTGCGCAATCCGCGGCGCGGGGCGGCCTGGCTGAATTCAGAAGTCAACATGGATAGGTTCCGTTCACGGCCCCGCCCCTTGCGGCTCGGCCCGGCGAGCCGGACGCGCCGCCTTGGGGCCTGAGGGCCCTCGCAAGGTTCTGGCGCGTTGATTTTCGTGAACGCTTACGATCCCGCCCCGTATGGACGGAATGACGGCTGATTACCTGCTGCACTGCAACATGGCAAGGGCGAGCAGCGCGTGCCGGCCGCAACGCAGGCTTGCGCGCGATGCGGGTGGCGGTCAGGCTGCCCTGGCCTGGTTGACCTTGTCCTGGGTGAAGCCGGCGGTCGAGGCATAACCGCGGACGATCGCCTTGCGCTCGTCGAAGGTCAGCACCTTGTCGATATCGGTGAAGCCATCGGGGGCGCGCGCCTCGACGGCATCGATCACCCCTTCCGGCCCGCCGCTGCGGTTCAGCCGCACGATCTCCGCCGTCGCCGGCAGGCGCGTCTGCTCATAGGCCCAGAGCGCCTGCACCGGATGCTCGGCCGAGACCAAGAGGTCGGCGAGGCAGCGGGCGTCGAGAATGGCCTGCGAGGCGCCGTTCGAGCCGACCGGATACATGGGGTGGGCGGCATCGCCGAGCAGCGTGACGCGGCCATGGCTCCAGCGCGGCAGCGGATTGCGGTCGCACATCGGATATTCCCAGAATTCGGGCGTCGCCTCGACCATCCGCTGCGCGTCGAGATAGGGAATGGAGAAGCGCCGGAGATAGGGCATCAGGTCTTCGAACCGCCCGGGCCGCGACCAGTCCTCGCGCCGCGGCGGTGGCGTCGAGCCGTCGCCAAGCTTGGCCGCGATCGCCCAGTTCGTCAGCTTGCGTCCGGGCGCCAGCCCTTCCGCGATCGGATAGATCACCAGCTTGGCGCTCATCCCGCCGGCAATCACCATCGACCGGCCGGTGAGGAATTCCGGCCAGTCGATCGCGCCGCGCCACAGCATGATGCCGTTCCACGCCGGCGGCCCCTCCTTCGGAAAGAGCCTGGCGCGAACGGCCGAATGGATGCCGTCGGCGCCGATCAGGATGTCGCCGCGCGCCGTATGCCGGTGCCGGCCCTCCCGATCGAAGAAATAGGCGGTCACCCCTGCATCGTCCTGGCTCCAGGAGCCGAGCCGATGGCCGGTGAAGATGCGGCTCTCGCCGAGGCGGCCGCGCACTGCCTGGTAGATGACCTGCTGCAGGCGGCCGCGGTGGATCGAGAATTGCGGCACGTCGAAGCCGGCTTCCAGCCCGCGCGGCTCGCGCCAGATCTCCTGGCCGAAGCGGTTGGTGTAGATGAGCTCGTGGGTGCGCACCGCCACGTCGTCGAGGCGCGGCAGAAGGCCGAGCCCCGCCAGTTCCTTGATCGCATGGGGCAGCGTGTTGATGCCGACCCCGAGCTCGCGCACCTCCGAGGCCTGTTCGTAGACCTCGCAGTCGATGCCGCGCTCGGCCAGCATCAGGGCGGTCGTCAGTCCGCCGACGCCGCCGCCGACAATGATGGCCTTCATGAAACCCGCGCCTCCCCGACGCGACGGCAAGAATTGCCTTCACTATTGCGATGCGTCCGGCGCGGCGCAAGGCGGCGGCGCCGAGACACGTCGTTGCAGCCCGCAATATGACGCAAAAATTCACGTCAGGTTCAGCGAAGCGGCAGGAAGGTTAAGCCCGTGGGATCGCCCCCGGGATCCCTCGCATCAGCATGGGCGGCCAGCCACCCCCGGGTACCCCGCCGCCCCGCAGGAGGACTTTCATGCGAACGTTCACTTCCCGCCTCGGCGCCTTTTTCGGCTCGCTCGCGCTGGCGATCGCGGCTGCGACCGCCCTGGCCCCGGCATCGGCCGCCGAACGGCGCGCCGAGCCGTTGACGCAGGCTCCGGCGCCGCAGGGACAGCCGATCGAGATGCAATATGGCCAGCGCGGCCATGGCTGGGGCCACCGCCATCACCATCATCACCGGCATTGGCATGGCCACCGGCGCCACTGGCACCACCATCACTACCGGCCGCGTTGGCACCATCACCATCACGGCCACCACCATTGGCGTCGGCACTGGCATCACCACCACCACGGCCACCATCGTCACTGGCATCACCGCCACGGCTGGTAAGCGCCTTTCCCCCAAACGCCCGCCGGTCTCAGGCCCGGCGGGCGTTTTCACGCGCGGCAGGGGCATTCGAGCGGCCCGTTCCGCGCCTGCCGCACGGCCCTTGCCTGATGCGCGGTCCCGGCGAAACAATGGACGGGACAGACTCGCAGCAACAGGACCGGCCCCATGACGCATTCCTGCCCGAAGCACTTCAAGCACCTCGTCGTCGAGCCCGGCACCAAATTCAAGCTCGGCGACATCGAGCCGCGCGAGGTGTCCTTCCTCGGCGACGAGGACAAGGCAAGGGCCCGGCTCGCCGAAGACATTGTCGAAATCGACAAGCTGCAGGATCGTCTCTATGCGGAGGGCAAGCGGGCTCTGCTCGTCATTCTCCAGGGCACGGATACATCGGGCAAGGACGGCACCATCCGGGGCGTGTTCAACACCACCGGTCCCCTCGGCGTCTCCGTGACGGCCTTCAAGAAGCCGAGCGAGGAGGAACTTGCCCACGACTATCTCTGGCGCGTGCATCTTGCCGCCCCGCGGCGCGGCACGATCGGCATCTTCAACCGCTCGCACTACGAGGACGTGCTGGTCGCCCGGGTGCGCAAGCTCGCGCCAAAAGACGTCATCGAGGAGCGCTACGAGCAGATCAACGCCTTCGAGAAGCTGCTCGTCGACAACGGCACGGTGATCCTGAAATTCATGCTGCACATCTCCCGCAAGGAGCAGGGCGAGCGCCTGCAGGAGCGTCTCGACAATCCCGACAAGCATTGGAAGTTCAATGCCGGGGACCTCGAGGACCGGGCCCTGTGGGACGACTTCCAGGACGCCTATCAGACCGCCCTGCGGCGCTGTTCGACCGCTGTCGCGCCCTGGCACGTCGTGCCGGCCGACCGCAAATGGGCGCGCAACTGCATCATCGCCGCCATCGTGCGTGACACGCTGGAGACGATGGATCCGGCCTATCCGAAAATGCCGTGGAAGCCGTCGGACTTCAAAGTCGACTGAGGAGGCGGCGCGGCGTCAGCCGGCATGGGGCGCGATGTCGCCGCGCTTCCAGCCCTCGCGCACCTCGGCCGCGTAGTCGGCGAAGCGGCCGGCCGCGATCGCCGCCCGGGCCCCGGCCATCAGGTCCTGGTAGTAGGCCAGGTTGATCCAGGTCACCAGCATGGCGCCGAGCATCTCCTCGGTCCGTACGAGGTGGTGCAGATAGGCCCTGGAATAGTCCCGCGCCGCCGGGCAGGACGAGGTCTCGTCCACCGGCCGCGGGTCGTCGGCATGGCGGGCATTGCGGAAATTCAGCTTGCCGAAACGGGTGAAGGCCTGGCCGTGCCGGCCGTTGCGGGTCGGCATGACGCAGTCGAACATGTCGATGCCGCGCGCGACCGACGCGAGGAGGTCGTCGGGCGTGCCGACCCCCATCAGATAGTGCGGCTTGCCGTCCGGCAGGTGCGGCATGACCTCCTCGATCATGGCCAGCATCACCGCCTGCGGTTCGCCGACCGCCAGGCCACCGATCGAATAGCCGGGAAAATCCATGCCGGCGAGGGCCCTGGCGCTCTCCACCCTGAGATCCGGCTGGTCGCCGCCCTGGACGATGCCGAACAGCGCCCTGCCCGCCGGCTGGCTTTCGAAGGCGCGCTTCGAGCGTTCCGCCCAGCGGATCGACAGGCGCATGGCGCGGTCGATGGCGGCGCGCTCGTTCGGCAGGGAGACGCATTCGTCGAGCTGCATCTGGATGTCGGAGCCGAGCAGCCCCTGGATCTCCACCGAGCGCTCGGGCGTCAGGTCGAAACGGCTGCCGTCGATATGGCTCGCAAAGGTGACACCGCGCTCGTCGAGCTTGCGCAGCTTCGACAGCGACATGACCTGGAAGCCGCCGGAATCGGTCAGGATCGGCCCAGTCCAGCCGCCGAAGCGATGCAGGCCGCCGAGCGTCGCGATCCGCTCGGCGCCGGGCCGCAGCATGAGGTGATAGGTATTGCCGAGGATCACGTCGGCGCCGAGCGCGCGGACCTGGTCCATGTACATGCCCTTGACCGTCCCCTGGGTGCCGACCGGCATGAAGGCCGGCGTGCGGATCGTCCCGCGCGGCGTGGTGATCAGCCCGGTGCGCGCGGCGCCGTCGCGCCCATCGATCCGGAACGCGAAAGCGGGCTTTCCGCCTGACGCGGCATCCGGCATGGCGAGATCAGGACGATGCGACATCGGATGGCGGCCCTTCGGCAAGACTGGCGGATTGGCGGAACAGGAGGCTGCCGTCGCCATAGGAATAGAAGCGATAGCCGGATGCGATCGCACGGGCATAGGCCGCCTGCATCCGTTCGAGGCCGGCAAAGGCGGAGACCAGCATGAACAAGGTCGAGCGCGGCAGGTGGAAATTGGTCATCAGCGCATCGACCGCGCGGAAGCGATAGCCCGGCGTGATGAAAATGGAAGTCTCGGCGGCGAAGGGACCGATCGTGCCGTCCTCGGCGGCCGCGCTCTCGATCAGCCGCAGCGAGGTGGTGCCGACCGCGACGATGCGGCCGCCGCGCGCGCGCGTCGCGTTGAGCGTCTCGGCGACCGCCGCGCTCACCTCGCCATATTCGGGATGCATGCGGTGGCCGCCCGTATCCTCGGTCTTGACCGGCAGGAAGGTGCCGGCGCCGACATGCAGGGTCACGAAATGAAGCTCGATGCCCCGCGCCTCGAGCCGTGCCATCAGGTCGGGGGTGAAATGAAGGCCGGCGGTGGGCGCGGCAACCGAGCCCTCGTCGCGGGCATAGACGGTCTGATAGTCGCTTCGGTCGGCACGATCCTCGGGCCGTTTCGAGGCGATGTAGGGCGGCAGCGGAATATGGCCGATGCGGTCGATCGCCTCGTCGAGCACGACGCCGTAGAGATCGAAGGCGAAAACCACGCCGTCGTCGTCCTTCGACACCACGGTCGCATCGAGGGCGCCGAGCAGGCAGGCCTCGGCAGTCTCGCCGAAGGCGACCCGGTCGCCCGGCTGCAGTTTCTTGGCACCGCGCACGAAGGCGAGCCAGCGATCCGGCGCGAGCCGGCGATGCAACGTCGCGGAGACGGCGGCGGTCGCCTCGCCGCGCCGGCGCAGTCCCTCGAGCTGGGCCGGAATGACTTTGGTGTCGTTGAACACCAGCGCATCGCCCGGCTGCAGCAGGTCGGGCAGGTCGCGCACCAGGCGGTCTTCGCAGGGCGCATCGCCTGATGGCACCACCATCAGGCGCGCGCTGTCGCGCGGGCTCGCGGGGCGCAGCGCAATCCGCTCCGGCGGCAGCTCGAAATCGAAAAGGTCGACGCGCATGGCGATCTTGGCGATGGCGGGCCGGCAAAGACCCTTGGAAAACGAACGGCGCCCGGGAACCTGCCCGGGCGCCGCGTGACCTATCACAAACTCTCGGAGCTTGGCGACCGCCCCCGGCGGTCAGAGCTTCGCGATGCCGCTTCGCCGGTCAAAAACCGTCAAAGCTTGGCAATGACGTCGCCGTAGGTCGCCATGTCGTCGGCGGCCATGCGGGCCACGACGATCTTGTCGGGATCGCGCACCGGCTCGCCGCGCTTGATCGTGTCGACATTCTCCATGCCGTCCACGACCTTGCCCCAGACGGTATACTGGCGGTCGAGGAAGCGGGCATCGTCGAAGACGATGAAGAACTGCGAATTGGCCGAATTCGGGTTCTGCGCCCGGGCCATCGAGACGATGCCGCGAATGTGCGGCTCGGCGTTGAACTCCGCCTTCAGGTCGGGATAGCGCGAGCCGCCGGTGCCGGTGCCGTGCGGACAGCCGGTCTGGGCCATGAACCCGTCGATCACGCGGTGGAACACGATGCCGTCGTAGAAGCCTTCCTTGACCAGCCGCTTGATGTGGTCGACGTGGCCAGGGGCGAGATCCGGCCGCATGGCGATGATCACCCGGCCCTTCGTCGTCTCGAGGATCATTGTGTTTTCGGGATCGAGCGCCATGGGCGGCCTCCTTGTGTTGTCTGCTTATCGGGTCAGCGGATGTCGGCGGCGACGCGGACGCGGATCATCCGGTCGGGATCGTTGCGCACCTGGCCGTTGTTGCGCGGATCGCCGCGCTTGATCTTGTCGACGGCATCCATGCCCTGCACCACCTGGCCGAACACCGTGTACTGGTTGTTCAGCGAAGGATATTCGTTGAACATGATGAAGAACTGCGAATTGGCCGAATTCGGGTCCTGGGCGCGGGCCATGCCGAGCACGCCGCGCACGAACGGCTCGCGCGAGAATTCGGCATTGACGTTCGGCAACTGCGAACGGCCGGTGCCGGTGCCGGTCGGGTCCCCGGTCTGGGCCATGAAGCCGTCGATCACGCGGTGGAAGACGATGCCGTTGTAGAAGCCCTGGCGGGCGAGCGTCTTGATCCGCTCGACATGGCGCGGCGCAAGGTCCGGCCGCAGCTTGACGATGACGGGGCCGTCCTTGAGCTCGATCACCAGGGTGTTTTCCGGATCGAGGCCGGCCGGCAGGCGGATCGCCTGGGCGGCAGCCGGCAGGACCGCGCCGAAGGCCAGCGCGTTGGCGAGGAAAAGACGACGTTTCACGTATTCGATCTCCGCGTGAGGATCAGGAGCGCTGCGGCGCCTTGGCGGCAACCTTGCCGGCCAGGGCGGTCGCGACCGCCGGCGGCACGAACTGGCCGACATCGCCACCCATCAGCGCGATCTGGCGCACCAGCGTGGCGGTGACATGGCGAACGCTGGGCGAGGCCGGCAGAAAAATGGTCTGAACGTCCGGCGCCATGCCCGAATTCATGCCCGCCATCTGCATCTCGTAGTCGAGATCGGTGCCGTCCCTGAGGCCGCGGATGAACAGGCTGGCACCGGCGCGCTGGGCGGCCCAGACCGCGAGATCGTCGAAGGTGATGACCTTCAGCACGCAGTTCTCGGCGGCTGCGACCGGCGCGCAGACCGTCTGCAGCATCGCCATGCGCTCGTCGGCGCTGAACAGCGGCGCCTTGCCGGGATGCACGCCGATGCCGATCACCAGTTCATCGGCCAGCCGGCAGGCATGCCTGATGACGTCGAGGTGGCCATTGGTCACGGGGTCGAACGAGCCCGTATAGAGCGCGACGCGTCTTGTCATGCATGTTCGCTTAAACAAGCAGGCCGCCACACGCAAGGGAACCATGCCGGTCACGCGTTGCGCGGAGCCGCCGGCATTGCGAAGAATGCGGCCCCGAAGGAGACGCTCACAATGTCGCAGGCAGACGAAACCCGCATCACCCAATGGCTGAGCGACCAGCGCCAGGCCATGCTCGACCTACTGCGCGACGTGGTCGACATCGATTCCGGCTCCTACGACAAGGCCGGCGTCGACGCCGTCGGCGCGCGCTTCGAGCAGTTCCTGGCAAGCCAGGGCATCGAGACCTGGCGCGAAGCGCACGGCGTTTTCGGCGATGCCATCCACGCCAAGGTGGGCGAGCCGGGCACGAATGAAAAGCCGATCCTCTTGATGGGGCACCGCGACACCGTCTTCCCCAAGGGCGAGGCCGGCCGCCGGCCCTTCACGATCGACGGCAGCCGGGCTTACGGCCCCGGCGTCTGCGACATGAAGGCCGGCATCGTGATGAACCTGTTCGTCGCCGCCGCCTTCAAGAAGTTCGGCGGCGCGCCCTGCCCGATCAAGGTGCTGATCACCTCGGACGAAGAGATCGCCTCTCCGTCCTCCCGGCCGGTGATCGAACGCGAGGGCCGCGCCGCCCGCGCGGTCTACAATTCCGAGCCCGGCCGGCCCAGCGGCAATGTCATTGCCGGGCGCAAGGGCGGCGTCTTCATGCGTTTCGAGGTGTTCGGCAAGGCGGCCCATTCCGGCGGCAATTTCACCAGCGGTATCAGCGCGATCGGCGAACTCGCCCACAAGGTCGTGGCGATCCACGCGCTGACCGACCTCGACAAGGGCATCACGCTCAATGTCGGCCTCGTCTCCGGCGGCCAGTCAGTCAATACCACCGCTCCCCACGCCGAAGGCCAGATCGACCTGCGCTATGTCGATCCCGCCGACCGGAAGCGGACGCTCGAGGCGATCGAGAAGATCATGGCGAACCCGACCGTGCCGGGCACGACGGCCAAGCTCGAGATCAAGGGCGAGTTCCTGCCGGTCGTGCAGACCGAAGCGGCGAAGGCCATCTTCACGGCCTATCAGGCCGCCGCGAAGGATTCCGGCCTGACGGTCGACGGCGAGTTTTCCGGCGGCTGCGCCGATTCCGGCTTTACCGCTTCGGTCGGCACGCCGACGCTCTGCGGCGTCGGACCGGTCGGCGGTCTTGCCCATACGGTTGAAGAATACATGGACATCGACACCATGGTGCCGCGCGCCCAGGCGCTGGCGCTGTCGATCCTGCGGACACAGGTCGACTGACCCGCCTCACCGCCCTTGCGACGCCGGCAGCAGGACGAAGGCTGCGCCGGCGCCGATCGCGGCCATGACCGCCGCCACGACGAAGAGCCACACGAACCCTGCCGCCAGCATCGCACCAAGCGCGGCGATGCCGAGCGCGAAGCCCGCCTGGCGCAGCACCACTGTGACTGCCGCGGCCATGCCGGTTTCGCCAGCCGGTGCAAGCGCCACCACGGCGCCTGACAATTGCGGATGGACGAGCGCCGCGCCGAGACCGCCTGCCGCCATGCCGGCGAGCGCAAGGCCATCGAGACCAAGGCCGGCGGCGAGCGCCAGCGCGGCATTGCCCGCTGCCATCAGAACGAGCCCTGCGCCGAACAGGCCTTTCCAGCCGAAGCGTCCCGCAAGACGCGCACCGAGCGGCGGCAAGACCAGCATGGGCAGCGTCGCCGCCAGCAGCGCCAAGCCGCTTCCGCTTGTGGACATGCCAAAGGTGCGCTCCAGAAACAGCGGCAGATAGACCAGCACGGCCCAATAGCTGACCGAAACCGCAGCGAGCAGGACCGCGACGCCGGCCATGGACCGCTGCCCGAACAGCCTGATGTCCAGGATCGGGCGCGACCGGCGCGCCTGGCGCGACACGAAACCCCTGGCAAGGCCGAAGCTCGCCGCAAGCGCCAGCGCCGGCCAGAGCAGGCCACCGGACGTTGCGGCCGCCCCCGCCTGCAGCAGCGCCACGATGGCAAGGCCGAGGGCGCCCGTTATCAGCACGATGCCCGTCACGTCGGACGGTGCCGGATCGGCCGCGCGGCTCTCGGCCACCAGGCGCGGCAGGACCCAGGCAAGGGCGAGGCACAGCGGCACGTTGACGAGGAAGATCCAGCGCCAACCAAAACCCATCGCCACCAGCCCGCCGAGCGTCGGCCCGACCGCCATGGCGATGCCGGAGACGACGCCCATGGCGCCGAAGGCCCGCGCCCGCTCGGCCGGCTCGCGATAGGCATCGGCGATGAGCGCGATGGCGCCGGTCACCACGAAGGCGGCGGCCGCCCCCTGCAGCGCGCGGGCGGCCCAGATCATCGGCCCGTTCCAGGCAAGCCCGCAGAACAGCGACGCCAGGGCGAAGACGAGGTTGCCGGCGATCAGGACGCGCCGTCGGCCGTGGCGGTCGGCAGCCGCGCCGGCAGCCAGGAGCAGCCCGGTAAAGGCAAGGCTGTAGGCATCCATCACCCAGGCGAAGCCGGCAAGACCGAAGCCGAGATCCCGGCCGACGGCCGGCATGGCCACCACCACCGCGGTGACGTCGAGCTGGGTCAGGAAAGCGCCCATGGCAAGCGCAAGGGCCGGCGCGAGCGCGTGAACGCGCGCTCCGGCGGCCGCCGGAGCGGCACGGAATTCGGACATGGGAAGGGCCTGTCGGTTGCCGGCCCAATCTCGCAGATCGTCCCGGCCACGCACCAACGCCAAGGGTTCACATCGACATGAATTTATTTCATGATGACAGAATGCGCGCCCTGCCCCCGTTCGATGCCCTGGTTGCCTTCGACACCGCCCTGCGCCTGCGCAGCATGACGCTGGCGGCGGCCGAGCTCGGCCTGACGCAGAGCGCGGTCAGCCACCGGCTGCGACGGCTCGAAGGCTTCATCGGCACGCCGCTGCTGCTGCGCTCCGGCAGCGGACTGGCGCCGACGCCCTCGGGCGCGGCCCTGGCCGCCGGCCTGGCGGACCTGCTCGACGGGCTCGCGGATCTGCGCGCGCGCTGCCGGGCCGCGGCTTCGTCATCGGCCCTGCAGGTCGGCGTCGGAGCGGCGCTGGCCGATCACTGGCTGGTCCGGCGACTGCCGGCCTTCGCCGCCGCCCATCCGGACATGGCGGTCGCGCTCACCGTGATGACCAGCGAGGCCGAGGCACGCGCGGCAAGCTGCGACGTTCAGGTCGCGTGGCAGCCCGTCGCGACGGCCCGCTCCACCTCGACCCAGCGGCTGCTGTTTCAGGAGCAGGTCTTTCCGGTCTGCCATCCGCGCCTGCTGCCGGGCGGCCGGATGCTGGAGGTTCCGGCTGCGCTCGCCCGCCTGCCGCTGCTGCACAAGGGCGAACCCGGCCGCAATGCCGGAACGGAATGGTCCTGGGCGACCTGGTTCGAGCGGCTCGGCCTCGATGGCAAGCCCACGGTGAGCCTGCGTTTCGGCACGATCGGCACGGCGATCGCCGCGGCGCTCGAGGGCGCCGGCGTCGTGCTCGCGCGTTCGCTGCTGGTCCACGACGCGCTCGCCGACGGCCGCCTCGCGCGGGTCCTGCCCGCGCACTGGGACATGGCGTCCAGCAAGGCTCATCTGGTGCGCTGGCCAGCGGCCCTCGGCAGCGATCCGCGGGTGCGGCGGTTCACGGCCTGGCTGGTCGCCGAGGCCGATCGGACCATGGCGTCCGCCCCGACCTGAGCGCTCCCGCCGGTCCAAAAACGATGGCCGGGCACAGGCCCGGCCATCGGTCAGTGTCGGACGTGAAACGATCAGGCGTCCGGGGCGGCCTCGCCGGCACCCTCGCCGCCTTCGGCTTCGGTCTCGTCGCCCTCCTCGCCTTCATCGGTGATGCGCTCGACCGAGACGACCTTCTCGGTCTCGTGCGTATCGAACACGATGACGCCCTGGGTCGAGCGGCCGGCCACGCGAATGCCGTCCACCGGGCAGCGGATCAGCTGGCCACCGTCGGTGACCAGCATGATCTGGTCGCGGTCCTCCACGGGGAAGGAGGCGACGAGGCGGCCGTTGCGCTCGTTGACCACCATGGCGACGATGCCTTTGCCGCCGCGGCCGGTGATCCGGTACTCGAAGGTGGAGGTGCGCTTGCCATAGCCGTTCTCGGACAGGGTGAGCACCACCTGCTCGGCCGCCGACATCTCGGCATAGCGTTCCGACGACAATTCGCCGGTGCCGGCCATTTCCTCGTCGTCCCCGCCCTCCTCGCCGGTCACTGCCCGGCGCATCTTCAAATAGGCCGAGCGCTCTTCCGACGTCGCCTCGAAATGGCGCAGGATCGCCATCGAGATGACGCGGGCGTCCTCGGCGAGCGTGATGCCGCGCACGCCCATGGAATCGCGGCCCTTGAACACGCGCACCTCGTCGACGGCGAAGCGGATGCACTGGCCGGTATCGGTGGTCAGCAGCACGTCGTCGGCTTCCGAGCAGACCGCGACATTGACGATCGCCTCGCCCTCGTCGAGCTTCATGGCGATCTTGCCGTTCCGGTTCACCTGCACGAAGTCCGACAGCTTGTTGCGCCGGACCGTGCCACGCGTGGTCGCGAACATCGCATCCAGGGTCGCCCAGGTGGTCTCGTCCTCGGGCAGCGGCAGGATGGTGGTGATCCGCTCCTCCGGCTCGAGCGGCAGGATGTTGACGAGGGCCTTGCCGCGTCCCTGCGGCGGCGCCAGCGGCAGACGCCAGACCTTCAGCTTGTAGACCTGGCCGCGCGAGGAGAACAGGAGCAGCGGCGTGTGGGTATTCGCCACGAACAGCCGGGTGACGAAATCCTCGTCCTTGGTCTGCATGCCCGAGCGGCCCTTGCCGCCGCGGCGCTGAGCCCGGTAGGTCGAGAGCGGCACGCGCTTGACGTAGCCGGTATGCGAGACGGTGACGACCATGTCCTCGCGCTGGATCAGGTCCTCGTCATCGAGGTCGCCGCCATGTTCGAGGATCTCGGTCTTGCGCGGTGTCGCGAACTCCGCCTTCACCGCCGACAGCTCGTCCTTGATGATGGTCTGGATGCGCAGGCGCGAGCCGAGAATGTCGAGATAGTCGACGATCTCCTCGGCGAGCTTCTTCAGCTCGTCGCCGATCTCGTCGCGGCCAAGGGCGGTCAGGCGCTGCAAGCGCAGGTCGAGGATGGCGCGGGCCTGGGTCTCCGACAGCTTGTAGGTGCCGTCCTCGCCGATCGGGTAGCGCGGGTCGTCGACGAGGCGAATGAGCGGCGCGATGTCGACCGCGTTCCACTGCGGCGCCATCAGGCGCTCGCGGGCGGTGGCCGGATCGGGCGCGGTGCGGATGATCCGGATCACCTCGTCGATATTGGCCACGGCGATGGCCAGGCCGCACAGGACGTGGGCGCGCTCGCGCGCCTTGCCGAGCAGGAACTTGGTGCGCCGGCTGACCACGTCCTCGCGGAAGGCGATGAAGGCGGTCAGCAGGTCCTTGAGGTTCATCACCTCCGGCCGGCCGCCGTTCAGGGCCACCATGTTGCAGCCGAAGCTGGTCTGCAGCGCGGTGAAGCGGAACAGCTGGTTCAGCACGACGTCGGCCACCGCATCGCGCTTCAGCTCGATGACGATGCGCATGCCCTCGCGGTCGCTCTCGTCGCGGAACTCGGCGATGCCCTCGATCCGCTTCTCGCGCACCAGCTCGGCAATGCGCTCGAGCATCTGCGCCTTGTTCACCTGATACGGGATCTCGGTGACGATGATCGCCTCGCGCTCCTTGCGCACGGTCTCGATCGACGTGCGCGCGCGCATGATGATCGAGCCGTGGCCGGTCTCGTAGGCCGAGCGGATGCCGGAGCGGCCGAGGATCAGGCCGGCAGTCGGGAAATCGGGGCCTGGAATGATCTCGAGCAGTTCGTCGACCGAGATCTCCGGCTTGTCGATGGTGGCGAGGCAGGCATCGACCACCTCGCCCAGATTGTGCGGCGGAATGTTGGTCGCCATGCCGACCGCAATGCCGCCGCCGCCATTGACCAGCAGGTTCGGGAAGCGCGCCGGCAGCACCGTCGGCTCGCGCTCGGAATTGTCGTAGTTGTCCTGGAAGTCGACGGTCGCCTTGTCGAGGTCCGACACCAGCTGGTCGGAGATCTTCTGCAGCCGGACCTCGGTATACCGCATGGCCGCCGGCATATCGCCGTCGACCGAGCCGAAATTGCCCTGGCCTTCGACCAGCATGACGCGCATGGAGAAATCCTGCGCCATGCGCACCAGCGCGAAATAGACCGACTGGTCGCCGTGCGGATGGTATTTACCGATGACGTCGCCGACCACGCGCGCCGACTTGCGATAGGGCTTGTTCCACTCGTAGCCGTTCTCGTGCATCGAATAGAGGATGCGCCGGTGCACCGGCTTCAGGCCGTCGCGGGCATCGGGAAGCGCGCGGCTGACGATCACGCTCATGGCGTAATCGAGATAGCTGCGGCGCATCTCGTCGGTGATCGAGATCAGGCGAATTTCGGTCGGGTCCGAGGGCGTATTGCCCGCGGGCGTATCGTTGTCGTCAGCCAAAGGGTTCTTCCGATGGGGCGGGATCGATGGCCCGCTGGTACTCGTGTTTCTAGCCGATTCCTTGACGTGAAACCAACCCAATCGACTCTTCCGCCGTCGCCGATTTCGCTTTCTTTTCAAATATTTATGGAGAGCACTTCGCAGCCTGTGGACGAAGCTGCCACGAAATGGGCACAAAGGAGCCGGCGCGGTGGCCTTCAAGGGGGGCGAAAGCCATGGAATTCCTGACCAATGCGCTGGTGACGCTGCTCGTCATCGTCGAGCCGCTGGCGCTCGTGCCGATCTTCCTGGCGACGACCCAGGGCTTCTCCGCCGACCAGCGCCGGCAGGTCGCCTGGCGCGCCAGCGTCATCGCCTTCGTCCTGCTGTCGCTCTGTGCTTTCTTCGGCGAATGGCTGCTGACCCGGCTGGGCATTTCGCTGCCGGCCTTCCGCATTGCCGGCGGACTGCTTCTGTTCTCGATCAGTTTCGAGATGATTTTCGGCCTGCGCGCCGGCCGCAAGAGCGCGGTCGAGCGCGAGGAGATCGACAAGGACCACATCATCCGGGTGGCGGCCTTTCCCATGGCAATACCGCTGCTGGCCGGCCCCGGCGCCATCGCGGCCACCCTGCTGCTTGCCGGCCAGACCGGCGGCAGCCCGAGCCTGATGGCCGGCCTGATCGCCGTGCTCGCCGTCGTCATCGTCCTGTCCTGGCTGTGCCTGCGCATTGCCGAAAGGGTCAACCGCCTGCTCGGCACGCTCGGCAATGTCGTGGTCTCGCGCCTGCTCGGCATCATCCTGGCGGCCCTGGCCGTGCAGTTCATCATTGACGGCATACGCGCCGCGATCCGCGCCTGACGCGGCCGGTCATCCGCCGCCGACCGGCCGGCGCAGCACGAGGCTGGCCGTGACGAAGCCGACGGCGGCAAAAAAGGCCCTCGCCTCGGCGTTGGCGGCCCAGGTGCCGAGATCGATCCCGCCGAGGCCGCGGTCGCGCGCCACCTGCTCGGCATAGCCGATCAGCGCCCGTCCGACGCCCCGCCGCCTGAGGCCCGGCGCGACGCCGAGCTGCTGCACCACGAGATACGATCTTTCGCGCAGGAATGCCGTCTCAAGCTGCACGGCGACATCGAGCCAGACATAGCCGGCGGCGACCGCATCGATCCAGGCGATCGCCATCAGACTGCCGGGCTCGCCGAGCTGCGCGCGAAAGAAGGCCCTGATCTCCTCGGGATCCGGCTCCGCCTTGAAATCCTCCGGGCAGAGCGCAGCGTGCAGGCTCTGGGCGGGCTGGTTCAGCGCGACCAGGAGCGCGAGATCGCCGAGGTCTGCCGCCCTCACCTCGATCGGCATGCGGATCGCCTCCGGCCCGGCCGTGGCATGAACGGCGGGCAGGAGCGGATCTTAGCGCGACGAGGCGGCGGCGGCGACCGGGCCTTTGCCGGCTTCGGGATCTAGGGCCGGGCCGAGATCGCCACGGCACCGGTCCGGGCATTGTCGACCCGGACGGTCCGGTCGAGGAAGCCGTCGGCGCGGATCCGCGCCAGGAAGGCATTGAGTACGGCGACAGCGGCCGGACGGCCCTGACGCACGGCGAGGGCCTGTGGCGTGCTGGCAATGTCGCCTTCGAGCCGCCGTGCCCCCTCCATCGCCTCGATGAGGCTGAGGAGCCGTGCATTGGCAGCGGCAAAGCCGTCGACGGCACCGATTTCCAGCATCGCCTGCGCGCCGGCGATGCCGCTGCCCTCGATCGGCACCACCACCACGCTGGGATAGTCGCGTGCGAGGGTGACGCCGACCGTGTCGCCCGCGCTGACGCCGATCCGCACCGGCCGCTGCGCCAGGTCCGCGATCCGCCGCAAGGGCGAGGCCGCACGGACGGCGATCCCTTGCGGGTTGAGCAGATAGACGTCGGAAAAGTCGACCTCGCGCCGGCGTACGGGATTGTCGGCGAGCAGCGCCATGTCGATGCGGCCCTCGCCAAGCGCCGCGACGACCGCTTCGCTGCCGCGCAGGCCGATCATGTCGAGCCGGACGCCGAGTTCACGGGCAAGTTCCCCGGCGAGCGCCGGACCGATGCCGGTCAGCGCGCCGGAGCGCGGATCGCGAACCGCGTGGATCGGATTGCCGTCGATATAGCCGACCCGCAGGACGCCGGTCGGCGCCAGCACGGCACCGGCCTCGCCGGCACCGGCGCCGCGCGGCATGAGCGCAACGAGCGCCAGCATCAGGGCGAACAGCCAGGACTGCGGCCGGCGCGCGCCGACAGGGACCACGTCCCGGCTGGATCCGTGCTCGGCCATGGCGGCCTCCCGGCGGGATGCGGCGCGAAGCGCGTCGCTGTTCGCCTTCTCCGGCAGGCCTAGCGAATGGAGCGCCGCCGCGCAATTCAAGCCTGTTCAACAGCTCTCACGCGGCCGCGACCGCGGCGCGCTCAACCGGCGTCGGCAACCGCGCGCTCGCCGACGACCAGGGTGATCCAGGCGAGTCCGAGGGCCGCGACACCCGCGAGCGCGATGATCGCGACCATGGGCAGGGCCGTTCCGTCGAACAGCAGGCTCGCCACCACGATCATCACCACGCCGGTCGCCATCTGCAGCGTGCCGCCGAGCGCCGAGGCCATGCCGGCGATCGGTCCGTGCCGCTCGAGCGAGAGCACCATGCTCATGGGAATGACCAGGCCCTGGAAGGCGAAGGTCAGGAACAGCATGATCACCAGCCCGGCAAGGCTCTCCTGGCCGCTGACCAGCAGCGCGAGATGGAGGAGCGCCATGACGCTCGAGCCGAGGCTCGCGCCGACGATGACCCGCCCCATGCCGAACCGCTCGCCGAGCATGGCGCTGAATTGCGAGGCGCCGATAAAACCGATGGCATTGACGGCGAAGGCGATGCTGTAGAGCGTCGGCGTCAGGCCGTAGCGATCGATGTAGAGGAACGAGGAATTGGCGAGGAAGGCGAAGAAGCTCGCCATGCCGAACGCGCCGATGAAGGTGACGCCCATGAAATGCCGGTCGCGCAGCAACAGCCCGTAGCTCGACAGCACGGTCTGCAGGTCGCTGCGGATGCGCTCGGCCGGCGGACGCGTTTCGGGCAGCGCCAGGGCCGTCAGTGCAAGGCTGAGGACGGCCGCGACCGTCAGGACGGCAAAGATGGCGCGCCAGTCGAACAGCGCGATGAGGCCGCTGCCGGCGAGCGGTGCCAAGATCGGCGAGACGCTGATCACCAGCATGACGAGGGTCATCAGCCGCGTCGCCTCCACCCCGGTATGCAGGTCGCGGATGATGGCACGCGGCACGACCATGACCGAGGCGGCGCCGACGCCCTGGACGAACCGGAGCGCGATGAGCCATTCGATCGAACGCGTCAGGCCGCAGCCGATCCCGGCCAGCGTGAACAGGGCGAGGCCGAAATAGAGCGGCGGCTTGCGCCCGACCATGTCGGAGACCGGGCCGTAGAAGATCTGGGTGAGGCCGAAGCCGGCCATGAAGGTCATCAGCGTCATCTGCGCGCCGGCCGTGCCGGCACCGAGATCGGCGGCGAGGGCCGGCAACGCCGGCAGATACATGTCGATGGCGAAGGGGCCGACCGCAGCCAGCAAGCCCAGAATGAACGCGTTACGGGCAAAGCTGTGCATGCACTGCATCCTCGAAGTATGGTCTGAAAGCGGCAGGCGGCTTCGCACATGTCGGGTGCGGCGCGCAAGGCGCAAGGGCTGCCGGTCCCGTATCAACCCGGATGCCGCGACGGTGCGATGACGCAATGGCGTGTCAGCCGGCCCAGGTCATGGCGGCCATCAGGCGCCCGGGCAGGAAGGTGAAGAGACCCGCGACCGCCCAGCCCGCCGTGACCATCATCATGATCCGGCGGTGGCGGACGATCTCGCCGCGACGCCGCGCGGCCACGGCGCCGACGAGGCCGGCGAGGGTGATCACCGAGAGGATGTGGATCGGGCTGAACGGGCCGACGAGCCGGATCTGGTGAATGCCGAAGGAGGACAGCGCCACCACCGCCATCAGGACCACCCAGGTCCAGCCGACCGCGCGGTGGAACAGTCCGCGCTTCACCCGCAGGAACTGGACGAGGGTGAGCGGGATCAGGGCAAGTGCCGCCGTGGCATGGAGCTGGATCATCAGGGGAGCGGCAAGGAAGGGAGCGAGGGTCACGGCGGCACCTGTGGTGCGAGGGGGAATGTGAAGTAAATAAACTTTACATTCCGAATTGTCAATCGCCCCTGCCCGCTCCGCGGCGCAGCCCGCCTCCGGCCGAGTGCGCAGGCCACCGCGGCCGCACCGGACTGCCGGGCGGCTTGCGGCGCGCATGGCATGACTGATCATGGCGGACGCTAGCCGCGCCGGGCTGCCGCCCATTCCGGCCGCAGGAGCGACATCAGCACCTGGTCGACGCGGCTGCCATCGGCCCGCTTCACCGCCTCGCGCAGCAGCCCCTCCTCGGCGAAGCCGAGCGAACGATAGACATGGCGCGCCCTGGCATTGTCGGTGCAGACCTCGAGCAGGAAGCGGTGGCAGGCGGTTTCGGTGAACACCCAGTCGACGACGGCCGTCAGGAACGGCCGGCCAAAGCCCTGGCCGGCCGCAGCGGCGACGATGCGCTGCAGGCCGATATTGTCGGAACGGTTGTTGAGATCGCGCAGGATGGCAAAACCGCCCGGCGGGCCGCCATCGGCGGAGCCGACCAGATAGGCGAAATCCGCCGAGGCCATCGCGGCCTCATGCCGTTCGGCCGGCCATTGGCCGACCATGCCGGCGAAAGCCGGCTGGCGCTCGCTCGCCATGATGAAGGCGAGATCGGCTGGGGTGGCCCGACGGAGGGAAACCTGCATGGCCGGGCCCCCTCCCCGAAGCCGGGATCAGCGTCCGCCGCTCAGAACGGGATCTCGTCGTCGTCCATGCGGCCACCGCCGCCGGCCGGCGCCGCCGGCCGCCGCGGGGCTTCCGCCCGGCCCATGCCGGACCGGTTGTCGAGCGCGCCGGACGAGCCGAAGCTGTCGTCGCCATAGTCGCTGCCGCCGCCACCGCCGCCACCGCCGCGGCCATCGAGCAGCACCATCTCGCCCCGGAAGCGCTGCAGCACCACCTCGGTCGTATATTTCTCGACGCCCGACTGGTCCTGCCATTTGCGCGTCTGCAGCTGGCCCTCGACATAGACCTTGGAGCCCTTGCGCAGGTATTGCTCGGCGACCTTCACCAGGTTCTCGTTATAGATCACCACGGCGTGCCATTCGGTGCGCTCGCGCCGCTCGCCCGAGCCCTTGTCGCGCCAGCTCTCGGTGGTCGCCAGGCGCAGGCTGCAGACCTGCTCGCCGTTGTTCATCCGCCGGACTTCCGGATCCTTGCCCAGATTGCCGACCAGGATGACCTTGTTGACGCTGCCTGCCATCTCGCTCTCCCTCTCCCCGCAGCCTCTGCCCGGGGCGCTTTCAGCCTGAACCTGCCGGAGCCATCCCATGTTCGGCCGGCGCCGTCACGGCACGGCCGCCGGATTGGCCGATCTATCCCCAGTTTCCCGCCCTGGCGCCGCAGGAGGCCGGAATTGGCCGCCTCGCGACCGCCCCTGCCGCGCCACGGCCGCGGAGCCGACCGGCCCGGCCGGTTGTCTGCACCGGCGCGGCGGAGACCATGCCACGGCCTCGTGTTCATTATTTGTTCTTGTGCGACTTGGCAAGCCCCGCTAAGGTCCAGCCGCTCTCCCGCCCCGAATCGTCGGACGCAACCTGTGCACATCAGCCATCACCTGTGCCGGCGCCTCTGGCGGCGGGCGTTCACGGTTTCTACCTTGGGGCTTTGGTTTTCCGCCTTGATCTCCACCGGGGCGCTCGCGCGCGAACGCGCCGGCATGTGCCTCTCCCGGGATGAGACCACGTCGTGATCGCGTTCAACGGACCCGTTCTATGACCGACCTTTTCGACAAGTTCCGCGACGACGTCCGGCGCCCCGACCAGCGGGTGATTTCCGTGCGCGGCGCGCGCGAGCACAATCTGAAGGGCGTCGACCTGACCATCCCGCGCGACGCCCTGGTGGTGTTCACGGGCCTGTCCGGCTCGGGCAAGTCCTCGCTGGCCTTCGACACGATCTATGCCGAAGGCCAGCGCCGCTATGTCGAAAGCCTGTCGGCCTATGCCCGCCAGTTCCTGGAAATGATGCAGAAGCCGGACGTCGACCAGATCGACGGCCTGTCGCCGGCCATTTCCATCGAGCAGAAGACGACGTCGAAGAACCCGCGTTCGACGGTCGGCACGGTCACCGAGATCTACGACTATATGCGCCTTCTGTGGGCGCGCGTCGGCGTGCCCTATTCGCCTGCCACCGGCCTGCCGATCGAAAGCCAGACGGTGAGCCAGATGGTCGACAAGACCCTGGCCCTGCCCGAGGGTTCGCGCCTCTACCTGCTGGCGCCGGCTGTCCGCGGCCGCAAGGGCGAGTACCGCAAGGAACTCGCCGAATACCAGAAGAAGGGCTTCCAGCGCGTCAAGGTCGACGGCACCTTCTACGAGATCCCCGACGTGCCGGCCCTCGACAAGAAGCTGAAGCACGACATCGACGTGGTGGTCGACCGCATCGTAGTCAGGCCGGACATGGCGACGCGCCTCGCCGACAGCTTCGAAATGGCGCTGAAGCTCGCCGACGGCATCGCCATCATCGAATTTGCCGAGGGCAAGGACGCCAAGGGGGAGCCGCTGCGGGTGATCTTTTCCGAGAAGTTCGCCTGCCCGGTCTCCGGCTTCACCATCCCGGAGATCGAGCCGCGGCTGTTCTCGTTCAACAATCCCTTCGGCGCCTGCCCGGCCTGCGACGGCCTCGGCGTCGAGCAGACGATCGATGCCGACCTCGTCATTCCCGACAAGGACCAGACCTTGCGCAAGGGCGCCATCGCGCCCTGGGCGAAGTCGAGCTCGCCCTTCTACACCCAGACGCTCGACGCCCTCGCCAAGCATTACGGCTTCTCGCTGACCGCGCCCTGGCGCTCGCTGCCGGAAAAGGCCCGCGACGCGATCCTGTTCGGCACCGGCGAGGAGACCGTCACCTTCCGCTACGACGACGGCCTGCGCTCCTACGAGACCACCAAGACCTTCGAGGGCGTCGTCCGCAATCTCGAGCGCCGGCTGAAGGAGACCGAAAGCGAATGGGCGCGGGAGGAGATCTCCCGCTACGTCTCGGCCGTGCCTTGCAAGACCTGCGCCGGCTTCCGGCTGAAGCCCGAGGCGCTCGCGGTGAAGATCGCCGCGGCGCATATCGGCGAGATCTCGCAGCTCTCGGTGCGCGCCGCCAACGAATGGTTCTCGGCCCTGCCGCCGAAGCTCACCGCCCAGCAGAACGAGATCGCGGTGCGCATCCTCAAGGAGATCCGCGACCGCCTGCGCTTCCTGGTCGATGTCGGCCTCGAATATCTCACCCTCGGGCGCAATTCCGGCACGCTGTCGGGCGGCGAAAGCCAGCGCATCCGGCTCGCCTCGCAGATCGGCTCGGGGCTGACCGGCGTGCTCTACGTGCTCGACGAACCGTCGATCGGCCTGCACCAGCGCGACAATGAACGTCTGCTCGGCACGCTGAAGCGGCTGCGCGACCTCGGCAATACGGTCATCGTGGTCGAGCACGACGAGGACGCCATCCTGCAGGCCGACCATGTCGTCGATGTCGGCCCCGGCGCGGGCATCCATGGCGGCCGGATCGTCGCCCAGGGCACGCCCGAGGAGGTGATGCGCGACCCGAAGTCGCTCACCGGCAAATATCTCACCGGCGAGCTGTTCGTGCCGACGCCGAAGCGACGCAAGCCGCAGAAGGGCCGGACGCTCAGAATAGTCAACGCCCACGGCAACAACCTGAAGAACGTCACGGTCGAGATCCCGCTCGGCACCTTCACCTGCATCACCGGCGTCTCCGGCGGCGGCAAGTCGACGCTGCTCATCGATACGCTCTACAAGGCGGTGGCACGCAAGCTGAACGGGGCGAGCGAAGCCCCTGCCCCGCACGACCGGATCGAGGGCGTCGAGCATCTCGACAAGGTCATCGACATCGACCAGTCGCCGATCGGCCGCACGCCGCGCTCCAATCCGGCCACCTATACCGGCGCCTTCACGCCGATCCGGGAATGGTTCGCCGGCCTGCCCGAGGCCAAGGCGCGCGGCTACGAGCCGGGGCGCTTCTCGTTCAACGTCAAGGGCGGACGCTGCGAGGCCTGCCAGGGCGACGGCGTCATCAAGATCGAGATGCACTTCCTGCCCGACGTCTACGTCACCTGCGACGTCTGCAAGGGCAAGCGCTACAACCGCGAAACGCTTGAAGTGGTGTTCAAGGGCAAGTCGATCGCCGACGTGCTCGACATGACCGTCGACGAGGGCGTCGAGTTCTTCAAGGCGGTGCCGCGGGTGCGCGACATCCTGAAGACGCTCTCGGAGGTCGGCCTCGGCTATATCCATGTCGGCCAACAGGCGACGACCCTCTCCGGCGGCGAGGCGCAGCGGGTCAAGCTGTCCAAGGAACTGTCGCGCAAGGCCACGGGCCGGACGCTCTATATCCTCGACGAGCCGACCACCGGCCTGCATTTCCACGATGTCGCGAAACTCCTGGAAGTGCTGCACGAACTGGTCGCCCAGGGCAATTCGGTTGTCGTCATCGAGCACAATCTGGAGGTCATCAAGACCGCCGACTGGGTGATCGACATGGGACCGGAGGGTGGCGACGGCGGTGGCGAGGTCGTGGCGGTCGGCCCACCCGAGACCGTGGCGCGCGAGCCGCGCAGCCATACCGGCCGCTTCCTCACCGAGGTGCTGGCGCGCCGGCCGATGAAGGCCAAGATCGAGGCGGCGGAATAAGCGGGTAGCGAATGGCGAGTAGCGAGTAGGAATTGCACCGCTGGCCGGCGGAGGCCGGGCCGCCCTTGTCTGGAGTTCGCAGAGCTTCATACTCGCCCCTCGCCCCTCGCCCCTCGCCCCTCGCCACTCGCCACTAACCCGTCATGACCGACCTCGAACTGTTCCATCGCTTCGGCGTAGCCATCGCCATCGGCGCGCTGGTGGGCGTGGAACGCCACTGGCGGGAGCGCGACGAGCCGGAAGGCCAGCGCACCGCCGGCCTCAGGACCTTTTCGCTCATCGGCATGCTCGGCGGCGGCGCCGGCCTCCTGGAACAGGCCCTGAAGGCGACGGGCGGCGTGCCCGGCCTGGTCCTGATTGGGCTGTTTCTCGGCTTTGCCGCGACCTTCACCCGCTTCAAGCTGCGCGAAGCCGCTGCCGAGAAGGATTTCAGCGCGACCACGGCGGTCGCCGCCATGCTGACCTATGTCCTCGGCGCCGTCGCCGTGCTCGGCGACATGCGCATCGCCGCGGCCGGCGGCGTGGTGCTGGCGGGCGTGCTGGCGAGCCGCGAGGCGCTGCACGGCTTCATGCGTACGCTGACCTGGCCCGAGCTGCGCTCGGCCATCATGCTCCTCGCCATGACCCTGGTCGTGCTGCCGCTGGTGCCGACCGACCCGGTCGGTCCGTTCGGCGGCCTCTCGCCCGCCCGCATCTGGACGCTCGCCATCCTGCTCGCCTCGATCTCGTTCGCCGGCTATGTCGCGGTGAAGCTGGTCGGCGGCCGCTACGGCGAGCTGCTGGCGGGCGCGGCCGGCGGTCTGCTGTCGTCCACCGCCCTCACCCTGACCAATGCCCGCCGGTCGATGGTCGAGCCGGCTCCCGGCCTGCTCGCGGCGGGTGCGCTCGCCGCAGGCGCCATCTCCTATATCCGCACCGGCCTGCTGGTCATGGCGCTCGCGCCAGGCCTTACCAGCCTGCTCGTGCCGGCGCTAACGGCTGGCGCGCTCGTCATGCTGGCAGCGGCGGGCGCTCTGGCCCGAAATGGCGGCGACGGCGCCGAGGCCGCCAAGAGCGCGCGCAATCCGTTCGAACTCTGGTCGGTCCTGCAAATGGCACTGCTCCTGGCAGTGATCGGGTTCCTGGCGCGCGCCGCGACCGCCTGGTTCGGCAATGCCGGCATCATCGTCGTCTCGGTTCTGGCGGGCCTCGCCGATGTCGATGCCGCAACGCTGACGGTCGCCGGCATGATCGGCAGCGGCCTCGCGGTCGAGACCGCAAGCCTTGCCATCCTGGCTGCGGTCGCCTCCAACACGCTCGCCAAGGTCGGCTACGGCCTGATGCTCGGCAGCCACGCTTTCGCCTGGCGTTTCGCCGCAAGCTCGCTGGCTGCCATGGCGGCGGGTCTCGGCGGCCTTGCGGCGGGCAGCCTCGCCTCCTGAGGCGGGCACTGCATTGGCGCATAGCTGCAGTGCAGCATTTTCTCTTCGCAACTGCGAAAACGCAACTATCTCAGGCGCAGCGAACGTCACGGGAGGGACGCTCGAGCGATCCGCCTGGAGATACCGACATGCTGTACCTGTTCAACGCCCTCGTTACCCGCTTCAAAGCCTGGATGACCTATCAGCGCACCAAGGCCGAGCTGACCCAGCTCGACGACCGCTCGCTGGCCGATATGGGTTTCCAGCGCGGTGAGATCGAGTTCCTCGCCCGCAAGGCGTCGCGCTCGGCCTGAGCATTGCGGGCCGGCCGCGCCGGCCCCTTCCCTTTCGATCCGGCCGGAACGCGGGCTCGCCTCAGGCGAGCCGCGGCGCCGGCCGTGCCCGCCGCGCCGCCCGCCAGAGCAGCCACTGGCGTCGCCATTGCGGCAGTTCCACGCTGTTCTGGAACGGCGCGCGGATGAAACCTGCCATCCGGTCGAGATAGGCCGGACAGAGCTTCGCCGCGAGGAAAGCCGGCGCGACCTCCGCCGAAACGCCGGGTTCCAGCGCCTCCGCCGCCTTGACGTGGCGGCGCGCCAGCGACCGCAGTTCCTCGAGGGCCCGGCCAATACCCTCGGTCATCCGTCCCGCCAGAATGTCCGCACGTGCGGCCCCGGTCCGCTCCATGATGTCGGCCGGCAGGAAGATCTGGCCGCGCGAGGCTTGCAGCGGAAAGGCCCTGATGAGGCCGGTCAGCGCATAGGCGACGCCGGCATGGCCCGCCATGTCCGCCGTGCCGGGATCCCGGCCGTCGGCCAGGACCAGCGCCGCGAGCTGCATCAACGCCGACGAGGTCTCACCGCAATAGCCTTCGAGATCACCGGTCGTCGGCATCGGATCGTCATAGAGATCGAAGACCCGGGCATCGATCAGATCGATGAACGGCTTCACCGGCAGGCGCCGCCGGCGGATCACGTCCGTCAGCGCCGCCGCGACGGAATGGCCGGAGACGTCGCCCCGCGCCTCGTCGTTGATCACATCCCGCCACCATTGCAGGCGCACTTCGCCTGGCAGGGGCGCGGAAACGCGCTCGCGCACCGCCGCGACTTCGACGTTGAACGCATAGAGCGCCATCAGGTCGGCTCGGAACGGCGCGGGAGCGAACAGGCCCGCCAGCCAGCGATCCTTGTCCGCCGTCCGCACCAGGTCCTCGCAGGCCCGGAACGCGTCGGTCATCTCATGCGTCATGCCGGCTGTCGCCCGTCTGTCTGCCTGGTCGATTCGTCCGCTTTCGATATCAGCAACCGCCGCTGTTTCGAAGCTGGAACGCGATTGAGAACCGGCATGTTGCGCGTGGCTCCCGAATTGGCGCCGCCTGCCGGCAACGGCGCGTTCCCGCAGCATGGCGCAAATCCGTGCCGAAGCCTCGGACCGGCCGCCGCGCGCCGCGCGAAATCCCCGACATTCCAGGCGGATGGCGCATTGTTCCGAATCGGATTGACAGCCGCACCGTCAATCGACGGCAAGGAGCGCTGCCGCGACGCGGCGGCCTTCCGCCACCATCACATTGTAGGTGCGCGCGGCCGCCCCGGTCGTCATCACGTCGACGCCGATCCCGGCATCGCGCAGAACCCAGCGGGCCGCATCGGCCATCGGCACCGGCAGTTCCCCGGCACCGACCAGCAGCACGTCGATGGCGTCACGCTCGGCGATCACCTTGGCGAAGGCCTCGGGCGTAAGATCGGCCGG
This sequence comes from Phreatobacter sp. AB_2022a, assembly GCF_026847585.1. Taxonomy (NCBI): domain Bacteria; kingdom Pseudomonadati; phylum Pseudomonadota; class Alphaproteobacteria; order Hyphomicrobiales; family Phreatobacteraceae; genus Phreatobacter; species Phreatobacter sp. AB_2022a. The sequence goes on from NZ_JAPSET010000031.1 coordinate 78,636, forward strand.
CGTCCGGGCCTCCCAGGCATGGATGCCCGAGGGCAGTGCCAGGATGGAGCCCTGGTGGCTCATCTCGGCGAAGCGGAAGCCGCCCCGCCCGTAGGCGTCGACGGCGAAGCGGCCCGGGACGAACCCGTCATGCAGCCGCCGCACCGGCTCGCCGCGCGCCACGTCAGGCCTTGACCTTGTCAGCGGCCGGCGCGGGCGCGGCGCTCGACTGGGCGAAACCGCCGGTCCTGAGACCGAAATAGACCAGGATCGGCGCCGCGATCAGCAGCGACGAATAGGTCGCGATGATCACGCCCACCAGCATCGACGAGGTAAAGCCACGGATCACCTCGCCGCCGAAGAAGAACAGGCCGAGCAGCGCCAGGAAGGTGGTCATATGGGTGATCGTCGTGCGCGCCAGCGTCGAATTGATCGCCTCGTCGAGCAGTTCGTCGATCGGCATCTTCTTGTGCTTGCGCAGCAGCTCGCGGATGCGGTCGTAGATGACGACGGTATTGTTGAGCGAATAGCCGACGATGGTGAGCAGCGAGGCGATCGAGGTGATGTCGAAATCCGCGCGCGTCAGCACGTAGAAGAACACCACCACGGTAATGTCGTGCAGGGTCGCCACCATGGCGCCGAGCGCGAACTGCCACTCGAAGCGGAACCAGAGGTAGATCAGCACGACCAGGATCGCGAGGATCAGGCCGACCACCGACATCTGCACGAGTTCCGCCGAGACCGTCGGGCCGACGACCTCGGTTCGCCGCTCCTCGTAGTCGGACTCCACCGCCTGGCGGACGCGGCGGAGCGCCGCCTGCTGGCCTTCGTCGCCGCCCGGCTGTTCGCCATAGCGCACCAGCACCAGCGCCGGCCCGCCGAATTCCTGAAGCTGCACTTCGCCGATATTGAGCGCGCTCAGACGCGTGCGCAGGTCGACCATGTTGGCCGTGCCGCTCTTGGCCTGCAGTTCGACCAGGGTGCCGCCCTTGAAATCGATGCCGACATGCAGGCCGAACATCAGGAAGCCGGCGATCGTCGCCAGCGTGATCAGCATCGACAGGGCGAATGCGATCGGCCGCAATCGCATGAAACCGAATTTGGTGTCGTCCGGGACGAGTCGCAAAAGGCGCACGGTCAAGATCTCCCTTTCGCGCGGGTCACATCGGGATGCGCACGGGCTTGAACCAGCGCAGCCAGAGGACGACGAGGAACCGCGTGAAGGTGATGGCGGTGAACATGGTGGTGATGATGCCGAGACCGAGCGTCAGGGCGAAGCCCTTCACCGGTCCGGTGCCGAGATAGAACAGGATCACCGCGGTCAGGAACTGGGTGATGTTGGCGTCCATGATGGTGCCGATGGCCTTGGTGAAGCCGGTGTCAATGGCGGCCATGACCGAACGGCCGTGCCGCGCCTCCTCCCGGATGCGCTCGAAGATCAGCACGTTGCTGTCGACCGCCATGCCCACGGTGAGCACGACGCCGGCAATGCCCGGCAAGGTCAGCGTCGCTCCGACCAGGCTGAGCAGCCCGAACATCATGGTGACGTTGACCACCACGGCAATGTTGGCGAACAGGCCGAACAGGCCGTAGGTCATGAACATGAAGATCACGACGAAGATCGAGCCGATGATGGCGGCCCGTGTGCCCGCGGTCACCGAATCCGCGCCGAGCGAGGCGCCGACGGTCCGCTCCTCGACCACGGTGAGCGGCGCCGGCAGCGCGCCGGCGCGCAGGAGCAACGCCAGGTTGGCAGCGCTGTCGGCCGTGAACCGGCCGGAAATCTGGCCGGAACCGCCAAGGATCGGCTCGCGGATGACCGGTGCGGAGATCACCTTGTTGTCGAGAACGATGGCGAAGGGTCGGTTGACGTTCTCCTGCGTCACCTGCGCGAACTTGCGGCCGCCGCTGGAATTGAAGCGGAAATTGACCACCCACTCGGCCTGCTGGGCGTTGAAGGCCGCCTGGGCGTCGACGAGATCCTCGCCCGTCACGATGACCCGGCGCTGGATCAGGTAGGGCACCTGCTGGACGACCCGGCCGTTGTCCTTGACCTCCTCGTAGAGCACGATCGAGTCAGCCGGCGCCCGGCCGGCCAGGGCCTGCTCGACCGGCATGGACTGGTCGACGAGGCGGAATTCGAGCTTGGCGGTGGTGCCGATGATGTTCTTGAGGCGCTGCGGGTCCTTTTCGCCCGGCACCTGGACCAGAATGCGGTCCGCGCCCTGGCGCTGGATCACTGGTTCGGTGGTGCCGAGTTGGTCGACGCGCCGGCGAATGATCTCGATCGACTGGCTGACCGCCCGGGTCAGGCGGTCCCTGAGGCCGGCCTCGGTGGCATTGACGGTGAACACGTCGCCCTGGCGGCTGACCTCGAAATCATATTGTCCCGAGGTCGAGAACACGCCGCCGAGCGGCTGCGGGATCTTGCGCAGCTCGGTATTGGCAAGCTCTGCGTTCTGGCCCTCGCGCAGGCGGACCACCACGCCATTGCCCTGGAACGTCGCGCTCTGCACCTGGACGCGGGCGTCGCGCAGCACGCGGCGCACATCCTCGCGCAGCGCCTCCAGGCGCTCGCGGCGCACGGCATCGGCATCCACCTGCAGAATCAGGTGAACGCCGCCCTGCAGGTCGAGGCCGAGCGTCATATGCGTGCGCAGCGCCTTCGGCAGTTGGTCGACCCAGGACTGCGGCATGATATTGGGCGCCGCGAGAAGCATGGTGACGAAGGCCGTCACCAGGATGAGGGTCGCTTTCCAGCGCACGATGTTGAGCATCGACTGTCGTTCCTAGGCCGCGTGCGGCGCGCAGCTCACGCGGGCGCGCGCCGATGCATTGTTATTTCTCTTCCGCCGGCTCGCCCTTCGAGCGGACCTCCGCGACGAATTGCCTCGCCGCCCGGATCCGCACGTTGTCGGCGATCTCGATCTCCAGCGTCGAGTCGTCGATCACCTTGGTGATCCGCCCGATGACGCCGCCGGACAGGGTCACCTGGTCGCCGCGCCGGAGGTTCTTCAGCATTTCCTGCTGCGCCTTCACCCTCTTCTGCTGCGGCCGAAGGATCAGGAAATACATGATCACGAAGATCAGCACAAAGGGGAGCAGCGTCTGCAGAAGATCGCCGGTTGAACCCGATCCGGTCTGCGCGAAGGCCGGGGTGATGAACATGGACTGTCCTTTTGATGGGAATCCTGCCGCATCAGCGCGGCAGGTCTGGAAATTCGCGCGGACTATAGCCGCCAAACCGTCGATTGCAACGGCGCTCGCGGCCTGAACGAGCCATGTGGGTTGCGCGCGGCGCTCTTTCCAGTCCGGTAATTGATCGAACCGCCCGGCTGGTGCAATGGACACGGGACTTTGACTGGAGTTCGACCCGTGTCCGACGATCTCGTCCGCGCTCTTCTGCCCGCCACCGAGGCCCTCTCGCGCATCGCCGCGGCGCTCGAGCGGCTCGCCCCGCCGAGCCTGACCGCCCCGGATTTCGCGGCGGCCGACGCCTTCGTCTGGAATCCGGCCGGGCTCCGGCTCGAACCGGTCCAGCGGGTCAACCGCGTGGACATGGTGCTGCTGCAGGGCATCGACCGCTCGCGCGACACGCTGATCGAGAATACCAGCCGCTTCGCCGAGGGCCTGCCGGCCAACAATGCCCTGCTCTGGGGCGCCCGCGGCATGGGCAAGTCCTCGCTGGTCAAGGCCGCCCATGCCAGCGTCAATGCCGGGCTGGTCGCCCGCGGCGGCGAGGCGATCGTCAAGCTCGTCGAGATCCACCGCGAGGATATCGAGACCCTGCCGGCCTTGATGGCCCTGGTGCGCAACTCGACCTACCGGTTCATCGTCTTCTGCGACGACCTGTCCTTCGACAACAACGACACCTCGTACAAGTCGCTGAAGGCGGTGCTGGAAGGCGGCATCGAGGGCCGGCCGGACAATGTGATCTTCTACGCCACGTCCAACCGCCGCCACCTCCTGCCGCGCGACATGATGGAGAACGAGCGCTCGACCTCGATCAATCCGGGCGAGGCAGTCGAGGAAAAAGTGTCGCTGTCCGACCGGTTCGGCCTGTGGCTCGGCTTCCACAAGTGCAGCCAGGACGAATATCTCGCCATGGTCTTCGCCTATGTCGCCCATTTCGGCCTGAACCAGGATGCCGAGATCACCCGCGCCGAGGCGCTGGAATGGTCGACCACCCGCGGCTCGCGCTCCGGCCGCGTCGCCTGGCAGTACATCCAGGATCTCGCCGGCCGCCTGAAGGTGCGGATCGACGGGTAGGGGCGAATAGCGAGTGGCGAGTGGGGATGCGGCCCGCTCGCCGCCGCCCTGCTCGCTACGCGCCATTCGCCATCTGCCAAAATGAAATGGGGCGGCACTGCCGTGCCGCCCCGAAAACGACCAGCCCCTTTGGAGGTCGCATGGAGAAGGGCTGATCGACTACTCGTCCCGGCGGCCAGGCCGCCGAATGTTCGATTGAGCTCCGAGGCCTCGTGTCCGCAGCCGATTTCGGCGCCACGACGGGAAGACCGGACACTCCCTATTCACTGCTCGCCACCCGCCCCTCTCAGTTCGACCCGAGATAGGTCATCGGATCGACCGGCGTGGCGCCGCGGCGGATCTCGAAATGCAGCTGCGGCGAATTGACGTTGCCGGTCTGGCCCGCCGAGGCGATCGTCTGGCCGCGCCGCACCTGTTCACCGCGCCTCACCCGGATATCCGAATTGTGGGCGTAGGCGGTGACGAAGCCGTTGGAATGGCGGACCAGGACGAGATTGCCGTAGCCACGCAACTCGCTGCCGGCATAGGCGACCACGCCGTCCTCGGCCGCCTTGATCGGCGTGCCCTCCGGCACCGACAGGCGGATGCCGTCGCTCGTGCCGGGACGGAAATTGGCAATCACCCGTCCGCGCACCGGCCAGCGGAACTGCGGATCGGCCGAAGCCGTCGATGCCGGAGCGGCGGC
>NZ_JAPSET010000032.1:0-80434 GCF_026847585.1 Phreatobacter sp. AB_2022a
CAGGCTGCCGCGCCGGCCGGCGACGTCGCCCGATGCCGAGACGCGCGGCGCACGTCCGGCGCTGCGGCCCTCCTCGCGCGTGGTCAATGTCTCGCGCGAGGACCAGCAGGCGCTGTCGTCGGGACGGCGCGGCGTCGCGGTGCCCAACCAGCCGCGCCGGCCGGTCGACGTGCCAATCGTCGTCGACCGGACCCAGGCGCCGGTCGGCCGGGCCCTGCCGAACGCCAATCCGCTGGGCCGCGGCGCGGTGATCGATCCCGTCACCGGCGAGGTCGTCTCGTTCGCCCGCAGCCCGGCTCAGGAGCAGGACCCGTTCGCCCCGACCGGCCTGCGGCTCGGCAGCTTCATCGTCACCCCGACCGCGGATGTGACGCTCGGCTACGATTCCAATCCCCGTCGCCTGAACAACGGCGTGCAGGGCTCGCTGTTCACCCAGTCCTATGGCGAGGTCCAGGCGCGCTCCGACTGGTCGCGCCACGAGCTCACCGCGCGGCTGCGCGGCACCTATTCGGCCTATGCCTCGACGCCCGACGTCAACCGCCCCGAGCTCAATGCCGTCGTCACCGGCCGCATCGACCTCGCCCGCACGACCCGCATCGATACCGAGGCGCACTACAACCTGACCGCCCAGTCACCCGGCTCGTCGAACCTGCCGGGGCAGCCGGGCACCGGCCTGCGCAACCTGCCGCTGATCCATCAATATGGCGGCAGCGCCGCGCTGGTCCAGGACTTCGGCCGGCTGCAGGTCACGCTGCGCGGTACGATCGACCGCTATACCTACGAGGACGCGACCGCCGCCGACGGCACGCTCATCCCGCAGGGCGACCGCAACTACAACGCCTATGGCGCGCGCCTGCGCGCCTCCTACGAGCTGACGCCGGGGCTGCGGCCCTTCGTCGAGGTCGGCATCGACCGCCACGCCTTCGACACGCTGCTGTCCTCCGGCGGCATCCAGCAGGGCTCGACCTCGACCAGCTATCGCATCGGCTCGACCGTCGAGCTGACGCGGCTGATCACCGGCGAGATCGCGGTCGGCTATCTCATGCGCAACAATATCGACCCGACGCTGGCCGATATCCGGGTGCCGACCTTCGACGCGACGCTGGTCTGGACGCCGACCGCCCTGACCACCGTGCGCTTTGCCGCGCGGTCGGCGATCGACGAGACCTTCACCACCAATGCGGCCGGCATCCAGCGCCGCGACTTTTCCGTCGAGCTCGAACATTCCTTCCGCCGCTGGCTGATCGGCACGGTCCGGCTCGCCTATGGCCAGGACGTCTATGTCGGCAATCCGCGGCTCGACCAGCGCCTGGTCGCCTCGGCGAGCCTCGTCTATCGCGCCTCGCGCAACCTCCAGATCCGCGGCGAGGTCCGCCGCGAGGCGCTGATGTCGAACCAGCCGGGGGTCAGCTACCAGGCCAACGTCTTCCTGCTCGGCATCAGATTGCAGCGCTGACCGGCCCCGTGGAGGCGGCCGCTCCTGCCGTATCGGCACGTCCTTCTTTTCATATTACGTAACGTCATTTGCGATGCCAAAATGGTTTCGTGCGCAACGGCCCATGAAATCAACGCCTGAAATATCACCCACCGCGCATTCTATATTGCGCGAAACGCCACCTAATTACGTTAGGTAATGCAGTTGTCATGCATTTGATTCAGAGATTGTTTAAAGGTCACGCGCAGTATTCGCGACATGAAAAGGATCGTTACAGGGCTGCGTCAGTTTCGCCACCGCAAGGACGGGGTGTCCGCGGTTGAATTCGCTATCGTCCTGCCGCTCTTCCTGCTGATCCTGTTCGGCATCATCGTATTCGGCAGCTATCTGAGCCTGGTCCACAGTGTTCAGCAGCTCGCGGCCGAAGCCGCGCGGGCCTCGATCGGCGGATTGAGCGACACCGAGCGCGTCGCGCTGGCGACCAGCAACATCCGGACCCAGGCGAGCTTCTATCCGTTCATAGCCCCGGACAAGCTCCTGGTGGAATCGGCGGTGACCGACACCGGCACCAATACCTTCACCGTGCGCCTGCGCTACGACGCCAGCCAGAGCTTCATCTACAGCCTGCCGAACCTCGTTCCCATGCCACCGCCGCAGATCGTCCGTTCCGCGGCCATCCAGCGTGGCGGCTACTGAGCGGAGGACCGGTCGGTGTTCAGCCTGTTCCGCTTCTTTTCACGCGACACCAGGGGATCGATCGCCCTCATATCCGGCATGATGGCCGTCGTGGTCATCGGCTTCACCGCCATCACGATCGATCTCGGCAAGGTCTATGTCGATCGGCGCAAGGCACAGAGCGTCGCCGATCTCGCTGCGCTCGCCGCGGCGAGCGATCTCACCCGCGCGCCGCGCGCTGCCGCCGCCACGGTGCAGCAGAACAACGTCACCATCGACAGTCCGATCACCGTCGCCGTCGGCGCCTATTCGGCCAATGCCGCGGTCCCCCTGGAAAACAGGTTCCAGCCGACCTCGGCCGGCCAGACGCCCAACGCCGCGCGGGTGACGCTCAACTCCCGCAGCGACCTGATCTTCGGCCGGGTGATCACCGGCAAGGACTATTTCGTCATCCGCACCACCGCCACCGCGGCGACCACCGCCTATGCCTCCTTCGCCATCGGCACGCGTCTGGTCACCGTCGACGGCGGCCTGCTCAATCAGTTGCTGAGCAAGCTGCTCGGCACCAACATCAGCCTGACGGCGATGGACTACCAGTCGCTGCTCGATGCCCGCATCGACCTGTTCAACTTCATGAACAACCTGGCGAACCGGACGCTGCTGACCGCCGGCACCTATTCCCAGCTGCTGGCGTCCAACGTCAAGGTGGTCGACGTGCTCGGCGCCATGGTGGCCTCCACCCTCGGCGCGCAGGGAACACAGACCGGCGCCAGCCGGGCGCTGCAGAACGTTCTCCAGTCGCTGAGCGCCGCCACCAACAATGTGGTGCTGGCATCGCTCATCAATGCCGGCCCCTACAAGGACCTGCCCACCGGCCAGTCCTCCACCATGGGCATCAATCTGAGCGCCCTCGACCTGCTCAGCGCCGTCGCGCAGATCGCCAACGGCAACCGGCAGATCGATGTCGGCCTCGGCCTCAATCTTCCGGGCATCGCAGCGATCCAGCTGAAGCTCGGCATCGGCGAGCGCCCGGTCGGTACGAGCTGGGTGACGATCGGCCAGGTCGGCGCGCAGGTTCATACCGCGCAGACCCGACTGCTGCTCATCATCAAGCTCCTGGGCTCGGGCTCGATCGCCGAGGTGAACCTGCCGCTCTATGTCGAGGTGGCACCCGGCACCGCGCGCCTGACCGCGCTCAACTGCGCCTTCCCCGATGCCAGCGCCTCGACCATGACGCTCGGCGTCACGCCCGGCGTCATCGACGCCTGGATCGGCAATGTCTCGGTGTCCGACTTCAACAACTATACGAGCCCGCCGCGGCCCGACAAGGTCGCCCTGGTCGACACGCCGATCCTGTCGATCCTCGGCCGCGCCCACGTCCAGGTCGCCAACATGACCCAGACGCCGGTCACCTTCACCATGTCCGAGATCAACCGGCAGGTGAAGAAGACCGTCGGCACCACCCAGTTCACTCAGTCGCTGCTGGCCGGTCTCCTGAACGACCTGCAGCTCGACATTTCCGTGCTCGGCGGTCTGCTCAATCTGGGCCTCGGCGACCTCGCCGGCCCCCTGCTCTACAGCATCCTGCGCGGCGCCACGCCCTCGCTCGACCAGTTGCTGGTGACGCTGCTCAATACGCTCGGCGTCAGCCTCGGCCAGGCCGACGTCTGGGGCCTGGGGCTGCGCTGCGACGGCGCCGTGCTGGTGCAGTAGCGCCGCCGCGGCCCGAAGCTCAGACGGCGCCGAGGCGCTTCAGCTCCGCCTTCAGCGCAGCGCCGAGATCATCGCGCCGCAGCGCATAGGCGACATTGGCGGTGAGGAAGCCGAGCTTGGTGCCGGTATCGTGGATCTCGCCGTCGAAGGTGAAGCCGAAGAACGGCTGGTTCTGCTTCAGCTTCAGCATGCCGTCGGTCAGCTGGATCTCGCCGCCCGCGCCGCGCTCCTGCGTTTCCAGGATCTTGAAGATTTCCGGCTGCAGGATGTAGCGCCCGGAAATGGCGACGTTCGAAGGCGCCGTGCCCTTGGGCGGCTTTTCCACCATTTCGGCAATCTCATAGGCGCCGCCGGCAGCCGGCTTGCCCTTGCCGAGAATGCCGTACTGATGGGTTTCGTCGTCCGGCACCTCGTAGCCGGCGACATAGTTGCCGCCGGTCGCCTCATAGGCGGCCAGCATGGCGGCGATGCAGCCCTTGCCGCCGGCACGGGCGAGATGCAGCATGTCGGGCAGCAGCAGCGCGAAGGGCTCGTCGCCGACGATGTCGCGGGCGCACCAGACCGCGTGGCCGAGGCCGAGCGGCTCCTGCTGGCGGGTGAACGAGGTGGCGCCGGCCGCCGGCAGATCGCGCTTCAGCTCGTCGAGCAGCGCGGTCTTGCTGCGGGCGGCAAGGGTCGCATCCAGCTCGAAGGCCTTGTCGAAATGATCCTCGATCACCTGCTTGTTGCGGCCGGTGACGAAGACGAAGTGCTCGATGCCGGCTTCGCGGGCCTCGTCCACCACGTGCTGGATCACCGGTCGGTCGACCACGGTCAGCATTTCCTTCGGCACCGCCTTGGTGGCGGGCAGGAAACGCGTGCCGAGCCCGGCGACGGGGAAGACTGCCTTGCGGATGCGACGGACCATGGATCGAGAACCTCGTCGGTTTGGTCAGGGGACGGCATGAATAACTTGCCGTTTCTGAACGGCATGTGACCAGCCCCGGTTCCGCGGCGGCGCCGATTCCCCGGGGTCAGCGCAGGATGTCCGCCTCGCGTGGGGCCGGTGGCTCGGCGCGGAAGGCGTTGAACACCATGTCGGGCGCCGAGGTGTTGTGGCGGGAGGGGACGAGCCGCCCGGCCCAAAGATCCGTGGCTGTGGCGCCCCGGAACGGCATGATGTGCTCCTCGCGCCAGCCGGGCGCGTCCTTCTCGCGCACGGCGATGCGCGCGACATCGGCATTGAACTCGGTCACGTACATGGAGCGCAGGGCGGCGAACGGAGTCCCGGCAATCGGCCTTGCGAAGGCGACGTCCAGGCCGATCAGGTCCTGGTTGAGCGTCGCGAGCCGCACAGTCGCCGAATTGCCGTCGGGATAGGTGAGGGTGAAGGTCCGGCTCGCCGGATCGAAGGCGAGTTCCTTGATCTTGACGAGCGGCCGCCCCTCGACGGTCACCGGGCCGATCATGAACGAGGAGCCATAGGCCGACCAGCGCATATGCGCCGGCGGCAGCGGTCGCGCGCGCCAGTAGCCGTCCGGCGGATAGACGACCAGCACCTCCTCAGCACGCTCGCGGAAGCGGTACCAGATCTGGATCATCGTGATGTTGCGCTCGGCACGCTCGCCGATCCGCACCACCGTGTCGGACGACCGCCAGAAGCCCTTCTCGCGATAGCCGACGACCTGCCATTCGATCGTTTCGAACAGCGTCACGCGCTCCGGAGCCGGCTGGGCCTGTGCCTGCTCGCGCATCGGGCAGGCGGTCCAGTCGGGAGCCCAGCGATCGACGCTCAGGCCGCCGATATAGGCCGGGTGCGCGGCCTCGATGCGGAACGCGCGCACCGCCGGATTGGTCAGGTTCAGCGTGACATTGTCCTTCTCGGCGCAGAGCACCGGTTCGGACGCGTTGGCAATGTCGACGGCCAGGCCGTCGAGGCTCGCCGCGCCGGCGGGCACGCTGGCCAGGATCAGGGCGGCGGCGAGCGCTGCGATGGCTTTCATGCACTTAGTCCCTTTCCAGCACAGCATAGACATCGCCCGAATTGGCGTCGTGAGCGAGGCTAGCGAGGTGAGCCGCCATGGCGTCCCGCGACACCGCGGTACCGAAGGTGAGATGCTGGCTCTCGCCGAGCGCGACGTCGAACCGATAGCGCCCGAGCGCGGCCAGCCGGTCGAGGCAGGCGAACGCCACCTCGCGCTGGATGGTGGTGAATTCGAAGGAGAGCGCGGCGAGCGGCCGGCTCAGCCCGGCCAGCACATCGGCCTCGTAGCCTTCGACGTCGATCTTGACGAAGGCCGGCGCGCCATGGGCCGCGATCAGGCCGTCGAGCGTCGTCGCCGGCACGGTGATTTCGCCGTCCCAGCGCTGCCCCTCCCAGCCGCCGGCGCCATTGGCGGCGGCGATGAAGGCGGCCGACGCGGTGCTGACGGTCGGATTGGCGCTGTTGGTGCGCAGCGTGACGCGGCCTTCGCTGGCGCCGCAGGCGGCGCGGACGAGCGTCACCTCGGCATCGCCGGCAAACAATGTCTCGATCACCGCGGCCGGACCCGGCTGCGGCTCGAGCGCGACGACCCGGGCGCCGAGCCTGCGGAAGCTCGCCACCCGGTCGCCGACATGGCTGCCGATGTCGAAGGCGAGCGCACCCGGCATGAGGAAGCCGGCATAGAGCCGGTCCATGCGGCGCGCCTTGTCGGCGTCGCCGTGATAGGTGACCACCGACCGGGCCACCGCCACGGCCTCCGCGATCCGCCGATCGAGCGTCATGACGCCTCTCCGGCCCGCGCCGAGACGATCTCGTGCGGCGGGTTGAATTCTTCCGGCACACCGCAGAGCTTGAGCGCGACAAAAATACGGCCGATCAGCGGCGAGGCGGTGATGACCGCGAAGGGCACCGCCACCAGGAAGCCGGCTGTCAGCGGCAGCGACCACCAGGCGGCGCGCGGCGAGCCGAGCCAGAGCAGGCCGACCACGCCGAGGCCGAAGGCCATCTGCGGCCAGAAGGCGTCGAAGGCCTCGCGCCAGCTGAGCGCCATCGCGTCGCGCTGCTGCCCGCCCCAGACGACCGACCGGCCGACCACGAGCCCGATCATGAACACGGAGATGCGGAACGAGGTGAGCGCCCCGAGCAGGAAGGAGAAGACGAGCTCGATCGCCGCGGCCGAGACGAAACGAAACGTGCCGCCATAACGCTCGGCGCCGCCCGCGCTGATCAGCACGTCGGCGAAGCCGGCAAGCTTCGGCATCAGGTACATCACGAAGAACAGCAGATAGACGAAGATGGCGAAACCCGACGGGAAGGTCGCCCGGGCCACCGGGCTCAGTGCCAGCAGCGGCGCGAGCGCGATCATCAGCGTCCAGGCCGGCACGCCGACGAACATCAGGACTGCCCAGGTGAGCTGGAACCGGCTCATCGGCAGCAGCCCCTTCACGTCGAAGAGGTTCAGATACTGCATGTTGCCCTGGCACCAGCGCACGTCGCGGCGGGAAAATTCGAGGATCGTCGGCGGGTTCTCCTCCCACGAGCCCTCCTCCTCCGGCAGCACCCGCACCTCGTAGCCGGCGCGCCGCATGAAGGTCGCCTCGACCTGGTCGTGGCTGAGGATATGGCCGCCGAGCGGCGGCTTGCCGGGCAGAACCGGCAAGGCGCAGTGATCGAGGAAGGGGCGGATGCGGACAAGCGCATTGTGGCCCCAGAACGGGCCGCAATCGCCGACCCACCAGGCCTGGCCCATCGTGTAGCTGCGCATGCCCTGGCGCATGCCGAACTGGAAGATGCGGGCGAAGGCCGAGGACGAGGGCATGCCCACCACCAGGCTCTGCAGGATGCCGAGCTTCGGATAGGCCTGCATCATCCGCACATGGCGCACGATGGTTCGGCCGGACATCAGGCTGTCGGCATCGAGCGGCAGCATCAGCTCGTAGCGCATGCCCCAGCGCTCGCAGAAATCCCTGACATTGCCGGCCTTGAAGCCCTGGTTGTCGGTGCGCCGGCGATAGACGACACGATCGGCGCCGGCCTCGGCCGCGAAGGCTGCGGCAAGCGCCTCCTCCTTCTCGGCAATGGCGGCATCGCTGGTGTCGGAGAGCACGAAATAGTCGAAACGGTCGCCATGGCCGGTCGCGTCGACGCTCTGCTTGACGATCCGGAGCCTGGCGATCGCCCGGGCCGGGTCCTCGTTGCGCAGCGTCATGAAGATGGCGGTGCGGATGATGATCGGCGTGTCCGCGTCGCCGGCGGCGGCAAAGGGCGCCACCTGCTCGAAGCCGTCGTCGGCGCCGTGCAGCAGCCAGAAGCCGATCACCGCATTCCAGAAGCCGAGCACCGTCCAGGGCGTCGCGACGGCGAAGGCGAAGGCCAGGACGATATCGACGAGGGTCCAGCCGCCGGCGCCGAGGATCGACCAGGCCGCCCAGTTGAGGATGAACCAGGTGCCGACATTGAGCCCCAGCACCAGCCTGCGCCGCTCGCGCAAGTCCGCCATGGACTGGAGCCCCGCCGGCGTCGTAGAGCCTAGATCGCGAGACTGGCCTCCATCGTTCAGGACGGCGGGGGGAAGCTCGTTCATCTTGAGGACCTCCGTCGCCCCCGACCGGGCGGCGAAAAGGGAGAAGGTGTCATGGCCCTGGCCGCCCGCGCGCTCTGGTACGCTTCGCGCCGCACTGCCGAGCTGCGCGAATGCAATCTGAACGAGCGTGGCGAAACCGAAGCCCTGGTTCGCTTGCTGTATAGCGGGGTCAGCCGCGGCACGGAAAGACTGGTCTTCAACGGCCTGGTGCCCGCGGCCGAGCGAAGCCGCATGGCCGCGCCGCTGCAGGAGGGCGCGTTTCCCTTTCCGGTGAAGTACGGCTACAGCGCCGTCGGCGTGGTCGAGGCGGGTCCCGCCGCTCTGCTCGGCAAGACCGTATTCGCCCTCGCCCCGCACCAGGACCGCATCCTCGTTCCGCTCGACCGCCCCGGCGTCGCCATGCTGCCCCCCGGCGTGCCGGCGCGCCGCGCCATCCTCGCCGCGAACCTCGAAACCGCGCTCAATGCGGTGTGGGACGCGGGCGCAGCGCCCGGCGACCGCATCTGCATCGTCGGCGGCGGCATTGTCGGCCTGCTGGTGACCTATCTCTGCGCCGGCCTGCCCGGCGCCGATGTGACGCTGGTGGATGTCGACCCCGCCCGCCGCGCCTATGCCGAGCTGTTCGGCGTGCGCTTCGCCAAGCCGCTCGACGGTCCGGCCGATGCCGATATCGTCTTCCATGCCTCGGCCACCGCGGCCGGCCTTGCCTGCGCCCTCGCCTGCGCGGGCGACGAGGCCACCGTCTGCGAGCTTTCCTGGTATGGTGATACCGACCCACCCGTGCCGCTCGGCGCGGGCTTCCACGGGCGCCGGCTGAAGCTGATCTCCTCGCAGGTCGGGGCGGTTGCCGCCTCGCACCGGCCGCGCTGGTCGCACCGTCGCCGCCTCGACAAGGCGGTCAGCCTGCTCGCCGACGAGCGGCTCGACCAGCTGATCACCGGGGAGGTCGCCTTCGCCGACCTCGCGCAAGAAATGCCGCGCCTCCTCGCGCCCGGCGCGCCCGGGCTCGCCACCGCAGTCAGCTATTGACGGGACCGCCCGGCGACGCGTTTCCTTGCGGCGCGCGTCCGACGGAGCGACCGGGCGGCAACGGCACGAGACCTCAAGGGAGAACCCGATGTACAGCGTCGAAGTGCGCGACCGCATCATGATCGCTCATTCCCTGCCCGACCCGTTCTTCGGGCCGGCCCAGGGCAAGCACGGCGCGAGCTTCGTGGTCGACGTCGCCTTCTTCCGCGAGACGCTGAACGCCCAGAACGTCGTGGTCGATATCGGGGCGGCGCTCGACGTTCTCGCCGGCACCCTGAAGGAGCTCGCCTATCGCGATCTCGACACCCTGCCGCAATTCCAGGGCAAGCTGACGACGACAGAGTTTCTTTGCCGGCATATTTTCGACGCCTGCTGCGCGGCCGCCAGGGCCGGCGCGCTCGGCGCCGACGGCGCGAACCTCGCCAGGATCCGCGTCACCCTGCACGAGCACGACCTCGCCCGCGCCAGCTTCGAGGGCCCGGTCGCTTGACGGCGGCGGCTTTCGCCATTCCCGGCGACCTCTCAAGTCCGACCGGCGGCTATCGCTACGACCGCGAGGTGCTGGCGCGCGCCGCGGCCCATGGCGTCGCGCTGCGCCACCTCGCCCTTCCCGCGGCCTTCCCCTTCCCCGATGCCGGCGCCCTGGCGACGGCCGGCGACGCGCTCGCCCGGCTCGGCGCCGACACGGTGCTCCTTGCCGACGGGCTGGCCTTCGGCGCCTTTCCCGAAAGCCTGCTGGCGGCGATCAGGAGCCCGATCGTTGCGCTCGTCCACCATCCCCTGGCGCTGGAAAGCGGGCTCGAGCCGGCCCTCGCGGCCAGGCTCAAGGCGAGCGAAACGGCCGCGCTGGCGCGGGCCGAGGCGGTGATCGTCACCAGCCGCACGACCGCCGCGATCCTGGCCGCCGACTACGCGGTCGCGCCGGCAAGGCTGCATGTTGCCGAACCGGGCACGGCGCATGCGTCGCGCGCCGTCGGCTCGCCCGGTCCGGGTGTCAGCCTGCTGGCGGTCGGCGCGGTCTCCGCCCGCAAGGGCTACGACCGTCTCGTCGCGGCGCTGGCGCCGCTCGAGGCCCTCGACTGGCACCTGACCATTGCCGGCGCGACCGACCGGGCGCCGTCAGCGACCGCCGCGCTGCGCGCCGCCATAACCGAGGCTGGCCTCGGCCAGCGCATCCGGCTTGCCGGACCGGTCGACGAGGGTGAGCTTGCCGCGCTCTATGCGGGCGCCGATCTCTTCGTCCTCGCTTCGCTGTTCGAGGGTTATGGCATGGTGCTGACGGAAGCCATGGCCCACGGGCTGGCGATCGTCACGACGACCGGCGGGGCCGCTGCCGAGACCGTGCCCGACGATGCGGCGCTGAAGGTCGCGCCCGGAGCCGTCGGGCCGCTGTCCGAGGCGCTCGGCGCGGCCCTCGCCGATGCCGGCCTGAGGCGGCGGCTCGGCGATGCCGCCTTCGCCGCGGCCGGCCGCCTGCCCGGCTGGGACGACACGACACGCATCATCTGCGATGTTGTCATCCGCATCGCATCGAGGACCATCGGGCCATGAGCTTTTCCGCCGACTGGCTGAGCCTGCGCGAGCCCGCCGACCATGCCGCCCGCGCGCCCGGCCTGCTCCAGGCGGTCGGCCGCCATTTCGAGATGCGGGACGCGCTCACCGTCGTCGATCTCGGCTGCGGCACCGGCTCCAATCTGCGCGGCACGGCGGCAGCCCTGCCGGGCCGGCAGCATTGGCGGCTGGTCGACCACGACCCGGCCCTGCTCGCGGCCGCCCGGTCGAGGCTCGCCGCCTGGGCTGATACCGCGCGCGGTGATGCCGAAGCGCTGGAACTGACCAAGGCCGGCAAATCCCTGCGCGTCAGCTTCGCGCAGGCGGATCTTGCCGGCGATCTCGGCGCCAGCATCGGCACCGATGCCGATCTCGTCACCGCCGCGGCCCTGTTCGACCTCGTCTCCGCCGACTGGATCGAGCGCTTCGTGGCGATGCTCGCGGCAAGGCGCCTGCCGCTCTACACCGTGCTGACCTATGACGGCAGCGAGCACTGGACGCCGCCGCACCCGGCCGACGCCGCCATGCTCGCCGCTTTTCACGCCCACCAGGGCACCGACAAGGGCTTCGGGCCCGCCGCGGGGCCGGCGGCCTGCGGCCTGATGGCCGCGGCCTTTGCCCGGGCCGGCTACCGGGTCGAGGAGGCCGCCAGCCCCTGGCGGATCGGTTCCGATATGGCCGCGCTCGCCGCCGAGCTCACGACGGGCTTTGCCGGCGCCGTCGCCGAGACCGGCCGCGTCGCCCCGGCGACCGTGGCCGACTGGCTCGCCACCCGCCACCGGGGTGTTTCCTGCATGGTCGGGCACCGCGACCTCTTCGCGCGTCCGGACTGACATTCGGTCATTCGCAAACGCAGCAAGAAATTGTGCGACGCAGCAGAAAGACCAGATTTCCCATGGCCTTACGCAATCTCGTTGCGTCAGCCCAGTTTAGAATGAAATCGACATAGCCGTTGGCGCGTGACAGCATCCCCGAACGAGGCGGGCGCCAAATGTGCCCGGCGGAGTTCGCTGGTCGGCGCCTGGACGCGTCCGGCGGACCCGAGGGGACCGAGGCCTGTGAGGCCTCCCGAGAATCTGGAGGGCGCGATGGCGGCAGAGACCGGAGCGGGAACGCCGGCGGCGGCGACGGGGCGCGCCGAAGCCGATCGCCCCAACGCGCTCCGGCTCGATGCCGTCAGCCTCGACGACAAATACGACCTGACCAAGAAGGACGTCTTCATCACCGGCGTCCAGGCCCTGGTGCGCCTGACGCTGATGCAGAAGGAGCGCGACCGGCTGGCGGGACTGAACACCGCAGGCTTCGTGTCCGGCTATCGCGGCTCGCCGCTCGGCGGCCTCGACCAGCAGTTCTTCAAGGCGCAGCGCCAGCTCATCGCTCAGGACATCGTCTTCACGCCCGGCCTGAACGAGGACCTCGCGGCCACCGCCGTTTGGGGCAGCCAGCAGGCCGAAATGCGCGGCGAAGGCAAATATGACGGCGTCTTCGGCATCTGGTACGGCAAAGGCCCGGGCGTCGACCGCTCCGGCGACGTCTTCCGCCACGCCAACCTGGCCGGCTCGGCCCGCTATGGCGGCGTGCTCTGCCTCATGGGCGACGACCACACCGCCGAATCCTCCACCGTCGCGCATCAGTCGGAATTCCACTTCGTCGACGTGATGATGCCGATCCTCAATCCGGCCGGTGCCCAGGAGATCCTCGACTACGGCCTCTACGGCTGGGCCCTGTCGCGTTATTCCGGCAACTGGGTCGCGCTGAAATGCATGAAGGACACGGTCGAATCCACGGGCGTCGTCGACGGCTCGGTCGACCGGGTGAAGATCGTCATTCCGAGCGAAGCCGAATTCGCCATGCCGCCGGGCGGCCTGTCGATCCGGCCGAACGACGACCGGAACGAGCAGGAGCTCAGGCTCCACATGCACAAGCGCGCCGCCGCGCTCGCCTTCGTCCGCGCCAACAAGATCAACCGTATCGTCACGACCGGCGGCCGCAATCCGAAGATCGGCATCATCACGACCGGCAAGAGCTATCTCGATACCCGCCAGGCCTTCGACGAGCTCGGGCTCGACGAGGTCAAGGCCAATGATCTCGGCATCCGCCTGTTCAAGATCGGCTGCACCTGGCCGCTCGATCCCGGCGAGCTCAGGAGCTTCGCCGAGGGCCTCGACCTGATCATCGTGGTCGAGGAGAAGCGCTCGCTGATCGAGGTGCAGGTGCGCGAGGAGCTCTACGGTTCCGCGCACCAGCCGGTGGTCATCGGCAAGAAGGACGAGACCGGCGAATGGCTGTTCCCGGTGCACGGCGCGCTCGACCCGAACGACGTCGCCATCTGCATCGGCGAGCGCATCCTGAAGAGCGCGGGCCATGTCGAGGAGATCGCGGCCGCTGTGCAGCGGCTGAGGCAGGCCCAGGAGGTGCTGAAGGTCACGCCGTCGATCGCCGCCCGCCTGCCCTATTTCTGCTCGGGCTGCCCGCACAACACCTCCACCGTCGTGCCGGAGGGCATGCGCGCCTATGCCGGCATCGGCTGCCACTACATGGCGCTGTGGATGGACCGCAACACGGAAGGTTTCACCCAGATGGGCGGTGAAGGCGCCAACTGGGTCGGTGAGGCGCCGTTCTCCCGGCGCGGCCACGTCTTCCAGAATCTCGGCGACGGCACCTACAACCATTCCGGTTATCTCGCGATCCGCTTCGCCGTCGCCGCCAAGGCCAACATCACCTACAAGATCCTGTTCAACGACGCCGTCGCCATGACCGGCGGCCAGCCGCATGAAGGCACGCTCACCGTGCCGATGATCGCCGCGCAGCTGCGCGCCGAGGGCATCGAGCGCATCGCGGTCGTCTCCGACGAGCCGGACAAGTATGGCGGCACGAGCCAGGCCTTTCCGGCCGGCACCAGCTTCAGTCATCGCGACGATCTCGCCGCCGTGCAGACCGAGCTTGCAGGCATCGCCGGCGTCACCGCCCTGATCTACGACCAGACCTGCGCGGCCGAAAAGCGCCGCCGGCGCAAGCGCGGCACCTTCCCCGACCCGGTCAAGCGGGTGATCATCAACGAAAGCGTCTGCGAAGGCTGCGGCGATTGCGGCGTCCAGTCGAACTGCGTCTCGATCCAGCCGGTCGAGACCGAGTTCGGCCGCAAGCGCACCATCGACCAGTCGTCCTGCAACAAGGACTTCTCCTGCGCCAAGGGGTTCTGCCCGAGCTTCGTCACAGTGCATGGCGCCGAGGCCAAGAAGGGCAAGGCGCTGCAGGCCGTCGCCGACATTTCCGGCCTGCCCGATCCGGTCATTCCGGAAATCGGCCACACCTACAACGTGCTGATCGCCGGCATCGGCGGCACCGGCATCGTCACCGTCGGCGCAATTCTCGGCATGGCCTGCCACATCGAGAAGAAGGGCGTCGGCCTGATCGACATGGCCGGCCTCGCGCAGAAGGGCG
The DNA here is from genome assembly GCF_026847585.1 of Phreatobacter sp. AB_2022a. NCBI lineage: Bacteria > Pseudomonadati > Pseudomonadota > Alphaproteobacteria > Hyphomicrobiales > Phreatobacteraceae > Phreatobacter > Phreatobacter sp. AB_2022a. The sequence continues at coordinate 14,395 of NZ_JAPSET010000032.1, forward strand.
GCGAGGTGTTCTCGCACATGCGCATCGCGCGCAAGCCCGAGGACATCCACTCGATCCGCGTCCACGCCGGCTCGGCCGACCTCGTCCTGTCGGGCGATATCGTGATCGCCGGCGGCAAGAAGGCGCTGGCCTCGATGCGGCCGGAGACCAAGGTCGTGGTCAACACGGCGGAGATGCTGCCCGGCCAGTTCACCCGCAACGCCGACTTCTCGCTGCCCTCCGAGCGGCTGAAGCGGGCCATCGTCAGCCATGCCAGCCGCGAGACGACCCATCTCGTCGACGCCCAGCGGCTGGCAACCGCGCTGATGGGCAATTCGATCGCGTCCAACCTGTTCCTCGTCGGCTATGCCTACCAGATCGGCGCCCTGCCGCTCAGCGCCGAGGCGATCGAGCGGGCCATCGAGCTCAATGGCGAGGCGGTGAAGATGAACGTCACCGCCTTCCGCTGGGGCCGCATCGCCGCCCACGACCTTGCCCGCGTCGAGGCACTGGTGCGGCCCGCCACCGCGCCGCTCGCCGCCGAACGGCTGTCGGAGACCCTGGACGAGGCGATCGCCCGGCGGGTCACCTTCCTGACCGCCTATCAGAACGCGGCCTATGCCGCGCGCTACGCGGATCTCGTCGCCCGGGTGCGGGCACGCGAGGCCGCCGTCGCCCCCGATCGGCAGAGCCTCGCGGAGGCTGTCGCCCGCTATCTGTTCAAGCTGATGGCCTACAAGGACGAATACGAGGTAGCCCGGCTCTATACCGACGGCACCTTCGCGGCGCAGGTCGCGAAAACCTTCGACGGCGACAACCTGCGCTACGAATTCCATCTCGCGCCGCCACTCTTCGCCAGGAAGGATCCGCATACCGGCCTGCCGCGCAAGACGAGCTTCGGCCCGGTCATGATGAAGGGCTTCCGCATCCTGGCGAAGCTCAAGGGCCTGCGCGGCACCCCGTTCGACATCTTCGGCTACAGCGAGGAGCGACGGACCGAGCGGCAGCTGATCGCCGACTACGAAGCGCTCGTCGCCGAGATCCTGGACAAGCTGACACCGGAGAACCATGCGGTCGCGGTCGGCCTTGCCGCGATCCCGGAAAAGATCCGCGGCTTCGGCCATGTCAAGGCACGCCACCTCGCCGCCGCCAAGGCCGAGGAGGCGAATCTCATCGCCGCCTTCCGCGGCAAGCCGGAACAGGCCGCCCGGCTCGCCGCGGAGTGACGGCATGGGGCTCGCATGTGCTCTGCACGAATGTGGGCGGTGGTTCGAGGCTCGCCCAAAGTGGCGAGCACCTCACCATGAGGTATGTTGAGAATGGCGCCAGGCGCGCTCATGAAGCGACGCGCTTGAGGAGCATCCGGTACCATCGCTGCTGCAGGACTCCCCTTCCTCACGAGGAGGCGAAAGCGCTGCATCACCACCGGCCCGGGCAGGCCTTGCGTGTAGCGCGTCATGAGCACCCGTAGCGCCGTGCTCTTACACCCCTCATGGTGAGGTACCCGCGCCCTTGCGCGGGCCTCGAACCACGACCGCGCCTGATGCAATGCACGGGGCCAACGCCCCTCCCTCCTGACAATAGGCGTCAGATCTTGAGCACGCGCGAGGGTTCGCGGCCGAAACCCTTGATCTCCAGCCGGTCGGCATGGACCTCGACCACCGCATAGGCCGTGGTGTCGGGCGTATCGACCATGCCGCAGAGATTGACGAAATATTTGCCCTTCACCTCGCCGAAATTGCCGGCGTGGTTGTGGCCGCAGAAATAGGCGACGACATGGTCCTGGGCGGTCAGGAGCTCGACGATCCGCTCGGCGTCCCAGAGATTGTGGATATTGGCCGGATAGATGGGGTAGTGCCCCATCACGATGACCTTCTCGCCGGCGGCGCGCGCCTTGGCCAGCGTCCCGGTCAGCCAGGTGAACTGCGCATCGCTGAGCGAACCGTTCCAGCTCTGGGCATTGGCCGCGCCCTTCGCCTTCAGAGCGGCCAGCCGCTCGGCGGCAAGCTCGCGCCTGGCATCGCCACGGGGCGGCGCGAAAGTGCTGACGTCGTTGCCGTCGAGCACGATGAACCGGTAGCCGCCGCCCGCGAAGTCGTAATAGGCCTTGGGCATGCCGGCATTGCGCACCACCGAGCCGAGATAATCGGCGGCGACATCGAAATCGTGGTTGCCGAGCACGAAGAAGCGCGGATGCTTCAGTTGATCGTAGAGCGGCAGGACATGGCCGAAGCTTTCCCAGTGCCGGTCGATGATGTCGCCGAGCGTCGCGACGAAGGTCAGCTCGTGCTTGTTGAGCTCGTCGATCGCGGCGGACAGCTTCCAGAGCGAATGGGCGTAGTAGCGGTTCATGCGCAGATTGGGCACGACGGGAGCATATTGCGGGTCCGCGACGAGGCCGAAACGGAAGATCGGTCCGGCAGCGCCTTGCGCCCGCGCCGCCGTGAAGCCCGCGAAAGGTGTGACCAGCGAGGCGGCGGCGCTTGCGGCGAGAAGGTTGCGGCGGTTGATCATGGGTCCGGCTCCGGCTGGCGGCTTGAGGGTCGACAGCCATGCTAGCCACGCTGCGGACACGCATTGATGACAGTGCCGCCGCATGCGCCACCTTGATCCCGCCGGCTTTTGCCGTCAAAAGAGCGGTCGACACCCTTCCGGGCCGCTCGCGGCCCCGTACAATTGGACCATCCCTCCATGGCTTCCGGCGCCGATCGCCCGATCAACTGGACGAATGTCACCAATGTCGCCTGCGCGACCATCCTGATCGCCGGCGAGACCATCGCCACCGGCGCAGCCGGCGGCTGGGCGATCGCCGGCCTCATGAAGATGGGCGATCAGGCGGTGACGGCCGCGGTCGTCATCGGCGCGCTGATCGGCGTGGTCGCCGCGGCCGCCTTCTACCGCTCGGCGGTCAGGGCCGAGCCGTTCCGCCCCTGACCACCGGCATCCGCTCCGGCCTCAGCGGAGCGTCTTCGCCATATGCTGCACCTGCCGGTCGGGCAGCGTCTCGACATGGGTGCGGACAAAGCCCCGGCGCCCATACCAGTCGATGCGCTCGGTGAGCTTGGCGTGGGTATAGAGCTTCACGATGCCGGCCCCGAGTGCCCGGGCCCGCGTCTCGCAGAAGGCCAGGATCGCGTCGCCGTAACGTTTGCCCTGCTCGGCCGGATGGACCGCGATCGAATAGATCACCGGCTCGCGCGCCGGCTCGAAAACCGCGCAGGCCGCGAGATGGCCCGCGCCGTCGGCAACCCAGATCTCGTGGTTGCTGATCAGGGCGGCATAATCGGCGACACGCGGCAGCGAGGCGACGCCGATGGTCGCTTCGTTGGGCAGATAGGCGGCGGTCTTCAGCGCCTGGATCGCCGCGATGTCGGCGAGCGTCGCGCGGCGCAGCGCCAGGCCGCCCTCGGCGGCAGCAGGCTGGGTGAGGACGCCGAGCGGCACCTTCTGCCGGCCGGACGCGTCGAAATTCGACGGATCGAGCCAGAACTCGAAGGCGAGCTTGCGTTGCGGCCATTCGATGTCGAGCATCGAGAACCAGGCCGTGTCACGGTTGCGGCCCTTGGCGATGACATGCTGGCGGAACAGCCCCTCGAAAGAGAAGCCGAAGCGCTCGGCGGCGCGCTTGGACGGCGCGTTCAGGTCGTTGCACTTCCATTCGTAGCGACGGTAGCCCAGCGTCTCGAAAACATGGCGCGCCAGGAGATACTGGGCTTCCGTGGCCGCCGCGGTGCGCTGCAGGACCGGCGTATAGAGGATCGAGCCGACCTCGATCACCCGGTTCGCCGGGTCGATGCGCATCAGCGACAGCCAGCCGATCGCCCGGTCCTCGGCGTCGGCCACCGCCCAATAGACGGGATCGGTCGTGCCGGCGGCGATCTTGGCGACATGCGCGGCGAAATCGGCCTTGTCCGGATAGGGACCGGTCAGGAGATAGGCCCAGATGCGGTCGCGTTCCGGCCCATGCGACAGCTCGTAGAGCCGGTCGGTGTCGCGCGCCGGGTCGAGCGGCCGCAGCCGGCAGTAGCGGCCCTCCAGGATCAGGTGCGATGGGCGCGGCGCAGGCGTCGGGTCGACCACCGGTCCGAGATCGATTGCAGTCACGTATCAGCTCCAGTCATGCGGTCGGCGCCAGCTTCAGGGGCGGACGCCATGCTCCTTGAAGAAGGTGTTGAGCGGACCGAAGGGCTCCGCCTCGCCGAGCGCGTTGAACGTACCGGCATCGGCGAGTTCCCGCGCGGCCTTGAGGAAGCCGCCCCAGGCGGCGCGGGCGAGTGCCGAGCCGACGCTGATGCGCCTGACCCCGAGCGCCGCGGCGTCGGCGACCGAAAGGCCGACTGGCCCGGATATCAGGAGATTGACCGGCTTGCCGCCGGCTGCCGCCATCACCTCCCCGATATGCTCGCGGCTGCGGATGCCCGGCGCGTAGAGCACGTCGGCGCCGGCCGCGGCGAAGGCCTTCAGCCGCTTCACCGCTTCGGCCTGCGCATCGGGATGGCCGACGAGATGCGCCTCGCAGCGCGCAGTCAGCAGCACGCCCGTGCCGGCGAGAGCCTTGACCGCGGCCTCGATGCGGGCGAGCGCCAGGTCGAAATCGTAGAGCGGCTTGCCAGGATCACCGCTATTGTCCTCGATCGAGAGACCGGCGACGCCGGTTGCGGCGCAGAGCCGGACATTCTCCGCGACCGCTTCGGGAGCATGGCCATAGCCGGATTCGAAATCGGCATTGACCGGCAGATCGGTCGCCTGGACGATCTCGGCAATATGGCCGAGCGCCATGTCGCGGGGCACTGCCCAGTCCATGTCGGGCAGGCCCCGCGAAAAGGAAAAGCCCGACGAGGTGGTGGCGAGCGCCTTGAAGCCGAGATGTTTCAGCATCATGGCCGAGCCGGTATCCCACGGATTGGGGATCACGAAACAGCCGGTCTCGTGCAGGCGGCGAAAAGCGGCGCGGCGCGCGGCGACATCCATGGCAGCCTCCCTCGGTCTCGAAGGCAGCCACCCTTCCGCCTGACGCCGGCGAGCGCAAGACAATCCTGCTGATGCCGCCGATCGCGCGCGCGAATAGGCTTCGCCCGGCCGGCGGCTCAGCGCGGCGCGAGGATGGCGGCGATCTCGGCCGCGCCGAGGATCCGGTACTGGCCGGGCTCCAGGTCCTCCGGCAGCGCGAGGGAGCCGATCCGCTCGCGGTGCAGCGCCTCGACATGGTTGCCGACCGCCGCGAACATGCGCCGGACCTGGTGATAGCGCCCTTCATGCACGGTCACGAAGGCGCTGGTCGGGCCGATCACCTCGAGCTCGGCTGGCTGCAGCGGCTTGTCCTCGCCTTCGAGCATCAGGGTGCCGGAGGCGAAGATCGCGGCCTCGGTGCCGGCGAGCGGCCGGGCCAGCGTCGCCAGATAGCGTTTCGGCACGTGGCTCTTCGGCGAGATGATGCGGTGCAGGAGGCCGCCGTCATCGGTCATGAGGATCAGGCCGGAGGTGTCCTTGTCGAGCCGGCCGACCGTGGAGATCGCCGGATCGCGCCGGCGCCAGCGCTCCGGCAGCAGGCCGTAGATGAGCGGCCCGGCCTCCTTGTGCGAGCAGGTGACGCCGAGCGGCTTGTTCAGCATCAGCACCATGCCCGGCGGCGGGTCGAGCCGTCGGCCCCTCACCGTCATGCGGTCGGAAAGGTCGGCGGTCACCGCCACGCGCTGGTCGGCATCTTCGAGCGTCTCGCCGTCCAGCACGACGAGCCCGGCGTGAACGAGACCCTGCACCTCGCGGCGCGAGCCGTAGCCGAGATTGGCCAGCAGGCGGTCCAGCCGGAGCTGCGGCGCGGCCTTGCTCATTTCGTCGCCTCGTAGATCTTGTAGCGGCCCGTCTCGGCCCTGAGCGCGACGGTCCTGAACAGCGGTGCCAGCACCGCCTCGTAAGGCAGGTGGCGGTTGGCGACCAGCCACAGCGTGCCGCGGCTCCTGAGCATCTCCGCGGCGCGCCGCACGAAGGTCTGGCCGAGCGCCTTGTCCTCGGCGCCGCCATCGTGGAACGGCGGATTGGTGACCACGAAGTCGAGCCCGGCGAGGCCGGCGGGCGGCAGACGCAGGTCGGCCCACAGGCGCGCCACCCTGGCATCGACGACATTGGCCTTGGTCGCGTCCAGCGCCCGCCGGTCGAGATCGACCAGCGTGAGGTGGCTGACCGCGGGCGACTTCAGGATGGCGCGGGCGAGCATGCCGATGCCGCAGCCGAGATCCGCGCCGCGCCCGGACAGCGCCGGCAGGTGGTCGATCAGCAGCGCCGATCCCGGATCGAGCCGGTCCCAGGAGAAGACGCCGGGCTGGGTGGTCAGCCCGAGGCCGTCGAGAACCCGCGGCGCGCCCTCGGCGATCGCGGCCTCGTGGCCATGGCTGCCGGCAATACGGATGACACTGCAGATGCGGTGATGCCGGCGCGCGGCCTCGTCGACCGTGCAGCCGAAGGCTTCGAGCTCGGCGCGCAGGCGCGCGCCGCCCTTATCCTTCGGCGCCAGCGCGATGAGGCTGCCGCCCGCCGCCAGCGCCCGCAGCGACAGCGCCAGCACGTAGCGCCGCTCCAGCGTCCCGGGCGGCGCGGCGACCACCATGCCGGAGAGCGACGCCTCGACGCAGGCCTCCAGCGTCTCCGCGCCGGGAATGAGCGGGGAGAACTGCAGGGCGCCGGGTGGCAGCTCGGCCAGGCCGGCCGGCGGCAGGCCATAGACGCCGATGATGGAGATGGGCTGGAACGGGGTCATGTCGTCCCGTCATAGCCGCAAGCCGGCAGCAAAGAAAAGCGCTCGTCCGCGCGCCGGCCGCAGCCGCGGGCGGGCCTCCCCCGTGGCCGATGCATCATGTCGGCGCGGCCCCGGCGGGATCCGTCGGGGCCTGGCACGCCGCGCTCAGTGATTGTCGCGCGGAATGCCGCGCTTCTGCGCGATCTTCTGGAACTTCACCGCCGGCTTCAGCACCATGCCGTCGGAGAGCTGGCTGACCATGGACCGCTGGATTTCCTGCCAGGGCGTCTGGCTCCGCGGCACCTTGTAGCCGCCATTCGCCTTCAGCTCGGCCATGCGCGCGGCGAACTCGGCCTCGCTGATCAGGATGTTGGCCGAGCGCTTCTTCAGGTCGATGCGCACCCGGTCGCCGGTCTTCAGCACGGCAAGGCCGCCATTGGCGCCGGCCTCGGGCGAGGCGTTGAGGATGGAGGGCGAGCCCGACGTGCCCGACTGGCGGCCGTCGCCAATGCAGGGCAGGTCGCGGATGCCCTTCTTCAGGAGCGCCGCCGGCGGCTGCATGTTGACGACCTCGGCCGAGCCCGGATAGCCGAGCGGGCCGACGCCGCGCACGAACAGGATGCAGTTCGCGTCGATCTTCAGCGCGGGATCGTCGATCCGGTGGTGATAGTCCTCCGGCCCGTCGAACACGATGGCGCGCCCTTCGAAGGCTTCCGGATCCTTCGGGTTGGACAGGTAGCGCTTGCGGAAATCCTCGGAAATGACCGAGGTCTTCATGATCGCGGAATCGAACAGATTGCCCTTCAGCACGATGAAGCCGGCATCCTTGACCAGGGGCTTCCGGTACGGCCGGATCACCTCCTCGTCGCTGATCACGGCATCCTTGACGTTCTCGCCCATGGTCCTGCCATTGGCGGTGATGGCATTCGGGTGGATCTTGCCGGCCTTGAGGAGCTGGTTCATCACCGCCGGCAGGCCGCCGGCCCGGTAATATTCCTCGCCGAGGAAGAAGCCCGCCGGCTGCATGTTGACCAGCAGCGGCACCTCGTGGCCGACCTTTTCCCAGTCATCGATGTCGAGCTCGACGCCGATATGCTTGGCGATGGCATTGATATGGATCGGCGCGTTGGTCGAGCCGCCGATCGCCGAATTGGCGACGATAGTGTTCTCGAAGGCCTCGCGGGTCAGGATGTCCGAGGGCTTCAGGTCCTCCCAGACCATTTCGACGATGCGCTTGCCCGTCGCGTAGGAGATCTGGCCACGCTCGCGATAGGGCGCGGGGATCGCCGCGCAGCCGGGCAGCGACATGCCGAGCGCCTCGGCGAGCGCATTCATGGTGGAGGCGGTGCCCATCGTGTTGCAATGGCCGACCGAGGGTGCCGACTTGGTCACCACGTCGATGAATTCGTCATAGCTGATCGTGCCGTCGGCCTGCAGCTTGCGGGCCTCCCAGACCACCGTGCCGGAGCCGGCGCGCTTGCCTTTCCACCAGCCGTTCAGCATCGGGCCACCCGACAGCACGATGGCGGGAATGTTGACGGTGGCGGCGCCCATGATCATGGCCGGGGTCGTCTTGTCGCAGCCGGTGAGCAGCACGACGCCGTCCATCGGATAGCCGTAGAGGATCTCGACCAGCGACAGATATTGGAGGTTGCGGTCGAGCGCCGCGGTCGGCCGCTTGAGGGTTTCCTGGATCTGGTGGACCGGGAATTCGAGCGGGATGCCGCCGGCATCGCGGATGCCGTCGCGCACGCGCTTGGCCAGCTCGATATGGTGGCGGTTGCACGGCGAGATGTCCGAGCCGGTCTGGGCGATGCCGATGATCGGCTTGCCCGAGCGCAGCTCCTCGACCGTCAGGCCCCAGTTGAGCGTGCGCTCCAGGTAGATCGCGGTCATGCCGGGATTGTCGGGATTGTCGAACCACTGTCGCGACCGCAGGGCCTTCGGGGACTTCTTGCGGCGGGGGGCCATGCGATCTCCTCCTCATCTGCGGCCGGCATCGACTGGACGCATCCTTTTGGATCGAACCAAGCCCGGCATCGTCATTGAAATGAATTGAACCTCAGCGCTTGAGGAAATCAACGTCCGATGACGAGGGCCGCCCATGCAGGCGCCTGGACCGCGACGGCTTGCGCGCCGCGCGCGATCCCTGTTCCTTAAGGGCCCGCCGCGTCCGTGCGGCCGCACCGATGAGCTCGTTCAGGAACAGCCCCATGACGATCAGGACCGTCCCGCATTTCGACCGCATCGGCGAGGAGAACGCCTTCGCCGTGCTGGCGCGCGCGACCGCCCTCGCCGCCAAGGGCAAGGACGTCATCAATCTCGGCATCGGCCAGCCGGACTTCGCGACGCCCGGACCCATTGCCGAGGCGGCGATCCGGGCGATCCGCGACGGCCATCACGGCTATACGCCGGCCACCGGCATCCTGCCGCTGCGCGAGGCGGTGGCGGCCGATCTCCATCGCCGCTTCGAGGTCGAGGTCTCGCCCGAGGAGGTGATGATCGTGCCCGGCGGCAAGGTCACCATGCATATGGCGATCCTGATGTTCGGCGAGCCGGGCGCGGAGATCCTCTATCCGGACCCGGGCTTTCCGATCTACCGCTCGATGATCGAATATACGGGTGCGACACCCGTCCCCGTGCCGATCCGAGAGGCCAACGGCTTCGCCTTCTCCGCCGACGAACTGCTCTCGCTGATCACCCCGAGGACGCGGCTGATCATCGTCAACTCCCCGGCCAATCCGACCGGCGGCGTCACGCCCAAGGCCGAGATCGACAAGCTGGTGGCGGGCCTGGCGCAATGGCCCGATGTCGCGCTCCTCTCCGACGAGATCTACGACCAGATGGTCTATGACGGCGAGGCCCATGTCTGCCTGCTCGGCTATCCCGAGATCCGCGACCGGACCATCCTGCTCAACGGCTGGTCGAAGACCTATGCCATGACCGGCTGGCGGCTCGGCTATTCGATCTGGCCGGGCAAGCTCTACGACTATGCCCGCAAGCTGGCGGTGAACTCGTTTTCCTGCGTCAACGCACCCGCGCAATATGCCGCCCTCGAAGCGCTGACCGGGCCGCAGGACGCGGTGGGCAGGATGGTCGCCGAATTCGACGCGCGGCGGCGGCTGGTCGTCGAGGGGCTCAACACCCTGCCGGGCGTATCGTGCATCGTGCCGAAGGGCGCCTTCTATGCCTTCCCGAACATTTCGGCGACCGGCTGGAAGGCCAAGCCCCTCGCTTCGGCGCTGCTCGAGGATGCCGGCGTGGCCACCATCGGCGGTCCGGATTTCGGCCTGTTCGGCGAGGGCTATATCCGCCTGAGCTACGCCAATTCGGCCGAGAACATCACCCGCGCCCTCGACCGGATGCGCGGTTTCCTGGAGCGCCGCAACGCGCCGTGAGCGGCGGCGCGGCGGTTCACGGCGGAGAGCCTCACGGACCTCCCGTCCACTGGCGAAGCACCGTCGTCCCCTCCCGGTCGCACGGCCAGAGATGCACGTCGTAGCGATCCTGCCCTTCGAGGTGGTCGGCACTCAATGTGCCGAGCCCCGACGAGACGACCATGACGCAGAGCCTGCCGGCCGGCACCGATGCGCGCGGCGCCGTCGGCCAATAGTCGTTGAGGCCCGCAATGACGATCTGGCCGGAGGAGCGGAAGCTGCCGATCACGACATGATCAGCCTTTTCGGCGTCGATGTCGGGCTGGCGCTCGTACAATTGCACCCGGACCGGCACGGTCATGTTGCGCGCGGTCGAAAAGGTCAGCGTCCGGTCGTTGGATAGGAGGCGAACCGTCAGGCTCTCGCTGTTCCAGTCCGTCGACGTGATCGCCTCGTCCCTGGCATCGGCGAGATAGACCTGATGATAGTCCGCGAACAAGCTGCCGTCGAACAAGACCGTCATCTGGCCCTCATCGCCGTTGCTCCTGCCCGACCCTATCACGGCCCGTCCGGCCGGCAAGGCGGCCGGGTGCCTCATTCGTCCTCCAGGATCGTGTCGAGGAAACGCTGCGGATCGGCCAGGAACCGGCGCGTCACCTGGACATGTTCCAGCTCCTCGTAGCCGACCTCGCGCGGCCCCTTGTCGGCGAATTCGTAGATGCGGGCATGGGGGTAGGCGAGCAGGATCGGCGCGTGGGTCGCGATGACGAACTGGCAGCCCTTGGCGGCGAGCTCGTGGAGCCGGCGCAGGAACCGGAGCTGACGCGTCGGCGACAGCGCGGCCTCGGGCTCGTCGAGCAGATAGATCCCCTTCGGCCGGAAGCGGTGCTCCATCAGCGCCATGAAGCTTTCGCCGTGCGATTGCTCATGCAGCGAAACGCCGCCATAGGCGTTGAGCGGGTTCGGCCGGGGACCGGCCTCGGCCGCGGCGCGGTCCATGATCGAGGCGAAATTGAAGAAGCTCTCGGCGCGCAGGAAGAAGCCTTCCTTGACGATGCGCCGGGTGCGGTCGAGCTTGACGAAGCGATGCAGATGGGAATGGGCGGGATAGCTTGCCGAGCGCGCCTGCAGCGAGCCGCCCTCGGCCCGGAAGCCGAGCGCCAGGGCGAGCGCTTCGAGCAGCGTCGATTTGCCGGAACCGTTCTCGCCGACGAAGAAGGTCACCTTTGGGTGGAAGGCGAGCGTGCCGGTCTCGCGCACGGCGTCGAGATGAAACGGATAGGCCTCCGCCTCCCAGCCGTCGCCGCGATCGAAGGTCATGGAGAACACGATCTGCGGGTCGCGCCACAACCGCTCGAGCTCCGCATCCTCGGTCTCGTCATAGGATCTTTGCCGGCCGGGCCGGGTGTTCGCCATCGGGGCACCCTTTGAGCGAATCGTCGAAGCCGCGGACTATAGACCCGCAGCCCGCCGCGTGAACGGCGGCCCGCAGTGCTACCGCCCGCCGAGCAGCATCACTCCCCAGGCCGCCAGGAAGGGCAGCGGCAGCGAGGCGACGACACGCAGCCAGACCACGCGCGCCGGCATGACCGGCAGTTCCCAGACGAACAGCCGCTGCACCGCGAACAGGGCCCAGGCCGTCGCATAGGCGACCACCGGCACGAGGCCGGCCCCACCCTTCAGCGCGGTCGAGCCGATGGCGAAGCCGACCACCGGTCCGCCCGGCGTCAGCGTGCCCGCAACCGTCGCGATGACGAGGCCGGCGAGCCCGGATTCAGGCCCGAGCCAGGACCTGATGAGATCGGGCGGCAGCAGCGCCGCAAGGAATCCGGAACCGACGACGCCGATGGCGAGGCGCGGCAGCAGGTGCAGGAAATCGAGCGTGCCGCTCTTCAGGCCTGAGCCGAGCACGTCCGGCCCGCGCCGCCAGGCGAGCCATATGAGGACCGCGACGATCAGCCAGAGCGCGACCGACAGGACGAGAACGATCATGTCCGCGGCCCGCCGGGAACGACCCTTGCCAGAGCCTGCGCGAGGAAACCGGCGAGGATCGGCAGGGGCAGCGAGGCGACGGCACGCAGGATGACGAAGTCGATGCCGAAGAACGGCACCTCCCAGATCACCGCGCGGTTGAAGCCGATGAGCGTCCAGCTGGTGACGAAGGCCACCGCTGGTCCGACCCCGGCACCGATCGCCAGGAAGGCTCCGGCGAGCGGATAGATCGTGAACGGGCCGCCGGGCAGGATGGCGCCGATGGCGGTCGCAATCGCGAGGCCGGTGAGGCCGGAATCGCCACCGACCCAGCGCGCCACCACCTCGCGCGGCAGCAGGAGCTGGACGAAGGCACCGATCAGGCAGCCGGCCAGCACTTTCGGCAGGATCTCGACGAACAGCCAGGAATCCTCGCCGAGAATATGCAGGAGACCTCGGCCGCCTTCGCGGCGATAGACGAAGAAGGCCCCGGTCAGCACCAGCGCCAGCACGACCAGCGTCGAGGCGTCGAAGATCTTCCGGGCCGGTTTCGGGCGGTCTGGACTGGTCAAGGGAAGCACGCGGCCAAAGGAAGCGGGCGGACTCCGTCGAGCCCGCCCGCGCCTTAAGTCACATTGTCACCGGCGGCAAGCCGGCGGCCGCTCGGCAGCCCTGCATCCGGCCCGGTCAGGCGGTGCGGGCGGCCTTGGCTTCCGCCGCCGCCTGGTCGAGATGGGCGACGAGCTGCTGGTCGAGGCCGAGCGCCGAGGCGAAATCCTTCAGGAACTGCTCCTCGGCGGGATTGTCGACGGTCATGCCGAGATGGGCGGCGAGATAGGCCTGCGCCTTCATCTCGTCGGTGGTGCAGGCCGCGGCGATCGCCGCGACGCTCGGCGGCGAGGACAGGAGATTGTCGAGATAGGACTTCTCGGCCGTGCCGAGGCCGAGGGAGTCGAGCTGGCCGACGATCGAGGTGCGCTCGTCGTCGCTCAGTTCGCCATCGGCATAGGCGCCGGCGATCATCGACTGCAGCAGCAGTTCGGCGGTGCGGTCGACCGAGCCGGCGGCGTCGGAGAAGCCCTGCGGCGGCTGGCCGAGGCCGAGAATGGCGCTGACATCCTCCATCGTGCTCTGCACGACCGGCTTGCCCTGCTGGAAGTTGCGCAACGCGACATAGGCAAGGCCGCCGATTGCGGCAAGGCCGCCGAGCCGCGCCGCGGTTCCGGCGATCTGCCGGCCGGCCCCCGTGCCGAGCAGGAGGCCGGCGAGCGTGCCGGCGCCGGCGAGACCGGCGAAACCGCCGGTATTCTGCTGGAGCTGGTCGAAGGTCTGTTTCAGAAAGCCACCGAGATTGCCTTCGGCCTGGGCCTTCTGGAAGCCGGAAGCCAGGTCGCCGAAAATATTGCCGGCCTGGGCCTGGGCCGAGCTGGCACCCGACTGGGCGGCATTGGCAAGGCCGCTCAGCAGGCCGCCGAGGCCGCCGAACCCGCCCTGCCCCGCGTCCTGGGCACCCGGCGCGGCGGCAGTGCCGGCCCCCTGGCCCTGGGCGCCCTGCAGCGCCCGGGTGAGCTGATCGAGCAGCGAGCCGCCCGGCGCAGCGCCCGCCTGTGCGCCCTGACCACCCTGTCCTGCCATGCCGGCGAGCTGCCCGAGAAGGCCACCGCCGCCGCCCGGCTGGGTGCCGCCCGACAGCATGGAGGTGAGAATCTTGGAAATGTCGGTCACTTGACTTCTCCCTGAATGCCGGGCCGGTCCGGCCCGAAGTCCCATGCGGTTGGCCCCAACATGCACTGCGACGAAGCTTGCCGCCTCGATACTGCTCCAGCAGAACGAAGAACTATGCCGGTTTCGTGTCAGCCACGCAAAACGCTCGCGGCCCGCGCCAGTTCCTCGATCCGTGAAAAATCTTTTGCCGCGACCGCTTCGTCGGGCACCACCCAGGAACCGCCGACCGCGCCGACATTGGCGAGCGCGAGATAGGCCGGCGCTTTGGCGGCGTCGATGCCGCCGGTCGGGCAGAAGGCGAGGCCGGGCAACGGCCCGGCAAGGCTCTTGAGGAAAGCGACGCCGCCGGCCGGCTCGGCCGGAAAGAACTTCAGGCAGGTGAAGCCGCGCTCGGCGAGCGCCATGGCCTCGCTGGCCGTCGCGCAGCCCGGCAGGACCGGCACGCCGGCATCCGCCAGGGCGGCGGCGAGATCGGGCGGCGTGCCCGGCGAGACGAGGAACTGGGCGCCCGCGCCGATCGCCCGTCCGATATCGTCGGGCCTGGTGATCGTGCCGGCTCCGACCACGGCGTCCGGCACGCCGGCCCGCATGGCGGCGATCGCCTCGAGCGCCTGCGGCGTGCGCAGCGTCACCTCGAGCACGCCAAGGCCGCCGGCCACCAGCGCGCGCGCCAGCGGCACGGCGGTCGCAGCGTCCTTGATGGTCAGCACCGGGATCACCGGGCCGAGGGCAAGCAACGGGCGGGCGTCGACGACGGACATGGGCAACCTCGGTGAAAGGCCTGTCGCAGCAAGGCGGGCGCACCTTGCCCGGCCTCCTGTCATAGAGCAAAGGCGCGGGGCTGCGCACCCACGGGCGCGCGAAATAACGGCGCGCTCAGCCCCGCAGCGCGGCCGGATCGTAGAAGAAGCGCTCGCGGACGATCTTGTCGCCGCGCCAGAGCTGCAGCGCCATTTCGTCGAGCCGGCGGGTGACGCCGTCCTTGCCGGTCATCTCGAACACCCAGTTGATCGCGACATGGTCGCCGTCGACGAGAAAGGTCGTCACCTTGTGGGTATGGACCTTGGTGCGAGCCAGCACGGCCGCCTCGTGCGCCACCAGCACGTCGCGGCCGACCCGCGGCGGGGCGGTGTTTTCCTGCATCGAGGCGTCCTCGGCATAGAACTCCTCGATGGCGCGCACGTGGTCGTTGCTTTCGACGGTGCGGATGAAACGCTCGACGGTCTCGCGGCTCGGCATGGTCGGCAATCCCTTCTGCGGCATGGGCGGCCGAGCCTCGCCCGGATGGCAATGGCCCCGCCATCGGGAACGACGCGGATCTTGCGCGGTACCGATCGTCAGCGCGACAGCGGCAGCCGCGGATCGTCCTTCAGCGTATCCAGAACGATCGAGGAGCGCACGCGGGCGACGCTTTCGTGCGGCAGCAGCACCTCGTTGACCAGCGTCGCCAGCGCCTTGAGGTCGCGCACGATCAGCTTCATCAGATAGTCGGCATCACCGGTCATGGCATGCGCCTCCTGCACCTCCGGCATGGCACGCACGAGATCGCCGAAACGTTTGGCATTGAGGCCGGAATGGGTGGCGAGCGACACGAAGATGAAGACCGTGACGCCGAAGCCGAGCCGCACCGCGTCGAGATCGGCGCGGTAGCGCCGGATGAGACCGGCTTCCTCGAGGCGCTGGCGCCGGCGCGACACCTGCGAGGCCGACAGGCGCACGAGATCGGCGAGTTGCTGGTTGGTGCGCGCGCCGTCCGCCTGAAGCGCGTCCAACAGGCGCAGATCGAACGTGTCGACGTCGGTGGTCGTGATCATCGTTCGGCAGGATAGAGCACGAAACGTGCACGCGGAAGCACGCGCGCAAGCGCATGGCGCGCACTTTGCTCAACCTGCGCATGATGCGCCGTGCCAGCAGCCGGCGCTAGAGGATCGGGTAGACGACCCCGACCCAGGGGAGCGCCGCAACCGCAAGCGCCGCGGCCATCACCGAACGATTGGCCGGCTCGATGTCGGAGGCATCCGTCACCGGGCCGTCGACCGCAACGATCTGCGCCTGGCTCATGAGGACGAAGCAGAGCGCGAGATTGCCGAGGTGCCGGGCATAGTCGAAGGTGATGACGTTGGTCACCAGGAAGCCGGCGAGCACCACCGCGGCGATGGCGAGATAGCTGCAATAGGCCAAAGGCGCACGCGTCCTGAGCGCACCGATGCGGCGGGCGAAGAACAGGATCAGCGGCAGGTGGATCAGCACCAGCGTCGCATAGATCGGCGCGCGCCTGACATGGCCTGGAACCATGGTCAGCGACTGGCGGAACTCCTCGCCGATCGTCGAATACCACATCAGGACCTGACGCGCGGGCACCGGCTGCAGGGCGCGGGCGTGCAGGCCTTCGAGGAACGCATCCGGCGACACCATCGCCGCGGTCGCGGTGAGCAGATAGGCGAACAGCGCGGCGAGCAGCACGAGCGAGACGGCGATGCGCGCCATGGCATGGCCCTCGATCCGGCCTGCCGCGCCGATCGAGCGGATGGCGAGGATGCCGTAAATGGTCGGCAGGTAGATGGTGGCATGGACGTGGTGGACGAACAGGAGGAGCGCGCTCGCCCCGCCGATCAGCCACCAGGTCGCGCGCCTCAGCGGCAGCAGCACGGCGAGCATGGCGACGATCGCGCCGAGAACGTCGAACTTGCCGAGATTGCCGACGAAATTCTTGAACAGCAACGGCGAGCCGAACAGGAAACAGGCGAGCACGAGCGTTTCCAGCTGCCGGGGGCGATAGGTTCTGGCGAAGATCGTCACGTAGAGGGCGAGCGCCACGAGGATCGCGGCGAAGCCCTCGATGCGCACCGCCCAGGGCGAGACGAGATCCGTGAACCAGGAATAGATCTCGCCGACCAGTCCGCGCCGGATCAGCCCGTGCTCATAGCTCACCAGGCGATGGACATATTCCGAATCGGGCAGCGGCCAGGCCGAGCGGTGGATCGTCACCACCGCGAGCGCCAGGAGATTGATCCAAAGCGCGAGCCGGTAGACCCCGAGGGTGTCGGCTTTTCGCGCGATGGTTGTCGTCATGCAGCCTCACCCCCGGGTGGCCGCATGTAACAATTTGTTTCTCAGGCAGCAAGCCGCCCTTCTGCGACAGCATGACACGCCACCGTGCCATAGGCATCGGACACCGGTGCCGGCATCTCGGTCCGGCACCGGCCATTGGCCAGCGGACAGCGCGGGTTGAACGGGCAGCCGGCCGGCGGGGTGATCGGATTGGGAATCTCGCCGTCGACGGGCTTGCGCGCCCGGCCCGACATTTCGAGATCCGGCACCGCATCGAGCAGCATGCGCGTATAGGGATGGCGCGGCGCCTGGAACATCTGCCTGGCCGGCGCCACCTCGACCAGCCGGCCGAGATACATCACGCCGATGCGCGTCGCCATGTGGCGGACCACCGCCAGATTGTGCGAGATGAACAGATAGGTCAGGCCGAACTCGTCCTGCAGGTCGCGCATCAGGTTGAGGATCTGCGCCTGCACGGAGACGTCGAGCGCCGAGGTCGGCTCGTCGCAGACGATGAATTCGGGCTTGGACGACAGCGCCCGGGCGATCGCGATGCGCTGGCGCTGGCCGCCGGAGAACTCGTGCGGATATTTCGCACCGTCGGCGGGGTCGAGGCCGACCGTCTTCAGGAGCCGGCCCACCTCGGCCTCGATGGCGGCGTTGTCGCGCATCAGGCCGAAGGCGCGGATCGGCTCGGCAATGATCCGGTCGACCCGCCAGCGCGGATTGAGCGAGGCGAACGGCGACTGGAAGATCATCTGGATCTTCTTGCGCAGCGTCCTGAGCCGCGCCTGGTCGTCGCGTTTCCAGATGTCGACGCCTTCGATCGACACCGAGCCGCCGGACGGCGGCAGCAGGCCGACGACCATGTTGGCGACCGTCGACTTGCCCGAACCGGATTCGCCGACGAGCGCGAAGGTCTCCCGGCGGCCGATGGTGAAGGACACGTCCTGCACGGCGCGGAGGAAGCGCTTCTCCTCGCGCTCGATCATCCGGTTCAGCCAGGGCTTGGATACGTCGAAGGTGCGCGACAGATTGCGCACGGTCACCAGCGGCTCGCTCACGCCACCGTCTCCTCTGACTTCGCATAGAGCCAGCAGGCGGCGGCTCCGGCACCGAGCGGTATCGGATCGGGACGTTCCGTCCGGCAGCGGTCGAACACTTTCGGGCAGCGCGGATTGAAGGCGCAGCCCTTCGGAATGGCGGTCAGCCGCGGCATCGAGCCCGGGATCTGCACGAGCCTGTCGGTATCCGTGTCGAGCGTCGGGATCGAGCCCATCAGGCCCTCGGTATAGGGATGGCGCGCGCGCTTGATCACGTCCTGCACCGGACCGATCTCGGCGATGCGGCCGGCATACATGACGGCGACGCGGTCGGCGGTTTCGGCAATGACGCCCATGTCGTGGGTGATCAGCATCACCGCCGTGCCATGATCCTTGCAGAGCTTCTTCAGGAGGCCGATGATCTGCGCCTGCACCGACACGTCGAGGGCGGTCGTCGGCTCGTCCGCGATGACGAGCTCTGGACCCGCGCAGAGCGCCAGCGCCAGCACGACGCGCTGGCGCATGCCGCCGGAGAACTGGTGCGGATAGGCGTCGATGCGCTTTTCGGGGGCGGAAATGCCGACCTCGGCCAGGAGGTCGATCGCCTTGGCGCGCGCCTGCGCGGCGCTCAGCGGGGCATGGGTGCGGATCGTCTCGACGAGCTGCTCGCCCACCGTATAGAGCGGGTTGAGCGAGGTCAGCGGATCCTGGAACACCATGCCGATGCGTTTTCCCCGCATCTTCCGCATCGCTTCGGGGGCGAGATTGTCGATGCGCTCGCCCTTCAGGCGGATCTCGCCGCCGGCGATCCGGCCGGGCGGTTCGAGCAGGCCGATCACCGCGGTGCCGGTCATCGACTTGCCGGCTCCGGACTCGCCGACGACGCCCAGCACCTCGCCCGGCTGGATGTCGAAGGAGATGTGGTCGACCGCGGTGAGGATGCCGCGGCGCGTCGGAAATTCGACCACGAGATCGCGGACGGACAGAACGGGTGTCGTCATTTCAACTCGTCAACTCAGCGCAGCCTCGGATTCAACGCATCGCGCAGCCAATCACCTAACAGATTGATCGACAAGGCCAGCAGTACCAGCGCGAGCGCCGGGAAGAACAGAATCCACCATTCTCCCGAGAAAAGATATTGCTGGCCGAACCGGATCAGCGTGCCGAGCGAGGGCTGGGTCGGCGGCACGCCGACGCCGAGGAAGGACAGCGTCGCCTCCTCGATGACGGCGAGCGCCAGATTGATGGTCGAGATGACCAGCACCGGCCCGGTGACGTTGGGCAGCACATGGCGCAGCATGATGACGAAGGGCGGCCGGCCGATGACGCGTGCCGCCTGGACATATTCCTTGTTGCGCTCGACCAGGGTCGAGCCGCGCACGGTGCGGGCATATTGGGCCCAGTTGGACAGGCCGATCGCTACGATCAGCACCCAGATCGCCATCTGCTCGTGGTTCGCCGCGGCGATCAGCCCGCGCGCCACGCCGAAGAACAGGAGCGCGATCAGAATGGCGGGGAAGGACAGCTGGATGTCGGCGACGCGCATGATGAAGGCGTCGGTGCGCCCGCCGACATAACCGGCGACGAGCCCGAGCGCGACGCCCATGGCGACCGAGAAGAAGACCGCGGCGAAGCCGACGAACAGCGAGACGCGCGAGCCGTAGAGAATGGCCGAGAGCAGGTCGCGGCCCTGATTGTCGGTGCCGAGCCAATAGACCGTGCCCGAGCTCGCGCCCGCCTCGCCCGGCCGGGTATAGGCGTCGAGCAGGTCGAGCGCCGCCGGATCGAAGGCGTTCTGCGGCGCGATCCGGTCGGCGAAGATCGCGGCGAGGATCAGCACGACGGTCATCACCGCCGCGATCATCGCGACCGGCGAATGCCGGAAGCTCCAGGCGATGTCGGAGTCCCAGGCCTTTTTCAGGCGGGTCGCAAGGCCGGGCCGTGCGGGTTCGGTGGAGAGTGTCATCCCGGCCTCAATGCGCTGCCGCCGCGCCGGCGCCGCGCAGGCGCGGATCGAGCGCGAAATAGAGGAGGTCGACGACGAGATTGGTCACGACGAAGACGAAGGCGACGAACATCAGATAGGCCGCCATGACGGGGATGTCGACGAACTGGACGGCGTTGACGAACAGGGCGCCGAGGCCCGGCCACTGGAACACGCTCTCGGTGACGATGGCGAAGGCGATGACCGAACCGAGTTGCAGGCCGACCACGGTGGTGACCGGGATCATGGTGTTCTTCAGGGCATGGCGGAACCAGATCACCCGCTCCGGCACACCGCGGGCGCGGGCGAACTTCACATAGTCGGTGCGCAGCGTTTCCAGCATTTCGGCGCGGACCAGGCGCATGATCAGGGTGAGCTGGTAGAAGCCGAGGGTGAGCACCGGCATGACCAGCGACTTCAGCCCCGAGGCGGTGAGGAGCCCGGTCGTCCACCAGCCGAAGGCGATGACGTCGCCGCGCCCGAACGAGGGCAGCCAGCGCAATTCGACCGCGAACAGCCAGATGAGGCCGATGCCGATCAGGAAGGTCGGCAGGGAAACCCCGACCAGCGACAGGGACAGGATGGCATGGGCGAGGATGCCGTCGCGCCGGATGGCGGTGACGACGCCGAGCACGATGCCGACGATCAGCGCGAAGGCCGCCGAGAGCACGGCGAGCTCGACGGTCGCCGGCAGCCGCTCCTTGATGAGGTCGATCACCGGTCGGCCCTGGCGGAAGCTGACGCCGAACTGCAGCTGCGCGGCATTGCCGACGAAACGCAGGAACTGGACGGGAATGGGATCGTCGAGGCCGAGCTCGCGGGCGAGCTCGAGCCGGTCGGCGATCGTCGCCTCCTGGCCGACCAGGTTCGACACCGGGTCGCCGACGAAGCGGAACATGGAAAAAGCCACCAGCGCCACGGCCAGCATGACCAGCACGGCCTGCGCGAGGCTTTTGACGGCATAAGCGATCATGGCTCGATCCGATCACGGCACGCCGCCCGTCCCCGCCCGGCGGCAGGAATGGGCGGCGCCCGATGCGACGTGATCACGCTGCCGGCGATCAGGAGGTGCCGAAGCGGAAATATTTGAACCAGGCCTGGGCGTCGGGATGGACCGGCACCTGCAGGCCGCCGCGCATGGCGTGGCTGATCGACTGGACGTGCAGCGGCACGTAGATCGTCTCGTCCTTCAGGATGCGCTGAAGATCGGCGATCTCGGCATTGCGGCGCGCCACGTCGGGCATGGTCTGCAGGGCGATCATGCGCGCGTCGAGCGCGGGATTGGAATAGCGCGTGCCGTTCCAGGTGCCGTTCGAGGCGGTCCGGGTGTGGAACATGAAGGTCAGCACATATTCCGCGTCATAGGTCGGGATGCCCCAGCCGACCAGGAAGAAGTCGAGCTCCTCGCGCTGCAGCTCGGGGAAATGCTGGGCAGCCGGCTTGGCCACCAGATTGGCCTTGATGCCGATCTGGCCGAGCATGCCGACCAGCGCCTGGCAGATGTTCTCGTCCGCCACATAGCGGTTGTTGGTGCATTGCAGGGTGACCGAGAAGCGCGTGTTGCCGGCATCCGGGCGGCGCGGATAGCCGGCCTCGTCCAGCGCCTTGTTGGCACCCGCGACATCGACCCGCGGCACGGCGGCGATCTCCGGCGAATAGCCGGAAATGAAATTGGTGCCGACATAGCCGATCGGCACGCCCTGGCCGCGCATCACGACGCGGGTGATGGCGTCGCGGTTGACCGCGCCGTTGATCGCCGCGCGCACCCGGCGGTCGGCGAACGGATTGCGGCCGCGGATGTCGGAGGATTTCAGCTCCGCCGACCCGACATTGAAGCCGAGGAAGATGACCCGGTTCTCGGGCCCGGTATTGACCTTGACGCCCGGGCTCTGCTGCAGGCGCGCAATGTCCTGCACCGGCACGTCGTGGACGGCGTCGACCTCGCCCGACAGGAGCGCCGCGATGCGCGTCGCATCCTGCTGGATCGGCACCAGGATCAGCTCGGATACTTCGAGCGGGAACTGGCTGCGGCCCCAATAACCTTCGAAGCGGCGCATCACCGTGCGCACGTCCGGCTCGCGCGAGACGAGCTGATAGGCGCCGGTGCCCATGGCGTTGCGCGTGGCGCCGTTTTCCTGCCGCTCGCGGATGTTCTGCGGTTGCACCGCATTGTTGGCCTCGGCCCAGGCCTTCGACATCATGAAGATGTTGGTCAGGTTCTCGAACAGCAGCGGGTTCGGCGCCTTGGTCTTGATCCGCACGGTATGCGCATCGACCTTGGTGACGCTTTCGATCGAGGTGATCAGGCCGCGGAAGTCCGATGTCGGCGAGCGCGCGCGATCGAAGGAGAACACCACGTCGTCGGCGGTGAAGGCGCTGCCGTCGTGGAACTTGACGCCCTGGCGCAGCTTGACCTCCCAGACCGTCGGATCCTCGGCGAGGTTGCGCCATTCGACGGCAAGGGTCGGCACCAGCTTGCCGTCATAGCCGCGATGGACCAGCGGCTCGTAGATCTGATGCGCCACCGCGGTGGTCGGCCCGATGTTGGCCGACATCGGGTCGAGCGTCTGGGCATCGACCGAACGCGCCCAGCGCACGGTGCGGGCATCCGCGTGCGATGCGCCGGCAAGGCCGGCGGCGGCGAGCGCCGCCGCGAGCCAGAGCGAATGCAGGCGCGGCCTGCGGATTCCAGATGTCCGAGACAAGGACGACATGAGCCCCTCCAGGCCGTTTTCTGCCGGGTCAGCGCCCGGTTTCTGGAGGGGATCATAACAAGGCGTAGAACAGTGTCACCGGCGCGGCCGACAAAAAAGCCGCGCCCAAACGCCGCGAATCTTACGGCTTGATCTCGATTTCGATGAAGGCGTAGGGCTTGCCGGAGGCGTTGATGATGTTGTGCTCGATACCCTCGGCGCGGAAATAGGGCACGTGCTGGGTCAGCACCGCTTCCGACGAGGTGCCGTCGGGCAGTTCGGCCAGCAGCTTGCCGTCGGCGAGCGGCACCACGACATAGTCCCAGCCATGGCGGTGCCAACCCGTCTCCGCACCGTCGGAGAAGTTCCAGCGGGTGACCTTGACCTTGTCGTTGTCGACGAGGACTTCGGGTTCGGCAGGCGGCCGGCAGGTGAAGGTCATGATCTCTTTAGTCCTTTGCGGAATTGGCGCCGGCCGACCGGCCGGCAACGAGCCAATAGAGGAAACCGGAGGCAAGTCCGGCGACGACATGAACGACGAGCCGCTGCATGGTGAAGGCGGGAGCATCGTCGAGCAGCGGATCGAAGGCATCGTCCACGCCCTTGAGCAGCACGAAACCGAGCGCGCCGAGCGAACCGACAAGACCGAACGCGAGATAGACGAGGAGCGAGCGCCAGCGCAGCACCTCGGCGGCGAGCACGGCGATCAGCAGCGGCCAGACATACCAGGCGACCTGGCTCATCAGGAAGCCGACGATCAGGCTGCCCGCGAGCGGCTCGGGAATCCGCCCCTTGTTCAGGTCGAAGACCAGCACGATGGCGCAGGCGACCGCCAGCGCCACGACGAAGGCGACGATCGCGCGCAGGACGCGCAGGAGAAGGGAGCCGAGCCGATTCATCGCCGGGAAGCTAACCCCGCGCCCCCTGGCTTGGAACCCCGCTTTGCTCAGGGGAGCCCTCCGGCACCGGCTCGAGCCAGCCGCGATAGCGCACGATCAGGCCGAGACGGCGATGGCCGATCTCGACGTGGAAGCGGAAGCGGCCGTCTTCGACCGCCTCGAAGGCGGATCCCGCCGGCGCCAGAGCCAGCGGCAGGGGAACGCCCAGCACCGACCATCGGCGCGGAACGAGCGACAGGCGCCCGTCGGCAACCACCAGCGCGAGGTCGAAGCGGGCGACGCCAAAGCGCTCGATGAGCAGATGCCCTGCCTTGCCATGGCCGGCTTCCTGGATGCTGGAGAAACTGCGGCCGGCAAAGCAGCGCCGCCAGATCTCGCGGCCGCCGTCGCGCGCGAACACCACTTCGAGCGGCACGTCGGCTGCGGCTTTCGGAAAACCGATGAGCGCGCCGGCGAGCCAGGACAGCGGGCCACGGCCCCGCTCGACCTCGGCCCGGCCGCGCACGACGAAACGCGGTTCCGCGCCGTGCATCGCCCGGATCTCGGCCGGCAGACGGTCGAAGGCAGGACCGAGGATGCGCCGGTAGAGCGAGGGCTCGGCGGCCGCGGCCCGATCGTCGCGTGTCCCGTGCACGATGCCGGCAGCCGCGAAGCTCGCCGCGAAATCGTCGAGCTCGAGACCTGCCGCCGCCGAGCGCGCGCCGGATGCCGGGCGCCTGCCATCAACGCAGCGGCGGACCAGAACCGCCGCCGGCATCGCGGGAATGAACGGTCCGGCATCGCCTTCGGCAAGGAGATGCCAGGAGCGCGCGAAGGGCTGGCCCTCGGCCGTCAGGCCGGTGGCCTCCACCAGCATGCCGCCGCGATGTTCGCCCCAGGCAAATCGCGCCGTGACCGTGTGGAACAGCGGGGCGAGGCGTTCGAGCGAGGGCAGAAGGCCGCGCCGGACCAGCCTGGCAAACCCGTTGAGACCGCGCTGCCAGACGGCCGGCAGGGTGCCGGCGCCGACCCAGACCGAACGAAGCTCCGGCCAGAGCCGCGGCAGCTCGGTCAGGTCGGGCACCTCGACCAGCGAGAAGCGGCGCGCGCCGAGCGGCAGATGGCCGGGCGGCGCGACGGTCCGCGTGATGCTCTCGACCAGCGCGACGCCGGTCGTGTCCAGGCCCTCGCGGCGCAGCGCGATCGGCCGGCCGGCATAACCCGCAATGGCGCGGATCACGTTGAGGCCGATGCCGGCGCGCGGCGACGGCGCGACGCCGCCGGTGATCGTTTCGACCGTGCCACCATCGGCGAGCCGGCGGGTCACCGCCGCCGACAGAACCGGAAAGCTGCTGGCACCGGACAGGACGAAGACATTCCTCGCCCTGGCCGCTGCGTCGCGCGTGCCGATGCCGGCGACGAAGGCCGCGCCGTCGGCGAGGTCGATATAGCCCATGCCCGCGGCAATCGCCGCATCCACCACCCCATAGGGCTCGACGCCATAGGCCTGGAACGGCCCGGAGGCATCGACCACCAGGTCGGCGCGGACGGCGGCGAAGGCGGCCGCGAGATCGCCCGCGCGGTCGAGGACCAGCGGCTCGGCGCGCGCCCTGCCCCCGAGCGCGCGGCAGAACGCCTCGGCCTTGTCCTGCGATCGGCCGGCAATGATCAGGTCGAGGCGTGCTTGGTCGGCGAGCAGGCGCGCCAGCCGGCCGCCGAAAGTGCCGTAGCCGCCGAGGATGAGGACGCGAAAGCGGCCCTCGGTCATGCGAGGAACCGGTCCTCGTCGCCCCGCTCGGTCAGATAGCAGCGGTCGCGCCGGCCGAGGCGCAGGCGGTTGCGCGCGACGATGTCGTAGAGCCCGTCGCGCCAGGCGACCGGCAGCAGCCGGCCGGCGCGCAGGACCGACCAGGGCGGGCCCAGCGCCTCGCCGATCCGGATGACGCCTTCGGCCTTGAGGAAGGTCCGGCCCTCATCGATCAGGATGCTCGTCGTATAGTCGGTCGGGTCCAGCCGGAAATGGCGGAACAGCGCTTCGCCGAGCGGCGACTGGGCGGCAAGGAAGCGGAAGCGGCGCGCCTTGTCGCGCTTGAGGATGAAACGCACCCAGCCCGAGCAGAAGGCGCAATGGCCGTCGAAGACGATGAGCGGACGGTCGTCGGGGAAAGCCGGCACGGCGGGATCGCCGCGCCAGCCATAGAGTTCGCCGGCGCCGGGCCTGCGATCGGTCGGACCATCGCTCATGGCGCCGACCCTATCGCCGGCGCCCCGGCCGGGCAATTGCCGCACCGTGCGCCGGTTCAGCGCACCACCGCTCCATAGAGCAGGTTCTTGAACAGCATGCGCGTCTGGATGCGCGTCGAAGGGCCCTGCGCCATCAGGATGCCGACGATCTGTTCGCGCGGGTCGATCGTGAAGCTGGTGCCCCACGCGCCGGCCCACATGGCATCGCCGGTCGAGCCCGGCACCACCGCAAAGCCTTCCTGCAGGCGCACCGCGAAGCCGAGGCCGAAGCCGTAGCCCGGGCCGGTCGAGGCGGCCGGCGAGCCGCCCATGCCGACGAGGTGGTTCGACAGCATGAACTCGACCCATTTGCGCGAGACCAGCCGGCGGCCCTCCAGCTCGCCGCCGTTCAGGATCATCTGGGCGAAACGCAGATAGTCTTCCGCCGTCGAGACGAGGCCGCCGCCGCCCCTGAGGTACTGGCCGATTTCAACCGGATTGTCGAAGATCCGGTAGGACTGCCACATCGCCGCCTTCAGGGGATCGGCATCGAGCGCCTCGGCCACGCGGTTGCGCTGGCCCTGCGGCACGTACCAGGACGTATCCTCCATGCCGAGCGGCTCGAGAAGCGTCTCCTTGACGAGGATATCCAGGCGCTTGCCGCTGACCCGCTCGAGCAGCAGGCCGAGCACGTCGGTGGAGATCGAATATTCGAAGGTCGTGCCCGGCTGGTGGGCGAGCGGGATCTGGCCGAGACGGCGCAGCATCTCGTCGCCGGAAATGGCCGCGTCGCGCCCTTCGATATTCTGGCTCTCGTAGAGCTGCTTCAGGCGCGGCGAGCGCACCGAGCCGGCATAGAAAAGGCCCGACGTGTGGCGCAGCAGATCCTGGACGGTGATCGGCCGGTCGGCCGCGACGTCCTCGCTGGTCGCCTGCCCGTCGGTGCCCGTGCGCCGCACCTCGACCTTGAGGTCGCGCAACTCCGGCAGCCAGGTGCTGATCGGATCGGACAGCTTCATGCGCCCCTGCTCGATCAGCATCACCGCCACGGTCGAGACGATCGGCTTGGTCATCGAGGCAAGCAGGAACAGGGTGTCGCGCGTCATCGGCGTGGTCTTTGCCGCGTCGCGGAAGCCATGCGCCTCGAAATGCACGATCCGGCCGCCGCGCGCGATCAGCGTCACCGCACCGGCGAAGGTGCCGCGATCGACCTCGCCGCGCATGACGGTGGCGATGCGCGCGAGGCGCTCGCGCGACATGCCCTGGACGAGGCCGCCATCGGGCCCGCCGCGGCTGCGCTCGCGCCGGGGCTGGCGGTCGAAGCCGGGAACACGCTCGAAGCCGCGATCGCCGTCCCGGCGGCGTTCGAGGTCCGAACCGCGGTCGAAGCCGCGGTCGGGCGCCGGCACGAACTGGGCGAAGGCCGCACCGGGCAGAGAGGCAGAAGCGAGCGTCAGCAACAGCGCGAGAGCGCTTGGGCGTACCAGCCGCATGGTGTCTCCTCAGGATCGAGCTTTGCGCAGCCGGTCTTGCCGCCGGCCGGCAAAGCTGACCATCGGAACCGCCGACGGGTCAAGGCACCCGCCGGCGCACGCCCCGCCCCGGTCTTCAGGAATAGGTCCAGACCGGCCGGACCTCGATCGTGCCGATGCTCGCGCCCGGGCAGCGTGCGGCCCAGGAAATGGCCTGGTCGAGGTCGGGAACGTCGATGAGGTAGTAGCCGCCGAGCTGCTCCTTGGTTTCGGCATAGGGGCCATCCAGCACCTGGTTCCTGCCGTCGACCACCCGCACCGACGTCGCCGTCGCGACCGGCCTCAGCCGGTTGCCTGCGAGGAGATGGCCGGCCGACTGCAGGGCCGCGGTATAGGCGTGATAGGCGGCGATCGTCTGGTTGATCGCGGCTTCGGTCCAGCCCTCGCGCTTGGATTCGTCTTCGTAGATCATCAGCAGATATTGCATGGTCGTCTCCTTGACCGTCGCGACGCGCCATGCGCCGCCGGTCCAGTGACGCGCGATCCGGCTGGATTTTGACAGGCGCCGAAAAAATAATGGCGCGGCGCGGGACCGGCGTCGAGGCGGCCCGCGCGTCCCGGTGGCTCACCCCACGGCCGGGATGCCGGCGAGCCCGTCGCGCCGCAGTGGCGGCGCACCGTCCGGCAGCGGGCCGGCGGCGATGAAGCCGACATCGGGGGCAGATCGCGCCGGAGCGGCCTTGGTCAGCGGATGACGCGGTGACACGCCATGGCCGGCACACCGGTGCGGCTGGCGGCGACGGTCAACTGCCCGACGCCGACCGCGCCGAACCGGTCGCGCGCGGCGGCATGGTGCCAGCCCCGCGCCGGCGGCGGAGCGCTCAGTCGACCATCGCCATGGCGCGGAACGCGTCCTGCTCGCTCTTCGACAGGAGCGCCGCCCGATCCTTGGCGCGCAGCCGCTCGGTCTCGCTCTTCAGCTGGCCGCAGGCGGCCTGGATGTCGCGGCCGCGCGGCGTGCGCACGGGCGAGGAATAGCCGGCCTCGAACACCACGTCGGAGAAGCGCTCGATCTGCTCCCAGTCGGAACATTCGTAGCGCGAGCCCGGCCAGGGATTGAACGGGATCAGGTTGATCTTGGCCGGAATGCCCTTGAGCAGGCGGACGAGGCGGTGGGCGTCCTCGATGCTGTCGTTGACCCCCTTCAGCATCACATATTCGAACGTGATGCGGCGGGCGTTGGACAGGACGGGATAGTCGCGGCAGGCCTGCATCAGTTCGGCGATCGGATATTTCTTGTTGAGCGGCACCAGCTCGTCGCGCAGCGCGTCGGTCGTCGCGTGCAGCGAAATGGCGAGCGACACGCCGGTCTCGGCGCCGACCTCGCCGATCATCGGCACGACGCCCGAGGTCGACAGCGTGATGCGCCGCTTGGAGAACTGCAGCCCGTCCTGATCGAGCAGCACCTTCAGCGCGGTGGTGACGTTCTCGACATTGTAGAGCGGCTCGCCCATGCCCATCAGCACGATGTTGGAAACGAAACGGCCGCCGTCATCGGGCACGAAAGCGCCGTCGGGCGGCTGCTGGCCCGGCCAGTCGCCGAGCCGGTCGCGCGCCACCACGATCTGCGCGACGATCTCGTCGGCCGTCAGGTTGCGCACCAGCTTCTGCGTGCCGGTATGGCAGAAGCTGCAGGTGAGCGTGCAGCCGACCTGGCTCGAAATGCACAGCGTGCCGCGATCGCGGGTCGGGATGTAGACCGTCTCGATCTCGTGCCACTTCTCGCCTTCGAACTGCGGCGGGATGCGCAGAAGCCATTTGCGGGTGCCGTCGGCGGAGACCTGCTCGACCACGACCTCGGGCCGCTCCAGCGTATAGGCATCGGCGAGCGCAGCGCGCAGGTGCTTGGAGACGTTCGACATCTCGTCGAAGCTTTGCGCGCCGCGCTGATAGATCCACGACCAGAGCTGGGCGACGCGCATGCGCGCCTCGCGGCCTTCGACGCCGACCGCGGCGAGCGCCTCGCGCAGCGCATCACGGTCGAGGCCGACCAGCGAGCGCTTGACCGGCAGCGGGCGGATCGCCGGATCGGGGGGCGACGGCATCGGGGCGACGGGGGTTGCGGCGGATTTGGCTTTGCCGCGGGCATTGGCAAGGTCGAGCGTCGGCATCGGTCACGTCTCTGGCCACGGCACGATCCTCGAGGGCCGGGTTCCGTTCACCCGCGGACCATGTCATGTGGGAAATCAGTCAATGCTCCGGCCGGCCGCGATTGGCGCCGGGGAGCGCGTCAGGCGGGCCTATAACACGAAAGGCCGCCCAAGGGCAGCCTTTCGACGGAAATGCGGTTTGCGGCCGAAGGAGATCCGGCCGCGCCGGCGCTCAGCGGCATTCCTGCGCGACGCGATCGAGCGCCTGGGCGAGGCCGTTCAGCGAATAGGTGTCGGTGGTGACATTGCCGCGCTGCGAGGTCGAGCGGACGACGAGCTGCGAGCCGGCGCGCATGCTGGTGATCATCCGGCCCTCTTCGGCCGCGTTCTTCACCCAGGCGCCCTTGTCCTGCGTCCACATGGCGAAGCTGGTCGGGCCGATGACGACGGTGGCATCGCCGCGCAGCGCAAAGCCGAGGGTCAGCGAGACCTCGTTGCGCACGTTTTCGCCGGGACGCGAGGTGATGAAGAAGAAGGCCGGATCGCGCTGCAGGTTGGCGGGAGCGCGGGTCTTCGGCTGGGAGGCCGCATAGCAGACCTTGCCGCGCGGCGTGTTCGAGGTGAACACGCCCCAGTCGCCGAACTGGGCCACCGCCGAGCCCTGCTGGGCGGCACCCGCGGCGCGGGAATTCTGGGCCGGCCGCTGGGCCCGCTGCGCCTGTGCCTCGGACACGATGGGAAGAGCGACAGCCGCGAGTGCGAGGATGGTCAGGGCAGAAAAGGAGCGCAGCATCGCATAAACTCTACGGGTTCGGTGGGCACCAGGCAGGAATGGTTCCTCCCCATTTTTCCGTAGCATTGGAACGTCACGGTAAAGACGGGGTAAAGGATGAGACAAATCGATGGCACGAGGGGCGCGCCCGGTCGTTGACGAAGCGCCCCCCGCTTCCGGAGTGAGGTAATCACCAGCCAATCCGGGCAAGACAATGGCAAAACCGTCATGCCCAGGCAAAACGGCCCAGCGTCCAGGGACTTGGACCGAATCCCGACAAGATCGCGCGGTCATGGTCAGCGATCATAAACCATAATGCCGGACCGGCCAGATCGCCGCATCCGGCGCATCGCCGCCCCTTCGCGTGCGCGCGCAATCCCGCTGCCGGCCGGTGACCGCGAGCCCGGCCAGGCCGGGCGGCCATCGCCTGGTCGGCGGCCGCCATGGCCTGAACGGCAATGGTCCGGCGCACCGTCAAGCACGCCGGACCACGATTCCTGCCGATAATGTCGTGCCTTGCGGCGATCAGCCCCAGCTGCGCACGTCCACGAAGTGCCCCTCGATGGCGGCGGCCGCCGCCATGATCGGCGAAACCAGATGCGTGCGGCCCTTGTAGCCCTGGCGTCCCTCGAAATTGCGGTTCGAGGTGGAAGCGCAGCGCTCGCCCGGCTTCAGCTTGTCCGGGTTCATGGCAAGGCACATCGAGCAGCCCGCCTCGCGCCATTCGA
Organism: Phreatobacter sp. AB_2022a; assembly: GCF_026847585.1. NCBI lineage: Bacteria > Pseudomonadati > Pseudomonadota > Alphaproteobacteria > Hyphomicrobiales > Phreatobacteraceae > Phreatobacter > Phreatobacter sp. AB_2022a. The sequence continues at coordinate 45,174 of NZ_JAPSET010000032.1, forward strand.
AGCCGGCGGCGAGGAAGATCTTGTCGAGGCCTTCCTGCTCGGCCTGCTCCTTCACGAGGCCGGAGCCCGGAACGATCATGGCCGAGACGGTAGGGGCCACCTTGCGGTCGCGGACGACGCGGGCGACCTCGCGCAGGTCCTCGATGCGCGAATTGGTGCAGGAGCCGATGAACACCTTCTCCGGCCGGATGTCGGTGATCTTCGTGCCCGGCGTCAGGCCCATATATTCCAGCGCCCGCCACTTGGAGAGGCGCTTGTTCTCGTCCTCGATGTCGTCGGGGTTGGGCACGACGCCATTGATCGAGATGACGTCCTCCGGGCTCGTGCCCCAGGTGACGATCGGCGGCAGGTTGGCTGCGTCGAGCACGACGGTGCGGTCGAAATGCGCGCCCTCGTCGCTGTAGAGCCCCTCCCAATATTTCACTGCCATGTCCCAGGCGGCGCCCTTCGGCGCCTTCGGTCGACCCTTCAGATAGGCGAAGGTCTTCTCGTCCGGCGCGATCAGGCCGGCACGGGCGCCGCCTTCGATCGACATGTTGCAGATGGTCATCCGGCCTTCCATCGAAATGGCGCGGATGGCTTCGCCGGCATATTCGATGACCGAGCCGGTGCCGCCGGCCGTGCCGATCTCGCCGATGATGGCGAGGATGATGTCCTTGGCGGTGACGCCGTCCTTCAGCTGCCCGTCCACCCGGACGAGCATGTTCTTCGCCTTTTTCTGGATCAGCGTCTGGGTGGCGAGCACATGCTCGACCTCCGAGGTGCCGATGCCGTGGGCGAGCGCGCCGAAGGCGCCGTGGGTCGAGGTATGGCTGTCGCCGCAGACGATGGTGGTGCCGGGCAGCGTGAAGCCCTGTTCCGGGCCGATGACGTGGACGATGCCCTGACGGATATCCGCGGCATCGTAATATTCGACGCCGAAATCGGCAGCGTTCTGGGCGAGCGCCTCCACCTGCAGGCGGCTCTCCTCGTCCTTGATGCCCTGGACGCGGTCGCTGGTGGTCGGCACGTTGTGGTCGACGACGGCCAGCGTCTTGTGCGGCGCGCGCACCTTGCGGCCCGTATTGCGCAGCCCCTCGAAGGCCTGCGGGCTGGTCACTTCATGAACGAGGTGCCGGTCGATGTAGAGAAGGCAAGTGCCGTCGTCCTGCTGCTCGACCACGTGGTCGTCCCAGATCTTGTCATACAGGGTGCGGGCCTTGGCCATGGCAGACCTCTTAAGATACCTTCCAGTGTGGCAGGTCTCATATCGTTGAATTCGCCGCCTGAGAAGAGGCGCGCGCCGCCTGCATGGCAGAAGGCCAGGACAGGCAAGGTTTCGTGCCGGCGCGACCAGCCGCCGCCGGCCGCGGGCGCTGGCATCGCGGCGGCCGCGCTCCCAAATGTCGGAAAGGCATGCTGACGCGAGACGGGACCTGGCAATGATCCACCAGCTGCGCATCTGCGAAATCTTTCCGCACAACAAGGCGGCCTTCCACGACCGCTTCCGCGATCACGCGACGCGCATCATGGCCCGCCACGGCTTCGACATTGCCGCCATGTGGGAAAGCGCCGGCGCGGCGCGCATCGAGTTCATCTACCTTCTGCGCTGGCCCGACGAGGCGGCCAAGGACAGAGCCTGGACCGCCTTCTTTGCCGACCAGGAATGGGCCGACATCAAGAAGCGCACCGCGGCCGAGCACGGCACGCTGGTCGGCGCGATCGAGGACCGGATCCTGCGGCTGACCGACTATTCGCCCGATCCCGGCGGGCCCGCCTGACGGGCGGGCGCCGGGACCGCCGCGCGCCTCAGACGCCGAAGCACCAGGCCAGCACGCCCTTCTGCGCGTGCAGCCGGTTCTCGGCCTCGTCGAAGACCACCGATTGCGGCCCGTCCATCACCTCGTCGGTGACTTCCTCGCCGCGATGGGCCGGCAGGCAGTGCATGAACAGCGCATCGGAATTGGCGGCGCTCATGAGCTGCTTGTTGACCTGATAGGCCTTGAGGAGATTGTGCCGGCGGCCGGCATCCTCGTCGCCCATCGACACCCAGCAGTCGGTGACGATGCAGTCGGCGCCCTCGACCGCGTGGTAGGGGTCCGACGACCAGGTGACGTCGGCACCCTCGCGCTGGGCGGCCGCGATCAGTTCGCGGCGCGGCGCCAGCTCCTCGGGCGTTGCGATGTTCAGCTTGAAGCCGAACCGCGAGGCCGCCTGGATCCACGAGCCGAGCACGTTATTGGCATCGCCGGCCCAGGCGATGGTCTTGCCCCGGATCGGACCGCGATGCTCCTCGAAGGTGAGGATGTCGGCCATGATCTGGCAGGGATGCGACATCTTGGTCAGGCCGTTGATCACGGGCACGCTGGCCGCTTCCGCCAGCTCGCGCACCGCATTGTGATCGAGCATGCGGATCATGATGGCATCGACATAGCGCGACAGGACGCGCGCGGTGTCGGCAATGGTCTCGCCGCGGCCGAGCTGCATCTCGGCGCCGGTCAGCATGATCGTCTCGCCGCCGAGTTCGCGCATGCCGACGTCGAACGACACGCGCGTCCGCGTCGAGGGGCGCTCGAAGATCATCGCCAGCACCTTGCCGGCGAGCGGCTTCGTCGCGCCGGGCGTGCGCCTGACGCGCTTCAGGTCGCGCGCCTTGTCGAGGATCAGCTTCAGCTCGGCGCCGGCGAAATCGCTGAGATCGATGAAATGGTTCGGCTGCCCCGCCGCGGCAGTCTTGGCCGCGGCGGTGGTCGTCTCGGAACGATGGGTCACTCGGCGGCTCCCTTGACGAGGGATGCCTCGATCCGGCGCGCGGCCTTGTCGAGGCGGTTGACCGCTTCGCCGATCTCTTCTTCCGAGACGTTCAGCGGCGGGATCAGCCGGATCACATTGTCGCCGGCCGGCACCACCAGGAGATCCTGGTCGCGCAGGGCGGCGGTGACCTCGCCGTTCGGCAGCGCGCATTTCAGCCCCGTCAGGAGCCCGAAGCCGCGCACCTCCTCGAACACCTGCGGGTGGCTGTCGACGAGCCCCGCCAGCTTCTGCTTGAAAAGGAGCGACAGGCGCTGGACGTTGTCGAGGAAGCCCGGCGCCAGCACGACGTCGAGCACGGCATTGCCGACCGCCATGCCCAGCGGATTGCCGCCGAACGTGGTGCCGTGGGTGCCGGGCGTGAACACGGCGGCGCATTTCTCCACCGCCAGGACGGCGCCGAGCGGAAAGCCGCCGCCGATGCCCTTGGCGATCGACATGATGTCGGGCGAGATGCCCGCCCATTCGTGCGCGAACAGCTTGCCGGTGCGGCCGATGCCGGTCTGCACCTCGTCGAGGATCAGCACGAGGCCGCGCTCGTCGCAGAGCTGACGCAGATAGCGCAGCTCCTCGGTCGCGACCGTGCGCAGGCCACCCTCGCCCTGGATCGGCTCGATCATCAGGGCGGCGGTGTCCGGGCCGATCGCGGCGAGCAGCGCGTCGCGGTCGCCGAACGGCACCTGATCGAAGCCGTCGACCTTGGGGCCGAAGCCTTCCAGATATTTGGCCTGGCCGCCGGCGGCGATGGTCGCCAGCGTCCGGCCGTGGAAGGCGCCTTCGAAGGTGACGATCCGATAGCGGTTCGGCTCGCCGCGCGAGGCGTGATATTTGCGCGCCATCTTGATGGCGCCCTCGTTGGCCTCGGCGCCCGAATTGCAGAACATGACGCTGTCGGCAAAGGTCGCCTCGGTCAGGCGGCGCGCCAGGCGCTCGCCTTCCGGGATCTGGTGCAGGTTCGAGACGTGCCACAGCTTCTGCGCCTGGCTGGTCAGCGCCTCGACCAGGTGCGGATGGGCATGGCCCAGCACGTTGACCGCGATGCCGGAGCCGAAATCGAGGACTCGTCGCCCGTCCGCCGTCACCAGCCAGCTCCCCTCACCCCGCTCGAAAGCAAGGTTGGACCGCGCATAGTTCGGCATCAACGGCGTGATCACTGCGATATCCTCCTGAAGGATTCCAAGGCGCAAAGAAGAACGGGACTCCATGGCGCAAAGAAAACGGCCGCCCCCGAAGGGGCGGCACGGCGGAAAGCTAGGACAGATCGGTCAAATGTCAAGGAACATGGCCCCGGCACCCGCCGCCCGCCTCGCCTGCCGGCCGCGGCCGGTCACGCCGAGATCCAGCCGAGCTCGCTAAACCAGCCGTGCAACGCCCGCGTGACGGTCTCGGCCACCGGCCCGCCGAACCCTGGATCACCCGGTCCCGCCACGGTCTTCAGGTTATGGCCGACAGCGTTGAGAAGGCTGACCGAATAGACATTGGGCCCGAGCCTGCGGCTCGCCAGCGCCATGCCCAGCGCCAGGGCATCGCGGTCGGGCGAGACCTGCAGATCGGCCGTCCCGTTGATCACCAGCACCGGCACCTCCACCCGGGCGGCGAGATCGACCGGGCGCAACCCGGCCAGGCTGCGCAGAAAGGCCCTGAGATAGGGTTGGTAGAGCGCCCTGAGACCAGGGGAAATGACCGGCGGATAATCGCCGGTCGTCTCGACATGCGCGAGAATGCGGTCGTTTTCGTCCAGCAGTGGCAAGAGCGCAGCATCCCCTGCGCCCTGCGCCCGGCCGAGCCGCTCCAGCTGGTCGCGCAGCACGGCGGCGAGCGGCCGGCCCGGCGTCGCCGCCAGAACCAGCGTCGCCGGCGCGCCCGCCCCGCCGCGGGCCGCCAGGACCAGGCCGATCAATCCACCCTCGCTGTGGCCGAAGAGACCGACCCGCGTCGCGTCGACCTCCGGCCGGGCCCTGAGCTGCGCCAGCATGGCGGCGGCATCGTCGACGAAATGCTCGAAACGGACGAAGTCGCGGCGCGCGGCCTCCTCGGCCGGCAGGCTCGCCGTATTGGCGTGCATGCCGCGCTTGTCGTAGCGCAGGCTTGCGATGCCGAAGCCGGCCAGCGTCTCGGCAAGCTGGCGCAGCAGGTCGGTGATGAGCGCGGGCGGCTGATTGCCGTCACGATCGGTCGGGCCGCTGCCCTGAACCAGCAGGACCGCCGGCGCCGGGCGGGCGGGCGGCAGCACGAGCGTGCCCCGCAGCGGCGCCCCGCCTGCCCCGGTCGTCTCGACGTCGATCGCAGTGTTTTCGACCATTCCGGCACCGACATTTTTGCAACACTTGGCAGCGATGAATGCGGATCGCCGAAGGTTTCGCATGCCGTGGCGGCCACCGACCTCGATCTCGGTCCCGGCCCGTGATGGAGTCAAGATGTTGTTATGACTCCCACTTCTTCGGACGCCGCCGGCGCCTTGTGGATGATTTTCCGGTCCCGGCGAAGCTTTTGGGGAAAACAACGGGCTGATTCCCGGGACTCTTGCGTGAGATTCAACGAGTAGCGTAATGTCCGGCCGTCGGCATACGACATCTCGTGCGGCGGACCTGAATTCCTCACCTGTAGCGTTCCGGCGGCAGCTTTTCCGAAGCTGCCGAAGGCGGAGGGATTCGGCCTCTGGCAGGAGGCTCACCCCTTGGAGGAGACGACCAGATGCAGCAACTGCAGTGGACCGACGAACGGGTCGAGCTCTTGAAGAAGCTCTGGAACGACGGTCTGAGCGCCAGCCAGATTGCCGCAGAGCTCGGATCGGTCACCCGCAACGCCGTGATCGGCAAAGTCCATCGTCTCGGCCTGTCCGGCCGGGCCAAGGCGCCCTCGTCCTCGACGCCGCGTCCGCGCAAACCGCCGCGGGCGGCCCCTTCGGCGCCGCCGCGCCCGTCCATGCCGGCGGCCCGCGGCAATCTTGCGCTGAAGCCGCGCGCGGTGCCGATCGTCGCCCCCGAAATCGACCTGACGCCCCTGCCGGAAATCGACAATGTCGTGCCGATGGGCGAGCGCTGCACCATCATGGAGCTGAAGGAGCATTCCTGCCGTTGGCCGATCGGCGATCCCGGCAAGGACGATTTCCGCTATTGCGGCGCCCGCTCCAATACCGGCCTGCCCTACTGCGCCTATCACTGCCGCATCGCCTACCAGCCGGTCGCCGACCGGCGGCGCGACCGCAAGGCGGCCGGCGGCCGCTGAGCACCAGCCCCGAAGGAAGCTCCGGCCCGGTCGGAGCTTTCCCGTCCGACCATCCTCACGGCCGGCCCGCGTCCCGGCGTCGAGCGGACCTGCGACACCGGTCCCGTCGATCCGGCAATAACCGTTCCCGAGCGTCCGGACGCCTAGGTGTTTAGTCCCAGCATGTCATGGCCTGGCCGACGGCTGAACAGCTCTGGCTTTTCGGTGCTGATTTGCTTGATGGCCTCAAGCGGGGTCCTGAACCGCAGCGCCTTGAGCTGCTTGGCGTAATTGTAGGCCAGCAGCCAGTCCCGGACGTGGCGCCTCAGGTCGTTGATCGAGGCGTAGTGGAAGGTGCGGACGGTGGCGTCCTTGATGGTTCGGACCATTCGTTCCGCCTGGCCGTTGGTCCACGGATGATAGGGCTTGGTGAGCCTGTGCGCGATGCTGTTCTCGGCGCAGGCTCTTCCGAAGACGTGAGCGAGGAAGCCGCCCTCGGCCCTCTTGTCGTGCTGGACGAACTGAACGCCGTTATCCGTCAGCACCGTGTGGACCTTGTAGGGAACGGCCCTGACCAGCGCCTTGAGGAAGCCCGCCGCCACGAGCTTTGTCGCCTTCCGGTAGATCCTGGCGAAGACCAATTTGGAGGTCCGGTCCACGGCCACGAACAGACAGGCCTTGCCGCCTTCATAGCGCAGCTCGGCGATGTCGATGTGGAAGTAGCCGATCTCGTAGGCCTTGAACCGCTTCGGTTTTTCGCGATCGGCCTTCGGCAGGCGAGAGATTCCGTGACGCTGAAGGCAGCGATGCAGCGACGAGCGCGTCAGATGCGGGATGACGTCCTTCAGCGCGACGAAGACGTCGTCCAGCGGCAGGCGGGCCTGCACACGCAGAGCGACGATCGCGGCCTCCTCGATGGCAGAGAGAACGGAACTGTGGCTTTCCTTCGGACCCATCGGCTCATCTTCGACCGTCTGCCGGGACCGCCACTTCCTTACGGTCTTCTCGTTGATCCCGAAGCGCCGCGCGAGCTCCGCGGCCGAAGCTTGCGATCGCTGTAGCTCCGTTCGAACGGCGTGCGTGGTCGTGGCGCTCCCGTGAAGAACCTGGCCCATAGCGCGTCCCTCTCTGATGACGATAACGATACGCCATCACACCGTGGGACTAAACACCTAGAACGGCATGGTCCGTTCCATCACGAGATAGCCGGTCAGAAGGCCGAGGCCGAACAGCACGACGACGACCGCCGCCGCCACCTCCGCGGCGCTGAGCGCGAGGGTCGACAATCCCGTGCGCGCGCCGGCGAGCCGGACGGCGAGCCCCTTGGCGCCGGATGCGAGCATGGCGATGGCCGCGACCGTGATCGCCGTGCCGACCGCCATGGCGAAGGCCGAGACGATTCCGGCGGGGACGATCCCCTGGGCCATGGCGAAGACCAGCACCAGCACGGCGCCCGAACAGGGCCGCAGGCCGACGCCCAGCACGATCGCCATGGTCTCCCGCCAGGAGCCGACCCGCGCCACCTGCTCGGCCGCAGGCAGGTGCACGCAATTGTCATCGCAGCTCATGCCGGCCACCGGCCGGCCGGTGCGCCAGGCGGCGAAGCGCGCGGCGAAGGCGCGGCCCTTGTTGAAGAGCAGGCGCAGGCCGATCAGCACGATCAGGCCGTAGGCGACGATCTCGATCCAGTCGACGACGCGTCCCATGGTGCGCGCCGTGGTGCCCAGCACGAGCGCGAGCACGCCGACGAGCGCGATCGCGGTGACGGCCTGGACAAGCGAGGACAGGGCCGCCAGCGCGATGCCGCGCCGGACGGTCTCGCCGGTCGCGACGATGTAGGAGGAGATCACCGCCTTGCCGTGTCCCGGCCCGGCGGCGTGGAACACGCCGTAGAGAAAGGAGAGCCCGACAAGGGTCATCAGCGCGCCCTGGTCGCCGGCACGGATGGCGCGCACCGCGCCGGCGAGCTGGCGATAGAACCGCGCCTGCTGCTCGATGATCATGCCGATGATGCCCGACGGCGCCGATGTGCGGGCCGCGCCGCCGAAGGCCGAGGGCGGCGCCTGGGCCAGAAGCGGATCGGCCAGCAGGGGCAGCAGCACGGCCGCCCCGGCCAGCGCCATCATGCCGAGGACGAGCGCCCGGCCATGCCGATGCGATGGCGTCACGGGCAGTTCACCGTGAAGCGGCCGGCAAACTGCTGGCCGAAATTCGAACCGGCATTCAGCGACTGGAAGAAGCTTTCCGAGAGGTTCGCCGCGGCGCTCGCATTGCGCGGCGGCGCATAGTCGAGCTTGCAGCCCTGCGGCGCCGCGACGAGGCGCATCGGTTCGCCGTCGGCCGGCTCGAAGGCGACGAAATATTCGGGATCGTAGACCTCGACCGACAGCGGCTTGCCGCCCGGCTTGAACGGGGTCGCCACCGGCACGGTGAAATGCAGGATCAGGCGGCCGTCCTTGACCTCCGACCAAGCATCGCGTGCCGGCCCGAAGGAGACGAAGCGCCGGTCGTGGCGCATCACCGTGAAATATTTCTGCTCGCCGAGATTTTCGACGTTGATCCGCGTCAGCTCGGCCAGTTCCTCGCGCGAATAGACGCCGTCCCGGTTGGTGTCGAGGTTCTGGATGGCGAAGGCGCTGTACATTTCGTCGAACGTCCAGATCTGCTCCATGGCGACCGCCTGGCCGTCGGCGTCGAACATCATGTGCGTCTCGGTTCTGACCTGCACATGCGGATGGGCCGCGGCCGGCGCGGCCGCAAGGCTCGCCGCGAAGGCGCCGATCACGAGGGGCAGCGTCAGGCGCGGCACGGCAGGCATCTCCGGATCAGGACGCCCCCACTCAAAGGCGGCGAAGGCGGCCAAGATAAGGCGAGCCGACGGTTAACGAAACGTTGCGCCTGCTTTCCGGCGTCCGTCCCTTGAATTGGCATGGCCGCATGCGCATCCCGCCTCTTGCCTGACGACGGACGCGGTGGAATGGTCGCGCCTTCTCGAAAAAGCCGAAGGCATGACCGGAGAGACCATGAGCACCCCCACCAGCGGCAACCTCACCATCGACAGCCAGCGGCTCTGGGACATGCTGATGGAAACCGCTGCCATCGGCGGCACCGCGAAAGGCGGCATCCGCCGCCTGACCCTGTCGGACGAGGACCGGCGCGTGCGCGACTGGTTCAAGGCCGAATGCGAAGCGCTCGGCTGCACCGTGCACGTCGATACGGCCGGCAACATGGTGGCGATCCGCCCGGGCAAGGACAACAGCCGCAAGCCGATCGCCATGGGCAGCCATCTCGACACCCAGCCGACCGGAGGCAAGTTCGACGGCGTGCTTGGGGTGCTCGGCGGCCTCGAAGTGCTGAAGACGCTGCACCATGCCGGCTTCGAGACCCAGTCGCCCCTGGCGCTGGTCAACTGGACCAACGAGGAAGGCGCACGCTTCTCGCCGTCCATGGTCGGCTCGGCGGTCTATGCCGGCGCCTACAGCCAGGCCGAGATGGACGCCTTCAAGGATGCCGACGGCATCACCCAGGGCGATGCCCTGGAGGCGATCGGCTACCGCGGCAAGGAGAAGCCCGGCGCGCTCGGCTTCCAGGCCTATTTCGAGCTGCATATCGAGCAGGGCCCGATCCTGGAGGAAGAGGCCAAGACCATCGGCATCGTCACCGGCATCCAGGCGATCAAGTGGTTCAACATCACGATCACCGCGCGCGAAAGTCATGCCGGCACCACGCCCATGCCCTATCGGCGCGATGCCCTCGCCGCCTTCGCGGAGGCCGCGAGCGCCATCCGTCAGGTCGCGCTCGACCATGCTCCGAACGGCCTTGCCACCATCGGCATCGTCTCGGCCCATCCCGGCTCTCCCAACATCATCCCGGGCGAGATCCGCTTCACGCTCGACATGCGCCATCCGAGCGACGACGAGCTTGCCGTGATGGTCACCAAGGCCAAGATCGCGGTTGCCGAGGCGGCGGCGCGCCATCACGGTGCCTACGACATCCAGCCGCTGCAGGACTCGCCCGCCACCCCCTTCGACAAGACCTGCATCGCCATGGTGCGCGGCGCGACCGAGAAACTCGGCCTGAAGGCGCGCGAGATCACGTCCGGCGCCGGCCACGACGCCATGTACGTCGCCCGCGCCTGCCCGACCTCGATGATCTTCGTGCCCTGCAAGGAGGGCCTGTCGCACAACGAGGCCGAGAGCGCGACGCTCGCCGATTGCGGCCACGGCGCCCAGGTGCTGCTCGAGGCCGTGCTCGCCTACGATGCGCGCGGCTGACCGTCGCGCCGCGGCCCGGGCCCGTTCGGCGCGCCGGGCCGCGGGCATGGACCAGCGCCATGGACCCAAGCCATGGACCCAAGCCATGGACCCAAGCCATGGACCCAAGCCATGGACCCAAGCCATGGACCCAAGCCATGGACCCAAGCCATGGACCACCGCGCGAAATCGGGCTAGATCGCGCGTCGAACCATTTGCCGCGCCAATGAGGAAGCCATGTCCGAAATGCGCCTGGTCGTCGCCGGAGCCGCCGGCCATATGGGCCGCGTGCTGGTCCGCCTGATCCAGGAAATGCCGGGCGTGAAACTGGCGGGCGCGATCGAGCCCGCCGGCCACGTGGCGATCGGCGAGGATGCGGGCCTGCTGGCCGGCACCGGCCGCGCGCTGGTGCAGATCAGCTCCGATGCCGGCGCCGCGCTCGCCGGCGCCGACGGCATCATCGACTTCACCATTCCCGCCGTCTCGGTGGATCTCGCCGGCCTCGCCGCCAGCCTGCGCAAGGTGCATATCGTAGGCACCACCGGCTTCAGCGCCGCCGAGAACGATGCCATCGCCTCGTCGGCCGGCACCGCCACCATCGTGAAGTCCGGCAATTTCTCGCTCGGCGTCAACCTCCTCGCGGCGCTGGTCAAGCGCGCCGCCCAGGCGCTCGATGAAGACTTCGACATCGAGGTCGTCGAGATGCACCACAACCGCAAGATCGACGCGCCATCGGGCACCGCGCTGCTGCTCGGCGAGGCCGCCGCCGCCGGCCGGGGCATCGGCCTTGCCGAGCATTCCGAACGCGGCCGCGACGGCCAGACCGGCGCCCGGCGGCGCGGCGCCATCGGTTTTGCCGCCCTGCGCGGCGGCACGGTGATCGGCGAGCACACCGTCACTTTCGCCGGCCCGACCGAGCGCATCAGCCTCAACCACATTGCCGAGGACCGGGCGCTCTTCGGCCGCGGCGCGATCAAGGCCGCGCTCTGGGCCCGCGGCCGACCGGCCGGGCTCTATTCCATGGCCGATGTGCTCGGCCTTTCCGACATCTGAACACCCCCGACCGGCCTGTTCGGCATTTCCGATCTCCGAAACGCTAGGATCTGAACCTGATGACAGAACGCCTTCTCGTGCTGACCCGCCACGGCGAGAGCGAGTGGAATCTGAAGAATCTCTTCACCGGCTGGAAGGACCCCGGCCTGACGCCCAAGGGGGTCGAGGAGGCGCGCCGCGCCGGCCGCCAGCTGAAGGCGCTCGACATCGGCTTCGACATCGCCTTCACCTCCGCGTTGAGCCGCGCACAGAAAACGTGCGAGCTGATCCTCGGCGAGATCGGCCAGCCGGACCTTGCGACCATCAAGGACTGGCGCCTCAACGAGCGCGACTACGGCGACCTCTCCGGCCTCAACAAGGCCGAGACCGCCGCCAAATATGGCGACGAGCAGGTGCATGTCTGGCGCCGGTCCTATGACGTGCCGCCGCCGGGCGGCGAAAGCCTGAAGGACACGGTGGCGCGCGTGCTGCCCTATTATGTCGGCGAGATCCTGCCGCGGGTCATGCGTGGCGAGCGCGTGCTGGTCGCCGCCCACGGCAATTCGCTCCGGGCCCTCGTCATGGTGCTCGACGGGCTCGACGCAGAAACCATCCCGACCATGGAGCTGAAGACCGGCGTGCCGCTCGTCTACCGGTTGAACGCCGATACGACGGTTGCCTCCAAGCAGGTCCTGGAGAGCTGAAGGCGAATGGCGAATGGCGCCTTACGCGCCACTCGCTACGCGCCAATCCCCAAATTGCGCCTGATCCGGTCGAGCACCGTGCCGTCCACGGCCTTCGGCACAAAAGTCTGGCCGGTAATGGTCTCGAAGGCTTCGACATAGACCGCGGCCGTCGCCAGGATCACGTCCGCCGGGATCTCGGGGATCGGATCCTTGTAGGGGTCGCAGCGCGCGACGACCCAGTTGCGCACGAAATCCTTGTCGAAGCTTTCGGGCCTGTCGCCGCGCGCGAACCGTTCCGCATAGCTCGCCGCGCGCCAGTAGCGGCTGGAATCGGGTGTGTGGATCTCGTCGGCCAGCACGATGCTGCCGTCCGGCGCCGTGCCGAACTCATATTTCGTATCGACCAGGATGAGACCCCGCTCGGCGGCCAGCTTCTGGCCGCGCGCGAACAGGGCGAAGGCGTAGTCGGACAGGGTGCGCCACTGGTTCGCCGTCAGCAGCCCCTGGTCCAGGATCATGTCGGGCGTCAGCGGCTCGTCGTGGCCGCCGTCGAAGGCCTTGGACGTCGGCGTGATGATCGGCTGCGGCAGGCGCTGGTTGGGCTTCAGTCCGTCGGGCAGCCTGACCCCGTACATCTCCCGCTGGCCGGCCTGATAGAGCGTCAGAACCGAGGTCGCGGTGGTGCCGGCGAGATAGTCGCGCACCACGATCTCGACCGGCAGGATGTCGAGCCGGCGGCCGATCACGACATTCGGATCGGGATAGGCGATGACATGGTTCGGACAGATGTCGGCGGTCTGCTCGAACCAGTAGCGCGCGGTCTGGGTCAGCACCTCGCCCTTGAACGGGATGGCGGCGAGGATGCGGTCGAAGGCGCTGATCCGGTCGCTCGCGATGATGATGCGGCTGCCGTCGGCGAGGTCGTAATTGTCGCGCACCTTGCCGCGATAATGGTTCGGCAGCTCGGCGATCGTGGCGTCGGCCAGCACCTGTCCGGCAAGAGCCCGTAGAGCCTCGATATCCATTGGCCTCACTCCGCTGCTGTCTGCCGAACGCGGCAATGCCCGTCTCCGATATCAGGCGGGCAACACTTTTCCGATAGGCGAGACGACGAATACACGCAAATGCATCGACCTTCGGTATCGCCGCTGGCCGTGCATAGGCCGACGCCCGCTCCGCTCCGGAATGGCTCGAGCATGTCTAGAGGCCGCCGAACAACCGCCGGTCCCAATAGACCGGATGGTGCAGGCTGACTTCGATTCCGCCGAAATCAGGATGCGCCGGATTGATCAGCACGTTGCGATCGAGCCGCGCCACCACGCTCGGAACCAACAGAATGGCGCTGCGCCGCTCCAGGCACCATCGCTCGCCGAACACCTTGCTGATGTCGGGAGGCATGCCGTCCCATCCCGGCAAAGCCGCTTCGGAAAACACCTCGTAGGTCACGCCCTTCGGAATCGTAATACCGACATAGTGCTGATTGGGCGGCAGCCGCCCGCTGCCATGAACGAGCTTTTCCAGAAGCGCCGTGGAAAAATGCTCGGCCGCATAGATCAACGGGCTGCCCGGCGTATTCCAGCGGCCGGGATAGATCGTCGAGCCGGTTGCATCGAAGATGGGATAGCTGCCGGCCGGATCGCCAATGCGAAAGGCCGTCAGCGTCCGATCGAGAACTTGCGCCGTCACGCGGCGCTGCCGTAGCGCAATCTGCCGAGAACATCCAGGACCAGTCCCGCGCCGATCTCGCTCTGAATCACGACATCGACCGGCCGTCGATCCTCGAGCATGGCATGCGGGCGGAACAGGAAGTCACGCGCCTCAGCCTCGTCCTGCCACACGTCGACCGCCATGGTCCAGGCCTGCGCCAGCCGCGCCAGCCGCTCGCCCTCATCCAGTGACAGGCGATGGGTGACCTTGCGCCTCTCGTAAGTCGCCTTGGGCACCAGCCGGTACTTGAACGCCGTATCACCAGGGGCAAGCTTTCCGGCGAGCCGGTCCAGCGTCCTGACCGGCAGGCCATCCTCGATCCACGCGATCAAACCGAAGGCCGAATGGCCGCTTGGGATCGGCAGCCCGAGCACGCGGGCGACGTCGGCAAAGGTCGTCATCGGCAAGTTCCGCCTCATCTGATACAAAACATAGTCTCAAGTGAGGCAAAATTCAAGAACGCACTATCCGCCGGAGGCGGACAGTGGAAAAATTCGAACCCGCTGGATCGGCCGACCGGGCCGCAACCCGCGACGCCGGCCTGGAACCAAACCGTCAGCCGGGCTCTGCGACCATGGCGCGCGCCAAAAACCTTGACCCCCATGCTGCGATCGTCTTGGTTCGCGGCGCCCCGCGCGCAAGGATCCCCATGGACGCCCAGAGCTATATCGGACCGCTCATCGACTTCGTCAAAGCCAATCAGGCCTGGGCGCCGGCCATCATCTTCGCGCTGACCTTCGCCGAATCGCTGGCCGTGCTCTCGTTGATCGTGCCGGCCTGGGCGATGATCGTCGCCTTCGGTCCGCTGGTCGGCGCCGGCGGCATTCCGTTCTGGCCGATCCTGATCGCCGCGGCGATGGGGGCGGCGGCCGGCGACTGGATATCCTACTGGTTCGGCCGCTATTTCAAGGACAGCATCGGCCAGATCTGGCCCCTGTCGAAATATCCGGACATGCTGCCCAAGGGCCATGCCTTTTTCGAGAAATGGGGCATCTGGGCGATCTTCATCGGCCGCTTCTCCGGCCCCTTGCGCGCGTCGGTGCCGCTGGTCGCCGGCATCGTCAACATGCCGCAGCTGAAATTCCAGATCGCCAATGTCGTCTCGGCCTTCATCTGGGCGGCCGCCCTGCTCGCCCCCGGCAACTTCCTCGGCCAATATCTGAACTGGTTCCATTAGCCGCGCTGACGGCCTCAGACCGTCTGGCCCGTACCAAGCCTGTCGATCGGAAACCGGTCGATGTCGTCGAGCAGCGCGATGAACGCCTCCGCCGTGAAGGCCGTGGCGCGCTCGCCCTTCGCGGCGCTCGCCGCGGCCGCGTTGCCAATCGCTCCGACGGCCGACAGGTCCTCGCTCATCCAGCCGAAGCCGACCGGGCCGGTCGCCCGAAGGTGTCGATAGGCCGCCTCCATCCGCACCGCCGCCGAGACGAAATGGGCGGCCTTGTCCATCTGCACGAGGTCGGGGCGCAGATGCAGCATCTGCGAGGTTTCGACCTCGCCGCCATGGATGCCGTGCCTGACCTCGTCGGGATCGAACAGGCCGTCCGGCGCGCCGAGGCGATGCCAGGACATCTGGACCGCCAGCATGCCATGGCGGACGCGCAAGCTGCGCGCGACGATGTCCATGGCCGCGACATTGCCGCCATGGGCGTTGGCGATGACGAGCTTTTTGATCCCGGCCCGGGCGATGCTGTCGCCGATCTCGGCGAGCATGCGGATCTGGGTCTCCGCGCTCAGCGTGATCGTGCCGGGAAAGCTCAGATGCTCGTTGGACGTGCCCATCCAGACCGTGGGCAGGAAGGTCGCCGGCAGGTGCGGCGGCAGGCGTTCGATGACCGCCGCCACATTGCCCTCGGAAATGGCCGTGTCGACGACGACCGGCAGATGCGGCCCGTGCTGCTCGATCGCCGCGATCGGCAGCACCGCGATCCAGCGCGCGGTGTCACCGGCCCGGAACTCCTCCGTTGTCATCTCGGCCCAGAGCCGGCGCGGCAGCATGGCGTCAATCCCGCTTGGCGGCGATCACCTCGATCTCGACCTTGAATTCGGGCCGGGTGAACCCCGAGACGATCATCAGGGTGGAGGCCGGCGGCGGACTCGGCATGTGCCGGTCGCGCGAGGCCATGTAGCCGGCCATGAAGGCACGGTCGGTGACGAAGGCGTTGACCCGGACGATATCGGCAAAGCCCATGCCGGCATCCGCGAGCATCAGGCCGATCGCCTTGAAGCAGAGATCGGCCTGGTCGCCGACATCGTCGGGAACCACGCCGTCGGTGCCGAGGCCGAGCTGGCCGGAGCAGAACAGCATGCGCGTGCCCGCGGGCACGATCACCGAATGGGAATATTTGGCGAAGGGCGCCGGCATGGCCGCGGGCGTGCGCTTGTCCAGCATGATGGTCCTCTCGGGTTCGGCGCGGGCCGGCGACTATTTCTCGCCGGCCGGGCGCACGTTGAGCGGCAGGGCGGTCGTCTGCTTGATGCGTTCCATGGCGAACCGCGAGGTGACGTTCTTCAGCGGCGCCTGGGCGATCAGGCGCTTGTAGAAGCCGTCATAGGCGTCCATGTCGGCCACCACCACGCGCAGCATGTAGTCGACGTCGCCGGCCATGCGGTAGAATTCCATGACCTCGGGCATGGCCGAAACCAGTTCGGCGAAGCGCGCGAGCCAGGCTTCCGAATGATCGGACGTTTCCACGGAGACGAAGACGGTGAGGCCGAGGCCGAGCTTTTTCGGATCGAGCAGCGCCACCCGGCCGCGAATGATGCCCTCGGCCTCCAGCTTCTGGATGCGTTTCCAGGCCGGCGTGGTCGACAGGCCCGCGCGCGAGGCGATTTCGGCGATCGATAGCGAGGCATCGCTCTGCAGCACGCTCAGGATGCGGCGGTCAGTATCGTCCATTCGGCTCGGTCTCCAGGAAGACTCGCGCGGGCGCGCTCATGCAATGTGTCGGACTTCCGTTTAGCCGGTCGGCGGACGCTTTGCGAGCGCCGGGCCACCCGGCCGGCCGGCGCATCAGGCATGACGCCGTCCTTGTCCCCGGCGATCGCCGGCGGTATGGCGTGCCGATCCGCCGGAGTTCCCGCCATGGCCATCAGCCGCCGCCGCCTCGTCGGCCTTGCCGCCGCCATGCCGCTGAGCCCGGCGCTCGGCCGCGGCCTCGAACAGGTCAGCTTCGGCACCAATTGGGCGGCGCAGGCCGAGCATGGCGGCTTCTACCAGGCGGTGGCCGACGGCACCTATCGCCGGCACGGGCTCGACGTCACGGTCGTGCCCGGCGGGCCGCAGGTCAACAACCGCTTGAAGCTCGCCGCCGGCAAGCTCGACTTCTACATGGGCGGCAACCTGATCCAGGCCTTCGCCGCGGTCGAGCAGAACGTGCCGACCGTGGTCGTCACCGCGCTGTTCCAGAAGGACCCGCAGGTGCTGATCGCCCATCCCGGCCAGGGCATCGAGGCCTTTGCCGACCTGAAGCGCCTGCCGACCATCTTCGTCTCGCAGGCCGGCGTCGCCACCTACTGGCAATGGCTGAAGGCCGAACACGGCTTCCGCGACGACCAGCTGAAGCCCTACACCTTCAACCCGCAGCCCTTCCTCGCCGACCGGCAGTCGGCCATGCAGGGCTACGTCACCTCGGAGCCCCATGCCATCGCGCGCACCGGCGGCTTCACGCCGAAGGTGTTCCTGCTCGCCGAGGCCGGCTTCGACCCCTATGCGACGACCATCGAGATCCGCCGGGCCATGCTGGCCGAGCGGCCGGACACGGCGCGGCGTTTCGTCGAAGCCTCGATCATCGGCTGGCAGACCTTCATGAGCGGCGACAACCAGCCCGCGATGGCGCTGATCAGGCGCGACAATCCCGACATGGACGACGACAAGCTCGGCTATGCCGTGGCGGCGCTGCACGACCACGGCATCGTCGAGACCGCGGAGACCACGGCGCTCGGCATCGGCTGCATGACCGAGGCGCGGGTGAAGCGCTTCTTCGACCTGATGGTCAGGACAGGCCTCGCCCGGCCCGAGCTTGCCTGGCGCAGCGCCTTCGACACCCGTTTCGTCAATCGCGGCCCGCTCAGGTAGCCTCGGACGCAAAAAGGCCGGCCCGGCGGATCGCCGGCCGGCCGATTGTCTTCGGCGGCGCGTTCGAGGTCAGTCGCGGGCATACCAGGACGCCGGCCACGGCCACTGGACGGTCCAGCCGGGCGCGCCCCAGAACCGGTCCGGCCCGGCCGGGCCGCGCATGCTGGTGGACATGGCGACCGGGTTCACGCCATCAGCATAGGGCGCGTAGAGCACGTCCGGGCGCATCGACATGTGATTGCCCGGGAATTCGACCTTCGGGGTCACCAGCCAGCTCGGCCGGCTGATCCGCACCTCGGGCACCGCGCGCCGGCGGCTCTGCGCGGCGGCGTCGTGGGTCGCCGCCTCGACGGCGAAGACAGCGGCTGCTGCGAGAAGGCCGGCGGCGACGTTGCGGATCATGATCTGCTCCTGATGCTGCGCGGGAGTCTACCGCTCCCGCGCGTTCTGGTCGAGAGCATGCCGATCACAGATAAACGATCGGTGACCATAGGTCGCATCAGGCCGCGGCACGCGCGCGGAACAACCCGTCCCGGTCCTGCCAGCGCGGCGCGGCGGCGCCGGTGGCGCTGACAAGGCCGTGGGCACCGTCGAGAGCGCCGGGCGCCAGGGCGAGGCCGAGGAAACGGGCGCGATCGACCGGGCCGGGCAGCCAGAGGCGGTCCATGCCGTCCCGCGAGAAGCCGAAACGCCGGTAATAGGGCTCGTCTCCGACCAGGATCACCGCCTTGTGGCCATGCGTCGCGGCGCGGCCCAGCGCCTCGCCGATCAGCCGGCCGCCGATGCCGGCCGAGCGCAGCCCGGCATCCACCGCGACCGGGCCGAGCAGCAGCCCCGGCCGGCCGGGACCGAGCGCCACCGGCCAGAGCCGGATCGTGCCGACGAGGCGCTCGCCGCTGAGCGCCACCAGCGCCAGGCCCTCGGCCGGCAGGCGGCCCTCGCGCAGACGCTCGGAGGTCTTGCGGACACGCTCCGGGCCGAAGGCCTGGTCGAGCAGTGTGTCGCGCGCGCCGGCATGGCTCGCGCGCTCGTCGGCGATGGCGATGGCCGGATGGGCCGGAGTGACGACGTCATGAATCATGGCCGCAGTCCTTCTCTTCGATCGGGAGACAGACGACAGCCCTCGTGCCGGTGGGAGCCGGCCGGTCGGGACGCTTGGGATGGGATGTCGCCCGCCCGGCTCACCGGGCGGGGAGAGGCCGCGTCAGATGCAGACGCTGGCGAGCGGCGCGAAGCCGTTGAACCCGACCGTCGAATAGGTCGTGGTATAGGCCCCGGTCGCCTCGATCAGCACCTTGTCGCCGATCGCCAGCGACACGGGCATCAGGTAGGGCACCTTCTCGTACATGACGTCGACCGAATCGCAGGTCGGGCCGGCGAGCACGCAGGGCGCCTTCTCGTCCGCGTCGCGATCGGTGCGGATCGGGTAGCGGATGGCCTCGTCCATGGTCTCGGCGAGGCCATGGAACTTGCCGATGTCGAGATAGACCCAGCGCACGGCGTCGCTGTCGGCCTTCTTCGAGATGAGCACGACCTCGGTCTCGATGATGCCGGCATTGCCCACCATGCCGCGGCCCGGCTCGATGATCGTTTCCGGGATGCGGTTGCCGAAATGCCGGACCAGCGCCTCGAAGATCGACGCGCCATAGGCTTCCGCCGCCGGCACGTCCTTCAGGTAGCGGGCCGGGAAGCCGCCGCCCATATTGACCATCTTCAGCTCGATGCCGCGCTCGGCGAGCGTGCGGAAGATCGACGAGGCGGTGGTCAGCGCCTGGTCCCAGGCGCCCATATTGGTCTGCTGCGAGCCGACATGGAACGACAGGCCGTAGGCGATGAGACCCAGGCGGTGCGCCGTCTCCAGGACGCGCGGTGCCATCTCGGCGGCGCAGCCAAACTTGCGCGACAGCGGCCATTCGGCGCCGTCGCAGTCCTGCAGGAAGCGGCAGAACACCTTGACGTCGCGGGCGCCGAGCGCCGCGGCCTGGCGGGCGATCTTCTCGACCTCGGCTTCGCAGTCGACCGCGAACAGACGCACGCCGTAGGCCAGGGCCCGCGCGACGTCCTTTTCCTTCTTGATGGTATTGCCGAAGGAAATGCGCTCGGCGCCGGCGCCGGTCGCCAGCGCCTGCTCGATCTCGACGACGGACGCGCAATCGAAGCACGAGCCCATCTCGGCGAGCAGGTTGAGAATCTCGGGAGCCGGATTCGCCTTCACCGCGTAGAACACGCGCGTGTCCGGCAGCGACCGGGCGAACTTCGAAAAGTTCTCGGCGACCACTTCAAGGTCGACCACGAGGATCGGGCCGTCGTCACGTCGGTTGCGCAGGAAGTCGCGGATGCGGTCGGTCATGAAAGCCTCCCCTGAAGGCCGCTCATCCGGCCCGGAAAGGTGGAACCCATGGGAACGAGCAGCTTCCCGGGTCCGCTTTGGAGACGGAACACCGGTCACAGTCGCAACCCGATGACGTTCGCCGAGACGCCTTTCGACGCATCTGCCGCTATCGGCCGATGCGTTTGAACAAAGACGCCTTCGCTTGGCTTGGGGAGACCCCGAACCGCACGGCCGGCAAGAAGAACAAGCCTCTTCAGTCGCCGGCTCTGGACACCGGCTGAGACCAAAAAAGCCCGATCGTCGTTGCTTCAAGTCGCGTCCTCTGCGGAGGGCAGAGTTCGCCGGTTTGCCTCCGGCTGCCGGTTAGGTATCGAAGGCCCCGCGCCTTGCGGCGCCCCTGGAATGCGAGCCGGAAAACCGACGCTGCATCCCCAAGCCTTCGGGCGGCTGTCCGGCCTCTTGTCCGGATGCCCACCAACCGGCACGCAACCACAGGCACGTGCGAAATTGGGCGAGGCGACAGATAACAGATTCCGCCCCCCATGCAAGACCTTTTTAAGCCTCCGACCCCCGGAAAATTCACCAGTCCGGTCATGGTGTTAACAGCTGTTCAGAAACGCGGCCCGATGATGGCGGAAAAGGCCTTGCGCTCGCCATGATCGGCGCTGGCGGCGGCCACATAAAGAATGCATAAAGATCAGTGAATCACTCGAACAAGCGAGGATCAGGGTCGCGTGGCAGCCGGTGTCGATTTCGCGGCCTATCGGGACGTCCTGATCATTCTCGGGACGACGGCCGTCACCGTTCCGGTGCTCGCCCGCTTCGGCATCAGCTCGGTGATCGGCTTCCTCGGCATCGGCGCATTGCTCGGCCCCTTCGGCATCGGCCGGCTGACCGAGGCCGTGCCCTGGCTGAAATGGATCGAGGTCACCAACAGCAAGGAAATATCCGTCTTCGCCGAGCTCGGCGTCGTCTTCCTGCTGTTCCTGATCGGCCTGGAACTGTCCTACGAGCGCCTGACCCGCATGCGGCGCCTGGTGCTCGGCCTCGGCACCGCCCAGGTGGTCGGCTCGACCAGCCTGATCGCGCTGGCCGCCTGGCTCGCCGGCCAGCCGGTCGCAGCCGCGACCCTGATCGGCGGCGCGCTCGCCCTGTCCTCGACCGCCATCGTGGTCGAACAGCTCGCCGAGCAGAAGCGCCTCGCCTCCACCACTGGCCGCACCAGCTTCGCCATCCTGCTGATGCAGGACCTCGCGGTCATCCCACTGCTGTTCCTGGTCGGCGCGCTGGCGAGCCGCAGCAACGGCTCGGTCCTGATCGGCCTCGGCATAGCGGTGGCCCAGGGCGTCGTCGCCATCACCCTGGTCGTGCTGCTCGGACGCCTCGTGCTGCGCCCCTTCCTGCGCCTCGTCGCCACCGCCGACGGCCCTGAAGTGTTCATGGCGGCGACCGTCCTGATCGCCATCGGCACCGGCGCGCTGACCGCCGCCTTCGGCGTCTCGATGGCGCTCGGCGCCTTCGTCGCCGGCCTGCTGCTGGCCGAGACCGAATACCGGCGCGCGATCGAAGCGACGCTCGAGCCGTTCAAGGCCCTGCTGCTCGGCGTCTTCTTCTTCTCCGTGGGCCTGTCCATCGACCTGTCGCTGGTCGCCACCCGCCCGATCGTCTTCGTCGGCTCGCTGGTGATGCTGGTCGGCCTCAAGATGTCCGTCGTCCTGCCGCTGGTCAGGGCTTTCGGCCAGAGCTGGACGGTGGCGGTGCGCACCGCCCTGCTGCTCGGCCCGGCCGGCGAGTTCGCCTTCGTCACCATGAACCTCGCGACCGATGCCGGGGTCGTCTCGCACGAGACCGCCGGCTTCATCACGACGCTGACCGCGGTCAGCATGGCCATGGTGCCGCTGCTCGACGCGCTCGGCGGCCGCTTCGCCGACCGGATGAAGCCGGTGGCGGCGGTCGACCCGGCCCTGCTGGTGACGCCGCCCACCACCGCCGACAAACGGGTCGTCGTGGTCGGCTATGGCCGGGTCGGCCAACTCGTCTGCGAAATGCTCAAGCGCCACAAGGTGCCGTTCATCGCCGTCGACAGCGACGCGCGCGAGATTGCCGATCTCCGGCGCTCGGGCCACGAGGTCTATTACGGCGACGCCACCAACCGCGCCTTCCTGGAATCCTGCGGCCTGCGCGAGGCCGCCGCCCTGGTGCTGACCGTGCACACGGCCGGCGCCATCGACGAGATCGCCTCGCTCGCCAAGACCATCCGGCCGGATCTCACCATCATCGCCCGCGCGCGCGACGCCGATCACGCCAAGGCGCTCTACAAGCTCGGCGTCACCGATGCGGTGCCCGAAACGATCGAGGCGAGCCTGCAGCTCTCCGAGGCCGTGCTGTTCGACCTCGGCGTGCCCGCCGGCCTGGTGATCGCTTCGGTGCACGAACGGCGCGACGTATTCCGCAAGGAACTGCAGGACGCGGGCGCCGATCAGAGCCGCGTCGAGCGCGCCGT
Organism: Phreatobacter sp. AB_2022a; assembly: GCF_026847585.1. NCBI lineage: Bacteria > Pseudomonadati > Pseudomonadota > Alphaproteobacteria > Hyphomicrobiales > Phreatobacteraceae > Phreatobacter > Phreatobacter sp. AB_2022a. The sequence goes on from NZ_JAPSET010000032.1 coordinate 67,762, forward strand.
CCGCTCACGCAAGACATTGTGATGGCTCGTGATTACCGTTGCCGCCGGCCGGTTGACGCAATGTCTTGCGGCTTTCAACATCCTGGGCCATCATCAATTGCTCATTGACGGCCCTCCGCCAATCCCGACGGGGGGCCGTATCCGTTCCAGGCCATGAGGCCATCGAGGACAGGATGAGCGTCAACAAGTCGAGCCATATCCGGCTCACCTCGCATCCCGGCGCCGGCACGCCGTCACGCTTCAAGATCAACTGGGGAGCCGAAACGGCCGAGCGACGCGGCCCCGTCGTCGCCACCGTCAATGCCGGCCCCGACCGCAACGCCATCGGCACCCATGGCGGCTCCTATGCGCTCTACCGTGCCCTCGCCGTCTCGGCCGGCGCGCTCAATCCGATCCAGCGGCCGGATCTCACCAACACCCATCCCGTGGTCGAGATCGGCCCCTTCCCGCAATGGTCGGAGCCCGGACGCATCGTCTCGATCGACCCGTTCGGCCACACGGTCGGCCAGGCCTTCGCCAAGGAGATCGCCGAGGGCGTCGACATCCGCCCCTCGATCGCCATCACCAAGGCACGGCTGACCCTGCCCGAGCTCAAGGACGATATCGGCAAGCGGCTGAAGGTCGACGGCACGATCGTGCGCGAGAGCGGCGACATTGCCTGCGTCAAGATCGCCATCGACCCGGTCTGGTACCTGCCCGGCATCGCCGAGCGCTTCGGCACCTCGGAGACCAACCTGCGCCGCACCTTGTTCGAGCAGACCGGCGGCATGTATCCCGAGCTCGTCACCCGCCCCGACCTCAGCGTGTTCCTGCCGCCCATCGGCAACACCACGGTCTATCTGTTCGGCGACGTCGCCAAGCTCGGCGATCCCGCGACCTTCATTTCGGGCCGGCTGCACGACGAATGCAACGGCTCGGACGTGTTCGGCTCCGACATCTGCACCTGCCGCCCCTATCTCGTCCACGGCATCGAGGAGGCCGCGCGCGACGCCCAGAAGGGCGGGGTCGGCTTCGTCGCCTATAACCGCAAGGAAGGCCGGGCGCTCGGCGAGGTCACCAAGTTCCTGGTCTACAATGCCCGCAAGCGCCAGGAAGGCGGCGACCAGGCGGCGACCTATTTCGAGCGGACCGAATGCGTCGCCGGCGTCCAGGACGCCCGCTTCCAGCAGCTCATGCCCGACGTCATGCACTGGCTCGGCATCCGCCGCATCGACCGTTTCATGTCCATGTCGAACATGAAATACGATGCCCTGGTCGAGGCCGGCATCGACGTCGTCGAGCGCGTTCCGATCCCCGACGGCCTCGTGCCGCAGGACGCCTCGGTGGAGATGGAGGCGAAGAAGGCCGCCGGCTATTTCACGCCGAGCCTGCCGCCGAGCAAGGACGACCTCGCCAAGGTGGTCGGCCGCAAGATCGAAGATTTCTGAGGAAGATATCCAGCACATGGCATTTGCACAGCTCGACGCGCCGCGCGCCGCCCGTTCGCTCCTGACCGCTTCGGCCGTGCGCGAGCGCGCCGGGCGGATGCTGGATCTCGGGCTCGACGGCCGGCTTGCGGCCTTCACCGTCGACATGGACCGCCTGCCGGCCGCCGCCGACCTGGTGGTCGAGGTGATCCGCGCCAACTATCCGAGCCTCGACGTGCCGTTCCACGCGCGCTGGCGCCACTTCGTCGCCGGCGGCCGCGATCTCGGCCGCGAGGCGCTCGGCGCCATCGCCGACCCGGCGGAGCGCGGCCGCACCGCCTTCGATCTCGCCATCGTCTCGGTCCTGCTCGATGCCGGCGCCGGCATGGGCTGGCGCTACCGCGACGCCGCGACCGGGCTCGACATGTCGAAGTCGGAAGGGCTGGCGGTCGCCTCGCTCCGCATGGCCGAGGCCGGCGCCTTCGCCGATGACGGCAGGAGCCTGCGGGTCGACGCGGCAAGGCTCGCCGCCATCGGGCCGGCCGACATCGCCCGCGGCTTCCAGGCGGGCGACGACAATCCGCTCGTCGGCGTCGACGGCCGCGCCCAGCTGCTCAGCCGGCTCGGCCAGGCCGCCGCCGCCAATCCCGCCGTGTTCGGCATGAACGACACGCCGCGCCCGGGCGGGCTGTTCGATCATCTCGTCGCCAGGGCGGAAGCGGGCCGGCTGCCGGCCTCGGCCATCCTCGCCGCCGTGCTCGCCCATCTCGGCCCGATCTGGCCGAGCCGCATCACGCTCGGCGGCATTGCCCTCGGCGACACCTGGCGTCATCCGCTGATGACCGCGGGCGACGCCTCGGACGGGCTGATCCCGTTCCACAAGCTGTCGCAGTGGCTTTCCTATTCGCTGATTGAGCCGCTCGAATGGAGCGGGCTGGCGGTCACCGGCATCGACGGGCTGACCGGGCTGCCGGAATATCGCAACGGCGGCCTGTTCGTCGACATGGGCGTGCTCGGCCTGCGCGACCCCGCAGCGGCCGAGGCGGCCAACACCGTCGATTCGACGCTGGTCGTCGAGTGGCGCGGCCTGACCGTCGCCCTGCTCGACCGCATCGCTCCGCTCGTGCGCGAACGGCTCGGCCTTGCGGCCGAGGCCTTTCCACTGGCCCGCGTCCTCGAGGGCGGCACCTGGTCCGCCGGACGCCGGCTCGCCCGCGAGAAGCGCAGCGATGGCGGACCGCCGATCCGGGTCGTCAGCGACGGCACCGTTTTCTGAACATGGCTTGCAGTGAGCCGGCGAAAGACCGGGAGGGGTTGAGATGAACAATGTGACTGTGGTCGATCATCCGCTGGTGCAGCACAAGCTGACCCTGATGCGCGACAAGAACCGGTCGACCAAGGGGTTCCGGCAGCTGCTGCACGAGATCGGCATGCTGCTCTGCTACGAGGTCACCCGCGACCTGCCGCTGCAGCAGGTGGAGATCGAGACCCCTCTCGGCGCGATGATGGCGCCGCAGATCGGCGGCAAGAAGCTGGTCTTCGCGCCGATCCTGCGCGCCGGCCTCGGCTTCATGGACGGCATGCTGGAGCTCGTGCCCTCGGCGCGCGTCGCCCATATCGGCCTCTACCGCGACCCGCAGACGCTCACTGCCGTCGAATACTACTTCAAGGCGCCGGAGGACGTTGCCGAGCGCCTCGTCATCGTCACCGACCCGATGCTTGCGACCGCCAATTCCGCCATCGCCGCGGTCGAACGCCTGAAGGAGCGCGGCGTCAACAATCTGCGCTTCGTCTGCCTGCTCGCCGCCCCGGAGGGCATCGCCAATTTCCACGGCCATCATCCGGAAGTGCCGATCTGGACGGCCTCGATCGACAGCCACCTGAACGATCACGGCTATATCGTGCCGGGCCTCGGCGATGCCGGCGACCGCATGTTCGGCACCAAGTGACCGGCACCAAGTGACCGGCACCCGGCATCACGAACCGACGACCGGTGAGCGATGGACGCTCACCTGCCTTTTCCCCGTGCATGCCTGAGGTTCTTGCTTTTCGCCGACAAACTGTGCAAGTTCGGTATTAGGCCTTGTCTTATGTCAGCTGATTCTCAGTTGATCTCTGCTAGGTCTCGCATGCCCGACGGCCGCGACTTGCGGTTTCTTCCTCCCGATCTGCCCCACTTCGCCCCCACGAAGTGGGGCTTTTTCGTTGCACCGCGGCCCGCGGCCGCCGTTCGTCCCGCCATGCCGGCTGCTCAGGCGCGATCCGCTCCGAATGCCGTACGCGCCGGCGCCGGTGCGAGCCGCCGCCTGATCGCCAGATTCAGCGGCTCCGACAGATGGCGGGCGATGAGCGCGCCGGCGAGCCCGCCGAGGATGACGAGGACGACGAAGCCTAAGGGCACGGCAAGATCCGGCTGGCCGAAGCGGGCGAACCAGGGCGCGAGCGGCGTGATGACGAGCATGTGGCTGAGATAGACCTCGTAGGAATTGCGGCCGAGCCCGCGCAGCGGCCGGCCGAGCCAAACCCACGGTCCTGCCGCGACCGCCCATGCCGCCGGCCGCGCCGCGAGGAGCAGTGCGATGCCGGCAGCGAGTACGGTGACGTTCAGCCCGGTGGCGGCGAGACCCAGCGCCGCCGCCTCGCGGCGGAACACGAAGACGAGCGTGATGCCAATGCTCGCAAGGGCGAGGCAGCGGCGCGCCAGGCGTCTGTTCGCCACGATCCTGCGTCGGGCGAGCGCGGCAAGGCAGCCGAAGGCGATGGCGTCGGCGCCGGAGAGATAGGCCTTGTCGGCCCAGATCTCGTTGTCGGTCAGGCCGGCGCGGGCGATCGGGCCAGCCATGATGAAGACGAACAGCAGCGCGACGAAGGTCCTGCGTCCGGGCAGGCGGCACGCCAGCGGAAAGAGGAGATAGAAGCCCTCCTCCACCGACAGCGACCAGAGCACATCCCAGGCCCCGGGCAGATAGCCGGTCTGGGCCTCCAGCCAGTTGACGTGGAAGGTCGCCGCCGCCAGCACGGCCCGGCCGAGCGGCACGGTCGTGACCACGAACCCCTCGATGCCGAGGAGATGCAGCACGACGAGCAGCGCGACGAGCGCCGCAAGGCAGGGGCCGATGCGCGCGAGCCGCAGTCCGTAGAAGCGGCCCGGCGCGATACGGCCGAGCGCGCCCCAGCGGCCGAGCGCGGACGTCGTGATCAGATAGCCGGAAATGACGAAGAAGACGACCACCGCGTAATAGCCGCTGCGGAACAGGACGCTGAAGACCCCGTGCGGCAGGAGCCGGCCCGCCGTCGTCGCCTCGACCGGCAGGCGCAGCGCGATGTGAAAGAGAACGACGAGCAGGACCGCGGCGCCGCGCAGGAGGTCGAGCCCATCGTCCCGCGCGGCGGCGGTCGCGCCGGCCGGACATCGTGCGGACGAAACCATGGCGGCTGCATCGGCGCTGCACATTACCGCAGCATTGCCGGCGACCGGGCGCGAGAGCAGGCCTCAGTTGCGCCGCCGCAGGGTCAGCTCGTACCGGAACCGTTCCGCCGGATGCAGGTTGACCGCGACCTGCGCCATCCGGCCATCGTCCAGCCGGTAGAAGCGGCTGATCTCGATGGCCATGCCACCGGGCTCGCTCGCGAGCAGCGCCGCCGTCTCGCGCGGCATGGCGGCCACCCGCAGAGCCTGATGCACCTCGCCGATCGTGACCTGATACATCGCCTCGATGACGGCATAGATCGGGCCGTCGCGGCCGCTGAGCCGCGGCGCTATGCCGGCATAGTCCGGATGAACGAAGACCTCCGTCCAGCAGATCGGCTCGCCGCCGGCGCCCATCGTGCTGAGCCCCTCGGTCCGCAGCCAGCGCTCGCCCGCGCGGCAGCCGAGCCGCTCCGCGAGCTTGGCATCCGCCACCACGAAGGCGAAACGGGTCACGGTGTAGTGAACCTCGGTCGTATACTGGATGAGTTCCTCCAGCGACGATACGGTGATGGTGTAGTGGACCTGCGGCACGCGCCGGATGACACGCGAGCCTGCGCCCTGGCGCGAGCGGATGAGCCCCTCGGCCTTGAGCGCGTCGAGCGCGATCCGGATCGTGTGGCGGCTGACGCCGAAGGTTCGGCAGAGTTCGTCTTCCGTCGGCAACATGTCGCCAACCGCCGGCACGCCCGCCGCAATATCCCGGCGCAGCGCGTCCGCGACGGTCCGATAGCGCGGCGCGGCGGGGCGCGTGAGCCGCCGCCCGGCCTGCATGTCCTTGCCGGGCATGCCGTGAGGTTCTCCTTGAGGCCAGAAGCAGCGGGAAGATCTTGAGTTTACACGCTGATTCCCTGCCCCTGCCATGCCGGGCAAGTTGGATCGGCGGATTTCTACGCGGTTTGCGGGCAGACAGCGCTGCATACCTGGCGCTCAAACGAAGCGCGGCCGGCCGGCGGCCTCACAAAGACCGCCATTGCCGCGCGCAAGCCCCCGAACCGGCGCGAGCGGCGCCCGCAGCGGCCTATGGCGTTTTCTTCGCCCGCGACCGCGACGCTGTCGATGCCGACACCTGGCCCGCCGCCGGCAGGATGCCGTCGAGCGCCAATGTCACATGCTCGCGGATGAAGGCTTCCGAGAGCGGTCCGTGGCCGACGAGCAGCCGGTAATAGAGCGGCGCGTAGAGCAGATCGAGCACGACGTCCGGATCCGCCGGCCTGATCAGCTTCCGGTCGATCGCCCGTCTCACCAGCGCGATGCCTTGCCGCCGGCGCGCGAGCACATAGCCGTCCCGGAAGGCCTGGGCGATCTCCGGATCGGACTGGCTCTCGGCGATGAGCGCGGCGATCATGCGCCCCGTCGCTCCCTGGAATTCCATCGCCATCGTATGGAGGCGGTGGAAGATGCTTCCCGCCTCCAGCTCCTCCGGATAGGGCAGGGCATGCTGCGACTCGCGCAGAAAGGCCGACATGATGACCGAGGCGCGGTTCGGCCACCATTTGTAGATCGTCGCCTTGCTGACCTTGGCGCGTGTTGCGATCGCCTCGACGGTCGTTGCCTGCAGCCCCTGGTGCAGCAGCAGGTCGTAGGCGGCGTCGAGCACGGCCTTTTCCGCCTCCGCGCTGCGCTTGCGGCCGCGGGACGCCTTTGCCGGTTCGGATGGCTTCACGATTGACGTCATGGGCACCGTATTTTATGAACTAAACGTTTAGTTTAGAAATTAAGCCGCCGGGAAGAAACCGCAAAGGAGGAGCGGCTGCCCGGCCAGCGGCGAGACCGTCCGGGATCGCCCGCAGTCCAAAGCCACGAAGCGGCACGCGCGGCCAGGCCGCCATGCGGCTCCGAAAAGATCGGCGACAACACAAAGCTCGAGGGAACTCCCATGGTCTCGGATTCGACCGGCCGCGACACGATCAAGCGCGTCTACTGGCGCCTCATGCCATTCCTGATCCTATGCTACATCGTGGCCTTCCTGGACCGGGTGAATGTCGGCTTCGCCGCTCTGCACATGAATGCCGATCTCGGCTTCACCGCCTATGTCTACGGCTTCGGCGCGGGCATCTTCTCCATCGGCTATTTCGTCTTCGAGGTGCCGAGCAACCTTGCCCTGCACAAGGTCGGCGCCCGCATCTGGATCCCCCGGATCATGATCACCTGGGGCCTCATATCCGCAGGATTCGCCTTTGTTTACAACGAGAACTCGTTTTACGTCATGCGCTTCCTGCTGGGCGCCGCCGAGGCCGGCTTCTTTCCCGGCATCGTCTTCTATCTCAGCAAATGGTTCCCTTCCCGCATGCTCGGCAGCGCCACGGCGGTGTTCATCCTCGGCCTGCCGGTCTCGGTGCTGATCGGGGCGCCGGTCTCCACGGCGCTGCTCGAAACCATGGGCGGGGTTGCCGGGCTGCGGAACTGGCAATGGATGTTCCTTGTCGAGGGCGGCCTCGCCGTCGTCGTCGGCATCATCGCCTACGGTGTCCTCACCAGGGGGCCGGAGGAGGCGCGCTGGCTGACCGACGAGCAGCGGGACTGGCTGGTGCGCACGCTTGCCGCCGAGCGCGCCGCAAAGGAACAGGTCAAGAGCTACGGCGTGCTGGAGACCCTGATGAGCGGCAAGGTGCTGCTGCTCGCCTTCGCGATCTTCTGCAATATCGGCGCCCTGTTCGGCGTCACCTTGTGGATGCCCCAGATCATCAAGGGATTTGGCGGCCTGTCGAACACGCAGGCGGGGCTGCTGACCGCGGTCCCCTATTTCTGCGCCGGCGCCGCCATGGTCCTCAATGGCTGGCATTCCGACAGGACGGAGGAGCGCCGCTTCCATATTCTCATTCCCGCCTGCATCGGCGGGCTCGGCCTCGCGATGGCTGGTTTCTCGCAGTCGCCGCTCGCCGGCATGATCGCCATCTGCGTCGGCGCCTCCGGCATCCTGGCGTCGAACATCCTGTTCTGGCCGCTGCCCAGCCTGTTCCTCACGGGCGCCGCCGCCGCGGCCGGCATTGCGCTGGTCAATTCGGTCGGCAATCTCGGCGGTTTCGTCGGGCCCTACATCAACGGCTGGGCGAAGGACTATTTCGGCGACTACAGCGCCAGCATGTGCGTGCTCGGCGGCATGGTCGCGCTCTATGGCGTGGTGATCTTCGCGTTCCTGAGCTCCAGGGCGCGGCCGCTCGCCCAAGCGGCGCCCCCATTCGCCCCGCACTACCAGACGAAAGCCGAATAGGCTCGGTATCCGCGGCTCCTGCAGGAGCGGCGCAAGGTGCCGTGTGAAACAGGTCCGACGAAGGCCGGCCGGACGGTTCCGACCGGTCGGCCGCCGCCGAAAACCAAAGCCATGATGAACGAGAGACCGCATATGGATTCAACAGGGCCCGGGCGCGAACGCATCGCCACCGTCGTTTCGATCCTGAGCGAGCGTTATGGCGAGCAGCTCTCGCGCAACGACACCATCTGCCGGCAGCACGCCAACGCGACGTCCTGGCACCCGGTCGAAGCACCCGACGCCGTCTTCTTTGCCGAATCCACCGACGATGTCGTGCAGGTCGTCAGCCTGTGCGCGGCCCACGCCGTGCCGGTGATCCCCTACGGGACCGGCACGTCGCTGGAGGCGGGCGTCAACGCGCCGCAGGGCGGCATCAGCCTCGATCTCAGCCGGATGAACGCGATCCTCGCCGTCAATGAGGACGACATGGACTGCGTGGTGCAGGCCGGCGTCACCAGGAAGCAGCTCAACACCCATCTCCGCTCGACCGGCCTGCACTTCCCGATCGACCCCGGAGCCGACGCCTCGATCGGCGGCATGGCGTCGACGCGCGCCTCCGGCACCAGCGCCGTGCGCTACGGCACGATGAAGGACAACGTCCTGGCGCTGACCGTGGTGATGCCCGACGGCACCGTCTGCAGGACCGGCACACGCGCGCGCAAGTCCTCGGCAGGCTACGACATGACCCGGCTGTTCGTCGGCGCCGAGGGAACGCTCGGCGTCATCACCGAGCTGACGGTCAGGCTGCATGGCATTCCGCCGGCGATCGCCGTCGCCGTCTGTGCCTTTCCGGATCTCGCCGCCGCCTGCAACGCGGTCATTTCCAGCATTCGTTACGGTCTCGCCCCGGCCCGCATCGAGCTTCTCGACGGCGTGCAGGTCCGCGCCTGCAATGCCTATTCGAAGCTCGCCATGCCGGAAAAGCCGACACTCTTCGTCGAGTTCGGCGGCACCGAGAAGGCCGTGGCCGAGCAGGTCGAGCTGTTCCGCGAGCTCGCCGGCGAGTTCGGCTGCGAATCCTTCGACGATGCCTCCGGGCCCGACGAGCGTGCGCGCCTCTGGACCGCCCGGCACGACGTCTACTGGGCCTGCCTGCAGCTCCGCCCCGGCGCGAAATTCATCGCGACCGATGTCTGCGTGCCGATTTCGCGGCTGGCGGACTGCATGGTCGAGACCCATGCCGATATCGAGGCGACCGGCCTCGTCGCGCCGATCGTCGGCCATGTCGGCGACGGCAACTTCCACGTCTCGATCATGGCCGATACGGCCGATGCCGAGGAGATGGCGCGGACCAAGGCCTTCATCGACCGGTTGAACCGCCGCGCCATCGCCATGGACGGCACCTGCACGGGCGAGCACGGCATCGGCCAGGGCAAGCGGAGGTTCCTGATGGAAGAGCTCGGCACGACGGTCGGCTACATGCGCCAGCTCAAGGCCTCGCTCGATCCGCACAACATCATGAATCCGGGCAAGATCTTCGACCGCTGAACCGTACCGACTGCCGCGGCACAGCCGCCTTGGAGGGAACCGCACGATGTCGCCGACCCAAGTCTCCCGAAACCACATGTCGAGGCAGCGCCGGGCCGGCGCCGCGATCATCGTCACCGGCGCCGCCGGCGGCATCGGCGGCGGCATAACCCGGCGCCTGATGGCGGATGGCTGGCGTGTCGTCGCCACCGATCTGAGCGCCGACAGCCTCGCAGCGCTGCGGCGCGACGGAGACGACCGGCTCGTGACGACGACGCTCGATGTCGCCAGGGCCGACGACGTCGGCAATGTCGCGGCGAAGCTTGCCGGGGACGGGATCGCGGTCGCTGGCCTCGTCAACGCGGCCGGCCTGCTGCAGGACGTCGCCTCGTTCATGGCCATGGACGAGATGGCGCAGCGGCGGATCTGGGACGTCAACTATTTCGGTGCCGTCGCCTGCACCCGGGTCTTCGCGCCGATGATGAGCGCGGCCGGGGGCGGCGCGATCGTCAACATCACCTCGATCAACGCGCTGCGTCCGCTGCCGCTGCACGCCTATGCGCCGACCAAGGTCGCGCTCGGCGCATTGACGACGCTCACGGCCGGGGAGCTCGGCCGCGCCGGCATCCGGGTCAATGCGATCGCGCCCGGCTTCACGCTGACGCCGATCCTGCGCGACAAGATCGCCAGCGGAAAGCGCGACATCGGCGCCATCGAAAAGGCGACCGCCATGGGACGGCTCGTCGAGATCGACGAGATCGCATCGGTGGCGAGCTTCCTCATGTCGGACGATGCGAGCGCCGTGACGGGCGCGTCGATCCCCGTCGATGCCGGCTGGCTGACCACCTCGCACTGGATGAACTTCGGCGACCTGCTGGGCGTGTGACGCCCCGCGGGCTGTTCCGCCTGCGCCGGAGCCCGCGGGAACGGGAATGGCCCCGCCGCGGCGATCGGCGCTGGCCGCAGGACGTGGCCAGGCGCGGCCGGCTGCCCCGCGATCCGCGCGATCATTCGACCGCCGATACGTCAGATGGCGGCCGTGATGATATGCGCCTGGATCTTTGCGGCGATCGGGCCCTGGCCGTGCCTTGCGGCGATCGCCGACGCGGCATGGTCGGTTGCCGCCTCCAGCTGTCCCGCGCCGCGCGCCTCGATTTCGGTGCGGAGAACCGTTCCATGGCAATAGGCCACCGCCGGAACGCGCGGCGAGGCCGCATGGCTCCGTTCGGCCCGCGTCTCGATCGCGATACGGGAAAAGCCGGCCGCGCCAAGGTCGCGTTCGATCAGCGCCTTGTCGTGATAGCCGTGCGGCGTGCGTGCCAGGAAGCGCGGCGGATCCTGCGGAAACAACCTTGCCAGCGCATGGGTCACGTCGTCGGCGAATTCATTCTCCTCAATGCGGTCCCAGACGCTGAACAGGAAGCATCCGCCAGGCTTCAGGACGCGCCTTGCCTCGCGATAGGCCGCCGGACGATCGGGGAAGAACATCGCGCCGAATTGGCAGCAGACGAGGTCGAAGGTTCCATCGCCGAAGGGCAGCGCCAGGGCATCCGCCTGTCGCCACGCGATGCGGCTATCGGCCGGCTGCCGTGAAGCGGCATAGTCGAGCATCGGCTGGTTGAGGTCGGTGACGACATAGCGCGCATCGGGCGCCAGCTTCGGCGCCAGGGACCGGGTGACGACCCCGGTGCCCGCCGCGACCTCGAGAACGGCGCCGGGCAGGAGCGCCGCGGCCCGCTGCGCGAGATCACCGGCATAGGGCTCGAAGATCAGCGGCACCATGTGGCGGTCGTAGCTTTCCGGGATCGAGCCGGCGAAGGCCTTGTCGGATTCGAGCATTGTCGTCCTCCGCCAACCGTCGTGGTCCGACGACCTTGGCATAGCGACCCTTGCTGTTCGCCGACATGACCGGCGCCCTTGGCGGGAACGCCCCGCCGCCGGCAGCCGTCATCTTGGAGTGCTCCCAGCCGTGAGGTCGCATCGCGCCGTCCTTGCCGCGTTTCGGATCGACCGCTCTCGCAGCCCTCTTTTGTCGCCGGCGATCCGGAACTGACGCCGGCACGGACCGCGACCGACGGTCGGCGGTTGCCATGGACTCCGCTAAGGTCGAGCGCCAATCGGGTTGATCGAGGATGTTGCCGGTGGGATGGGAAGCACTCGGGCGATGGGCCGAAGACGCCGTCCGCATGGAACGGCTCTCCGGCGGAGTGGCCAACGACGTATGGAGCGTGCGCGTCCGCGGGCGCCTCGCGGTCGGCCGTCTCGGTGCCAGGAGCGACGCCGATCTCGCCTGGGAGACCGCGCTCCTGCAGCATCTCGACCGTGAAGGCCTGGCCGTGCCGGTGCCGATCGCGACGATGGATGGCCGGCTGTTCGCGGACGGCCTGATGGTCATGACCTATGTGGTGGGCGAGCCGCCTGAGACGGAGACCGACTGGCGCCGTGTGGCCGAGACGCTCCGTCAGGTGCATCGGCTGACGCGGGGCTGGCCGCAGCGTCCTGGCTGGCGGTCCTCGACCGACCTCCTGCGCGCCGAGGCCGGGACGCGGATCGACCTCCGCGCCATGCCGCCTGATGGCGTCGCGCGATGCCGGGCGGCGTGGGCACGGCTCAGCGGACGCCCAACATGCGTTGTCCACGGCGATCCCAATCCGCGCAACATCCGCATGACCGCTGATCGGGTCGCGCTGATCGACTGGGACGAGTCGCATGTCGACATCCCCGACCTTGACCTGGCACTGCCGCACAACGCCGCTGGCCTCGATGCCGAGGCCCATGACGCCGCCGCGCAGGCATCGGCCGCGTGGCAAGCCGCCGTCTGCTGGGATGACGAATATTCGCGCAAGCGGCTTGCGGAGGTTCGGGCGGTCTGACCGGCGGCCGCAGATGGCGGGACGGCGCGAGGAGCAAATTCTCCGGGGCCGGTCGACCGTCCGGAGCCGATCGCTCCTCGCAAGGCCGGTTCCGGGACTGGACGCGTGTCCTGCCGGGGCCGGGCGTTGGGAGCGGAGCGGAACGATCGCTGCTTCGGGCGTTGTGGCGGGCGCGCTTTCGCAGCTCGCGCATCTGCGTGGGGAG
>NZ_JAPSET010000033.1:0-71546 GCF_026847585.1 Phreatobacter sp. AB_2022a
TCCGGCTGCGCGGTCATGACGCGGCCCGGGGCGCGGCTGCCCGCTCGCGGAAGGCGCGGACGCGCTCGCGGTGGTCGGCGCCGGCATTGGTCAGCGCCTCGTAGGCGAGACCGGTATCCATCATGCTGTGGGCGAGCTGCTTCAGGGCGATGTTGACGGTGACCTTGGTCCAGCGGATCGCCTTGGTCGCGCCGCCGGCCAGCCGGTCGGCGAAGGCGTCGACCGCCGCGTCCAGCTCGGCGGCCGGTACCGCGCGATTGATCAGGCCGATGTCGCTCGCGCGCTGGGCGCCGATCCGGTCGCCGGTGAACAGCAGTTCCTTGGCCCGGGCGAAGCCGATGAGCTGCGGCCAGATGACGGCGCCGCCGTCGCCGGCGACCATGCCCACCGAGACGTGGGGGTCGGCGAGATAGGCGGTCTCGGCGGCAATGCCGATGTCACAGAACAGGGCGAGCGTCGCGCCCAGTCCGACGGCCGGGCCGTTGATGCGGGCGATCGTCGGCTTCTCGCAGTCGAGCAGCGAGAAGACGATACGCTTGGCCTCGGCGACGGTCGTCTCGAAGTTTTCCGGCCGGTCGATGGCGTCCTGCATCCAGTCGATGTCGCCGCCGGCGCAGAAGGCCCGACCGGCGCCGGTCAGGACGACGATATCGGAATCCGGGTCGTTGCCGGCGTCGGCGAAGACCCGTGCGAGCTCCTCGTGCATCACCGCGTCCACCGCGTTGAGCGCGGCCGGGCGGTCGAGCGTCAGGGTGAGCACCCGGCCGCGCCGCGTGATCTTGATGGTGCGATAGTCGGCCTGCCTCATGGCGCGCTGCTCCCTTGAATCGATTGGATCGCCTGCCGGCGAAGGTCCGCTTTCAGGACCTTGCCCATCGGGCCGCGCGGCAGCGTGTCGGTGAAGGTGAAACGTCGGGGGATCTTGTAGTCGGCAAGCTTGTCGCGGCAGAACGCCTGCAACGCGGCGGCGTCGACGGGCTGGCCGGGCCGGGCGACGACGAAGGCGTGGATGTCTTCGCCGAGCTTGGCATGCGGCACCGCGACCACCGCGGCCTCGACCACCGCGGGATGCGCGAACAGCGCCTCCTCGACCTCCAGCGAGCCGATATTGTGGCCGCCGCGGATGATCATGTCCTTCTTGCGGTCGACATGGAACAGGAAGCCGTCGGCGTCGAGATAGCCGATGTCGCCGGTCATCAGCCAGCCGTCGCGCAAGGTCTTGGCGGTGAGCTCGGGCTCGTCGAAATATTCGCGCATCACGCTCGGTGCGCGGATGGCGATCTCGCCGGCCGCGCCGGTGGGCAGGGGCGCGCCGTCCTCGCCGACGATCCGCACCTCGGTGAGCGGCCAAGGCCGGCCGACCGAGGCGATGCGCGCCGGCCCGTGATCGCCCCGCATCACCGTTCCAGCCGGTCCGCTCTCGGTCATGCCATAGGTCTGGCGCAGCTCGACATGCGGGAACACCTGGGCGAGCCGCCTGATCACCTCGACCGACATCGAGGCGCCGCCATAGTCGAACAGCCTGACCGCGGAGAGGTCGTGCCGCGCCGGGTCGAACGCGTCCAGGAGAAAGATGTAGAAGGCCGGCGCGCCGATATATTTGGTGGCCCGCTCGCGCTGCATCCGCGCGATGATCTCCGGCAGGTCGAAAGCCGGGTCGAGCACGGCATGCGCACCGGCCCACCACGATGGCAGCAGCAGGCAATGCAGGCCTGCCGTGGTGAAGAACGGGAAGAAGCTCTGGTAGACGTCGTCGTCGCCGAGGCTCATCGCCTCGGCGAAGCCATAGGCCGAAGCGACGCTGCGGGCATGGGTCATGACCGCGCCCTTCGGGTGCGCCGTCGTGCCCGATGTGAACAGGATTTCCGAGACGGCGTCGGGTGACACGGCGCATGGGAAGGCGCCAGGATCGCTCGCGGCGTCGAAGACGTCCTGCCAGCGCACCGGCGCGGTGCCGGGCGCGCCGCCGATGACGATCACCTGGCGGAGACCGGCAAGGCGCGGGCGGAGCGTTTCGACGAGCGGCCAGAACCCGTCCATGACGACGAGGCCGGAGCAGCGTGCCTTGTTCAGCACGTAGACGATTTCGTCGGCGGCGAAGCGGGTATTGACCGGCACCATCACGGCGCCGAGCCCGTGCAGGGCGAGCATGGTGACCGCGGCCTCGATGCCCGCCTCGTTGTTGACCATCAGCCCGACATGGTCGCCGGCGGCGATTCCCTGCCCGGCGAGCCCGGCGGCGAGCCGCCGCGCCCGGCTCAGCAGCTCGCCATAGCCCAGGCGCTGCTCGCTGCCGTCCGCGGCGCGCGCCGTCAGGGCCGGCGCGTGCGGGCGCCGGGCGGCCTGAGCCGCCACGAGGTCGATGATCGAACGGCCGGCCACGGCCGCCGGCAGCGCAAGCGCGGCCATGACGGATGTCCTCCTCGCGGGCCCGTGTCGCCTCGTCGGATCGAGGCGGCGATCGGCCGGAGCCGGTCGCCGCGCGGGCTTTCGTTCAAAATCCGATTTTCGATTCGATAGTCATTTTTCTTGACCTGTCCAGCGGGAATTTCTATTCCGGTCACAAGCGGCGATCGGATCAGCCGCGCCGGAAGGGGAGACCGCACATGCGTTTCTGGGCATTGGCGGCGGCCTTGGCTGCTGCCCTCTTCACGACCTCGGGCCAGGCGCAGGAGGCGCAACGACCAGTGAAGATCGGCGTTCTGACCGATCTGAGCGGCATCCTGTCATCGGCGCTGGGACCTGGTTCGGTCGATGCCGCGCGCATGGCCATCGAGGATTTCGGCGGCACCATGTTCGGCCGGCCGATCGAGCTCGTGTCCGGCGACCATCAGAACAAGCCCGATATCGGCGCGAGCCTCGCGCGCCGCTGGTTCGACGAGAATGGCGTCGACACGATTGTCGACATCGGCAATTCGGCGGTGGCGCTGGCGGTGCGCGACCTCGTGCAGAGCAAGGGGCGGATCGCGCTCTATGTCGGCGCCTCGAGTGCCGACCTGACCGGTTCCGCCTGTTCGCCCAACACGGCCCAGTGGAGCCATGACAGTTATCTCTTCGCCAACGCGCTGCCGGCCGAGCTGATGCGCCAGGGCAAGAAGAAGTGGTTCCTGATCGTCCAGGACTGGGCCTTCGGCCATGCCCTGCAGCGCGACGTGACCAAGGTGGTGACCGATGGCGGCGGCCAGGTGGTCGATGCCGTCAGGCATCCGCCGGGCACGCTCGATTTTTCCTCCATGCTGCTGCGCGCCCAGTCGTCGGGGGCCGATGTCATCGCCTTCCTGAGCGCCGGCCAGGACCTTTCCAATATGATCAAGCAGTCGAGCGAGTTCGGTCTTGCCGGCTCGGCGCAACAGCTGGTCGCGCCTGCCTTCCTTCTGTCGGAGGCCCACGGGCTCGGCACCCAGGTGGCGCAAGGCATCGTCTTCTCGACCGTCTGGTATTGGAACCTCAACCCCGAGGCGCGCGCCTGGTCTATGCGCTTCTTCGCCCGCAACAGGTTCATGCCGACGGAAGCCCATGCCGGCACCTACAGCGCGGTCGCCCACTATCTCAAGGCGGTCCGCGATGTCGGCTCGAGCCGCCATGACCTCGTCATGGCCCGCATGCGCGCGCTGCCGGTCAACGACTTCTACACGGTGAATGCGCGGCTGCGCCCCGACGGCCGGCTGATGCGTCCGGCCTATCTGGCGCAGATGAAGTCGCCGGCCCAATCGCGCGAGCCCTGGGACTATTATACGATCCTGTCGGAGGTGCCGCCGGAACGGGCGTTCCGGCCGGAGGGCACCGGCGGCTGCAATCTGGCCACCCGCTGAACCGGCTGCCGCGGCGCCCGGCAATGTTGAAGGTCCGGCCGAATCGGGACAAGTGTCCGGTCTCCGGGCCGGAGAAGACCACGACATGGCTGACACCAACGATCCGCTCGATATCAAGGCCGGGGCCGGGCGGGCCCGGCCGGCACGCAAGCCCAAGCTGACGCGGGCGGAGAAGTCGCAGCGCACGCACCAGGCGATCTGCGATGCGGCCGCCGAGATCATCGGCGAATATGGCTATGCCGAAGCCTCGATCGCCCGGATCATGGAGCGGGCCGGTCTCGGCCACGGCACGTTCTACGCCTATTTCGAGAGCCGGGCGGCGCTGTTCGATCAGCTCCTGCCGATGAAGGGCCGCGAGCTGCTCGACCTCGTGCATGAGCGCGTCAAGGGCGCGTCGAGCTTCGTCGACATGGAGACGCGGGGCTTTCTCGTCTTTCTCGAATATGCCGAGGCCCATCCCTGGTTCTTCCGGCTGCTGCACGAGGCGGAGGTCGCCGCTCCCGCCGGCTACCGGCAGCATATCGACAACATCCTGGTCAGGTTCCGCCGCGCGCTGCGGCGCAGCTGGGACGCCGGCGAACTGCCGGGCTACGAGCTGCACGAGCTCGATACGCTGGCCTATCTGCTGATCTCGGCGCGCGACTACGTCTATTCCCAGCACGTCGCCCGCAGCGCCGACCGCTCCTCGGCCCTCCAGGAGGCGGTCGCGACCTATCGCAAGTTCGTCTCCTTCGGCCTGCGCGGTGCCGCCGTGCCGCCGCCATCGTCGGCGCGCTGAAGGTCCACGCGGCGTCCGGCGGCTACCGCTGCGCGGAGACGAGCAGCATCATTGGGCGCTCGAGTTCCTCCTCGAGGCTTGGCTGGGCCGCGATCTGTTCGGCGCTCGGCGCGAATTCGCCGACGCGGCGCAGCGCGAACCCGGTCTCGATCAGCGTGTTGAGCGTGGTGGCGATGGTCCGATGGTATTTGACCACGCCCTTGGCGAACCAGTCGGTGCGCCTTTCGCCCTCGATCGCGTAGCGGTTCACCGGCCAGGTCTTGCGGCCGTCCTCGTCCGCGGTCCAGTGCGGATGGCTCGCCGCCATGTAGATCGGGTGCTCGATGCTGAAGATGAAGGCTCCTCCCGGCACGAGCGCCTGATGGACGGTGCGCGCGAGGCGGCCGAAATCGGCGAGGTAGTGGAAGGCGAGCGAACTGTAGGCGAGATCGAAGGCGCCGGCTGCAAGCTCCAGCGTGTCGAGATCGGCGATCGCGTAGCGGATCGCCGCGTCGGTCGTCTCCGCACGGGCCCGCGCGATCATCGCTTGCGAGAGATCGAGGCCGAGCACGGCCGCCGCGCCGGCGCTCCGCGCCCAGCGCGCGAACCAGCCGAAACCGCAGCCGAGATCGACGACCCGCTTGCCGGCGAGCTCCGGCAGCATGGCGCGGAGCGCCGGCCATTCAGGCGCGGCGGCAAGGCCTTCCACCTGCCGCGGCAGCTGGCTGTAGCCGGCGAAGAAGTCGGGATTGTCGTAGATGTTCTGGGCCATGTCGGTCGCACCGGTGCATGAGCTGTCTGGGACGCGTCTCACGCGGCGTCCTGCCGCGTTTCATAGCGGATCGGAACCGCCATTGTCTTCTTGGACGACGAGGCCGGCGCGGAGCGTGTCGCCGTGTCACGATCATGGGTCAGGACTTGCGGCTGCCGGCGGGCGGGATCTCCTCGACGCCTTCAGCCATGCAGTACCAGGGCGGCCGTCGCGATGCCCAGAACAGCTTCGCCGGCGCGCCAAGGTCCGCCTCCGCAAGGCAGCCGGCGGAGACCACGACATGGTCGGGCAAGGCCTCCGCCGCCATGTAGACCAGCGTGCCGCAGGTCGGGCAGAACGTCTGCTCCACCCAGCGACCGGCGTCGCTGCCGCGCCGCCAGGCGCGCCGTTCGCCCGTCATGGCGGTGATCGCGTCCTTGCGGAATTTGGCGCGATAGGAAAAGGCCGTGCCGGTCGCCCGCTGGCATTCGTGGCAGGCGCAGGCATAGACGCTGACCGGTTCGCCTGCGAGCGTCAGGTTCAGGCTGCCGCAGGCGCAGCTTGCAAGTCTGGGCATGGTCTTGAACTCCTGGCCGGACGGACGCTCGGCCGACCGTCCGATGGGGCGGGCCGTCTGATAGGGCCGCCGGGCCGCCGGTGTAAATGACGCACCTTGAGGTAAGTGGCCGAGGCCCCCGGCTCAGGCCGCAAGCCGGAACGCGCCGCCGGCGAGCGCGGCGAGGACTGCGGCGAGCGCATCCTCGCGGCTTTCCGTTCCGGTCGCGACGACATGCCGTTCGAGCCCATCGAGCGCGGAGAACTGCCGGTAGAGCGCGGTGATCGGTCCCGGCGCCGTCAGCGTGTCGCCGCCGCGCGCCTGGCAGCGTCTGATGGCGATGTCGAGCGGCGGGCGCAGCACGACATAGTGGACCGGCACGGCAAGCGTTCGGAACGGCGCGAGGAACCAGGGGCCGATAATGCCGTCGAGCACGACGAAATAGCCGCCGCGGGCATAGGTTGCGGCGGCACCGGCCAGCGCCTCGATCACCACGGCATTCTGCCGGTGCGCGGCAGCCTCGTAGGGTGCGATCGCACCGGCCTTGATCACATGCCAGAAGTCGTCGGCGTGAAGATGCACCTTGGGCGCGCCGGGCAAGGCCGCGAGCCTTCCCGCGGTGGTGGTTTTCCCGGAGCCGGGCGGCCCCGTCAGGATCAGCACTTCGCCCGAATGATCGATCATCGCCTGGTCCTAGCCGATGCCGGCGCCGCGACCAAGGCCGGTCGTCAGGACCGGGCCTGACGGCGCAGGGCCTGAGGCGGCATGCCGAAATTGCGCAGGAAGGCCCGGCGCATGCGGCCGGCATCGCCGAAGCCGGTGGTCTCAGCGATCCGCTCGAGCGGTGCGTGGCCGGTCTCGACGGCGAGCCGGGCGGTTTCGAGCCTGAGGCGCTCCACCGCCTTGGCCGGAGTCGTGCCGGTTTCGGAGAGGAAGGCGCGGGCGAAATGGCGCGGGCTCATGGCGGCCCGATCGGCGAGGCGCTCGACGGTCAGCCGCCCGGCAAGCGCGCCGCGCATCCAGACGATCAGCTCCGCGAACCGGCCGGTCCGCCCGCCGAGCTCGACCAGCGCCGAGAACTGCGACTGGCCGCCGGGACGGCGATGATGCACGACGAGCTGCTGCGCCGTGCGCCTGGCGATGTCGGCGCCGAGATCGTCTTCGATCAGCGCCAGCGCAAGGTCGATGCCGGCCGAAATACCCGCCGAGGTCCACACCGCGCCGTCTTGGATGAAGATGCGTTCGGCGTCGAGCCTCACCTTCGGATAGCGCCGGCCGAAATCCTCGCTGCTGGCCCAATGGGTCGTGGCGCGGCGGCCGTCGAGCAGGCCTGCTTCGGCGAGCAGGAAGGCGCCGGAGCAGACGCTTGCGACGCGCCGCGCCCGCGCCCGCTTCAGCCAGGCGACGATTGCGCGGGCGGCCTCCGGTGCGCGAACGATTTCGCCGCCCGACACGACGATCGTGTCGAAGGCCTCCGCGCCGAGCGACGCGGCATCGAGGGTCGGGCCCGCCGAGCTGGCAACCGCGCCGCCGCCGGGGGCGAGCAGCCTGATCGCATAGCTCCCCGGGCGGAGCCGTTCGGCAATCTCGAAGGCGGCCGTCGGCCCGGCGGCGTCGAGCAGCTGGAAGCCCGGATGGACCACGACGGCGATCGTGCGGAGCATGGCAGGTTCTGCCTGATTTAAGTCATTTCAGACAGGGAACCAAAGGACTAGCTTCGCCGTCAAGCCGATGGGAGGTGACAGGATCCGATGACCGCCACGTTGCGTTTGGTTCTCCGGGGCGGCTTCGCAGCCGCGGCATTGCTCGTGGCCGCCGGTGCTGCCTGGCTCTGGTCGCTGCCGTCCGCGCCCGGTTCCACTGACGCGCCGCCGGTCGGCGCTGCCGAGCAGGCGGCAACGCTCGCCGCCCTCAAGCCGCCCAAGCGGACGCGGCCGCTCGTTGCCATCGTCGGGATCAACGATGCCACCGAGACCACCGACTACCTGATGCCCTACGGCATTCTCCGCCGTGCCGACGTGGCTGATGTCAGCCTGCTCGCGACCGGCGCCGGTCCGGTGAGGCTCTATCCCGCGCTTACCGTCGAGCCCGACGCGACGATCGCCGATTTCGACCGCCGGCACCCGGATGGCGCCGACTATGTCGTGGTGCCGGCGATGAGCCGCGACGACGATCCCGCGGTGCTGCAATGGCTCAGGAGCCAGGCGGACAAGGGCGCGATCATTCTCGGCATTTGTGTCGGTGCCAAGGTCGTGGCGGCGGCCGGCCTTCTGGACGGCCGGCGGGGCACGACGCATTGGTATTCGGTCGGCGAGCTGCGCCAGCGCCATCCGGCCATGCGCTACGTCGCCGATCGCCGGCTGGTGGTCGATGGCAAGATCGCGACGACGACCGGGATTACCGCATCCATGCCGATGATGCTGACCCTGATCGAGGCCATTGCCGGCCGCGACCGGGCCGAGGCGACAGCCCGCGATCTCGGCCTTGCCGCCTGGGACGCCCGTCACGCGAGCGGCGCCTTCGCCTTCACGCGGCCCTTCGCGGTGACGGCTATCGCCAACACTCTGGCCTTCTGGCGCTGGGAGCGGCTTCGGCTCGACCTTGCGCCGGACATGGACGAGGTGACGCTGGCCCTGGTCGCCGATGCCTGGTCGCGCACCTACCGGTCCCGGGCGCTGACCGCCGCCCCTTCGGCCGGGCCGGTCACCAGCCGCAGCGGCGCGCGCCTGGTGCCGGACCAGGTGGCTGCGCCACATGACGGCACACCGGACGTCTCGGACCTCGTCCGGCACGCGCCGGCCACGGCGCTGGACCTGACGCTTGCGGCTATCGAAGCACGCTATGGCGCGTCCACCGCCAGTTTCGTGGCGACGCAGCTCGAATATCCGCCCCGGGCAGCGGCACCGTGACCTTGCCCGGCGCGACGACACGCCGGTCATCCGGCGTGTCGTCGTTCCGCCGATCACGAAGCGTCAGCGGCTGCGCGACCTCTGTTCGGCCGCCTCCCGTTCGCGACGCTCCGCAGCTTCGCGTTCCCGCTGTTGCGCGGCCTCGCGTTCGCGCTGCTGTTGGGCCTCGCGTTCGCGCTTTTCGGCGGCCTCACGTTCGCGCTGCTGCTGGGCTTCACGCTCGCGCTGCTGGGCGGCCTCGCGCTCGCGCTGCTGCTGGGCTTCGCGCTCCCGCTTTTCAGCGGCCTCGCGCTCGCGCTGCTGCTGGGCCTCGCGTTCGCGCTTTTCGGCGGCCTCACGTTCGCGCTGCTGCTGGGCTTCACGCTCGCGCTGCTGGGCGGCCTCGCGCTCGCGCTGCTGCTGGGCTTCGCGTTCCCGCTTTTCGGCGGCCTCACGTTCGCGCTGCTGCTGGGCCTCGCGCTCCCGCTTTTCGGCAGCCTCGCGTTCGCGCTGTTGCTGGGCTTCACGCTCGCGCTGCTGGGCGGCCTCGCGTTCGCGCTGCTGTTGGGCCTCGCGTTCCCGCTTTTCGGCGGCCTCACGTTCGCGCTGTTGCTGGGCTTCACGCTCGCGCTGCTGGGCGGCCTCGCGCTCGCGCTGCTGCTGGGCCTCGCGCTCCCGCTTTTCGGCGGCCTCACGTTCGCGCTGTTGCTGGGCTTCACGCTCGCGCTGCTGCGCGGCCTCGCGCTCGCGCTGCTGCTGGGCTTCGCGTTCCCGCTTTTCGGCGGCCTCACGTTCGCGCTGCTGCTGGGCCTCGCGCTCCCGCTTTTCGGCAGCCTCACGTTCGCGCTGCTGCTGGGCCTCGCGCTCCCGCTTTTCGGCAGCCTCGCGTTCGCGCTGTTGTTGGGCTTCACGCTCGCGCTGCTGGGCGGCCTCGCGCTCGCGCTGCTGCTGGGCCTCGCGCTCGCGCTGCTGGGCGGCCTCACGCTCGCGCTGCTGCTGGGCCTCGCGTTCCCGCTTTTCGGCGGCCTCGCGTTCGCGCTGTTGCTGGGCTTCGCGCTCGCGCTGCTGGGCGGCCTCGCGCTCGCGTTGCTGCTGGGCCTCGCGCTCCCGCTTTTCGGCAGCCTCGCGTTCGCGCTGTTGCTGGGCTTCGCGCTCGCGCTTTTCGGCAGCCTCGCGCTCGCGCTGCTGCTGGGTTTCACGTTCCCGCTGTTGAGCGGCCTCGCGTTCGCGCTGCTGCTGGGCTTCGCGCTCGCGCTGCTGGGCGGCCTCGCGTTCGCGCTGTTGCTGGGCCTCGCGTTCCCGCTTTTCGGCAGCCTCGCGCTCGCGCTGCTGCTGGGCTTCACGCTCGCGCTGCTGCTCAGCCGCTTCGCGCCGCTGCCGCTCGGCAATCTCTCGCTCGCGATTCTGCCGTTCTGCCTCGCGCGCGCGTTGCTCGGCGGCCTGCCGGGTCTGGCGTTCGGCAACCTCGCGGTCGTGGGTCCGCTGGGCTTCCTCGCGCGCGCGTTGCTCGGCGGCCTGCCGGGTCTGGCGTTCGGCAACCTCGCGGTCGTGGGTCCGCTGGGCTTCCTCGCGAGCGCGCTGCTCGGCGGCCTGCCGGGTCTGGCGTTCGGCAACCTCGCGGTCGTGGGTCCGCTGGGCTTCCTCGCGAGCGCGCTGCTCGGCGGCCTGCCGGGCCTGGCGTTCGGCAACCTCGCGGTCGTGGGTCCGCTGGGCTTCCTCGCGCGCGCGCTGCTCGGCGGCCTGCTGCCGTTCGCGTTCGGCCGTCTCGCGCAGGTGGTCGCGCTGTGCCTCCTCGCGCGCCTGCCGGTCCGCGGCCTCGCGAGCCCGTTGCCGCGCCGCCTCGCGATCGCGCTCCTGCTGCAATGCGTCGCGGCTGCGCTGTTCCGCGGCCTCGCGCTCGCGCCGCGCTTCGGCTTCACGCGCCCGCTCGGCGGCCTCGCGTGCGCGTTCTGCGGCCTCGCGCTTGTTCCGTTCCACCACCTCGCGCGCCCGCTGCTCGATCGCGTCCCGAGCCTGCTGCAGCTCGAGGATGCGGGCCCTGTCCTCAAGGCTGAGCTGCGGGTTGGTGTACCACTCGTCGCGGGAAGGCTGCTGATGGCGTTCGTTCTGCCGCTGCAACAGGCGCCACGCCAGATCGAGTTGCGCCTGCGGGCCATGGGTTGTCGCAAGGCCCCATTGCCGTTCGATCCGCTCAAGCTGGCGGCGCCGGGCCTCATAGTGGCGCAGCCGTGCGGCCCGATCGCTCGCGTCGACCTGCTCGCGCGCCTCGCGTTCCTCGGCCTCGGCGCGGCGCTCCTCCTCTTCCGCCTCACGCCGGTTCGCGTCGGCGGAGCGCTCGATTTCCGCGATTTCGGCCCGCCGCCGCTCCTCTGCCTCGATGTTCATGGTGCGCTGGCGCGCCTGCTGGTCGCGCAGCCGTGCCGGTGTCGTTTCGCGGCGATTGAGCCGGCTGGCCACACAGCCCGGCCGGCGCTGGTTGGCGCGCGGCTCGCCCGGCCGGCGTGGCTCGACCCGGCACCGCTCGGCCCTGGCGCGTGCCCGTGCGGCTTGCCGGTTTTCGGCCTGCGCGGCTTGACCGGGCCGTGCGGCTCGTCGGGCCGGTGTGGTCTGTGCCGATGGCGGGGACGATGGCGCCAGCTGGAGAGGCGGCGGGGCGGCCTGGCTTTGTGCGGCGGCGCCGGGCGGTGAGCCCTGTTCGGTCTGCTGCGCTTGGCCCGGGCTCAAACCGCACAGGAAACCATATATTACAATAGCGCTCTGAAGAATTCGGCGCCCGATCATCTTGAGTCTCCCAGTCGCGCCTGCGTTTCGGCGGCCATCAACTCTTCGTTAGGCGAGGTGAATGGTGCTTGAACCAAAGGTGACCGAAACCGGGCGGCAATATCGCCGCCCGATGTCGCGGGCTTCGCTGAATGATGGCGGCCGCAGGCGCACGGCGCACTGTCAGGTGCCGGTCGCTACGACACCGTCCAAGAGCCGGCAAATGGATGGCGCGGAGCGGCTCTGGTCGGGCCGTGGCCGGATCTCGCCGCCGGCCGCTTGCGTCCAATATCAGAGTTCTGATATTATGTTCGAAGTCTGATATTATGAGCGGAGGATCCGGCCTTGAGCTTGCGCATTCTCGTTGCTGGCGCCGCCGGTGCCGTCGGGCGGCGCCTGACGCCGCTTCTGCTGCGGGCCGGACACCATGTGGCCGGCACGACCCGGTCGCCGATGCGGGCCGAGGCCCTGCGCGCCGAAGGCGTCAAGCCCCTGGTGGTGGACGTGTTCGACGCGGCGGCGCTTGCCGAGGCCGTCCTGTCGGTCCGCCCCGAGGTGGTCATTCACCAGCTCACCGACCTGCCCGCCGGCCTCGATCCGGCGCGCATGGCCGAGGCGCTCGTCGCCAATGCCCGCATCCGCGAGATCGGGACCCGTCACCTGGTCGCCGCCGCGCAGGCGGTGGGCAGCCGGCGGCTGATCGCCCAGAGCATCGCATGGGTCTACGCCCCCGGCCCGCCGCCGCTGACCGAAGCCGCGCCGCTCGATCTCGGCCGCGACGGCGCGGGCGCCGTCAGCATCCGCGGCGTCGCGGCGCTCGAGGAGGCGGTGCTGAACGCGGCCCCCATGGACGGCGTCGTGCTGCGCTACGGCCGCTTCTACGGGCCGGGCACCGGCGTCGACACGCCGCCCGCGGCGCTGCCTCTGCATGTCGACGCGGCCGCCTACGCCGCGTTCCTCGCCGTCGAGCGCGGAGCGCCCGGCATCTACAACGCGGTCGAGCCGAACGACGAGGTCTCGACGGCCAAGGCGGTCGGCGATCTCGGCTGGAATTCCGCGTTTCGTTTGTCTCTCTAGACAGCGGGAGTGTCACCATGACCACTTGGGATATCGGGCCGCAGCGGCGGACCGGGCGCGCCCTTGCCGTGTTGGTCACCGCCGCCGCCGCGCTGGTGCTGGCGCTGGCCGCGGTCGGGATCTGGAGCGGCGCCGCGCCGGAGCCGCATGGCGGCCACGCGGTCCACGCCAGCGCCGACGCCGTGCCGGCGGGAGCCGCGGTGAGCCGTCCGGCGACCAATGTCACGCCGCTCTCCTGCGAGAAGCTGCCCAATGTGCCGGGCAAGTCGATCACCACCGCGCTCGTCCAGTTTCCGCCGAACGCCCATTCGCCGCGTCACCGCCATCCCGGCTCGGTCATGGCCTTCGTGATCAAGGGCATCGTGCGCTCGCAGCTCGAAGGCGGCCCGGTCGGCACGTTCGGCGCCGGCCAGACCTGGTTCGAGCCGCCGGGCGCGATCCATCTCTTCGCCGAGAACGCGAGCGCGACGGAGCCGGCCGAGATCCTCGCGATCTTCGTCGCCGACGACGATTGCGGACCGCTGGTCATTCGCGACTGAGCATCGGCCGGCGCTGTCTCCTGTGGCATTGCCTTGCGCTGGCGGCATGGGCGCCGGTCGCCGTTTCGCGGGACCTGCACCTTGCCTCGGGCCGCGGCCTTCCCCGACAATGACGCAAACGGGAGAAGGTCATGTCCGCATCGGTCGAGATCATCGAAGTCGCGCCGCGCGACGGCTTGCAGAACGAGAAGGTCGAGGTCTCGACGGCCGACAAGATCGCCCTGATCGACAGGGCCTTCGCCGCCGGCTGCCGCAAGGTGGAGGTGACGAGCTTCGTCAATCCGAAGCTGGTGCCGCGCATGGCCGATGCCGAGGCGGTGATGGCCGGCATCCTGCCGCGCCATGGCGAGAAGACGCTGATCGGCCTCGCCCTCAATGTGCGCGGCGCCGAACGGGCGCTCGCCGCCGGCTGCAACCAGATCAACTATGTCTGCTCGGCGAGCGACGGGTTCGCCCGGCGCAACCAGAATGCCACCGCCGCCGAACTGGTGGCGGGCGCGGCCGACGTCGCCCGTCTCGTCAGGCAGGCGGGCAAGCCCCTCGCCATTTCGATCACCACCTCGTTCGGCTGCCCGTTCGACGGCGAGGTACCGCCCGACCAGGTCATGGCGGTCTTCGAGGCCGTGCTGCGGCTCGATCCTTACGAAATCGGTTTCGCCGATACGATCGGCTGCGGCGTGCCGAGCCAGGTCACCGACCTGCTCGGCCGGGCGCGCGCCCTGTCGAAGACCGTCAAGCTGCGCTGCCACTTCCACGATACGCGCAATACCGGCATCGCCAATGCCGTCGCGGCGGTCGCCGCCGGCGTCGACTATCTCGACGCCTCGATCGGCGGGGTCGGCGGCTGCCCCTTCGCGCCGGCCGCCACCGGCAACGTCGCGACCGAAGACCTCGTCTACGCCTTCGACCGGATGGGCATAAGGACCGGGCTTGCGATCGACCGGCTGATCGACACCGCCCATTGGCTGTCCGGCGTGCTCGGCAAGCCGGTGCCTTCCGCGCTCAACCGCGCCGGCGTGTTCCCGGCGAAGGCCTTGAACGGGTGAGCCGCGCCGTGGCCCTGTTCTCCCGTGCCGAACTCGACGCCGCCCAGCGGCTCGTCCATGCCGTGATGCCGCCGACGCCGGCCTATGCCTGGCCGCTGCTGGAGCGCCGCTATGGCCTCACCGTGGTGGTCAAGCACGAGAACCATACGCCGATCGGCGCCTTCAAGGTGCGTGGCGGCATCGTCTATCTCGACCGGCTGAAGCGGGAGCGTCCGGCGGTGCGCGGCATCGTCTCGGCCACCCGCGGCAATCACGGCCAGAGCCTCGCCTTCGCGGCGGGCCATGCCGGCCTGCCGCTGGCGATCGTCGTGCCGCATGGCAATTCGGTCGAGAAGAACGCGGCGATGCGCGCCTTCGGCGCCGAGCTGATCGAGCATGGCCGCGATTTCGACGAGGCGCGCGAGCGGGCCGCCGAGATCGCGGCCGAGCGCGGCTACGAATTCGTGCCCTCGTTCCACCGCGACCTGGTGCTGGGGGTGGCGACCTATGCGCTGGAGCTGTTCACCGCCCATCCCGATATCGACGTGCTCTACGCGCCGGTCGGGCTCGGCTCGGGCATTTGCGGGCTGATCGCGGCGCGTGACCTGCTCGGTCTCAGGACCCGCATCGTTGGCGTCGTGCCGAAAAACGCCGATGCCTATGCGCTGTCCTTCGCCGCTGGCGAGGTCGTGCCGGTCAACCGTCTCGCGACCTTCGCCGACGGCACGGCGGTGCGCATTCCTTCCGCCGAGGCGCTGGCGATCATTCGCGCCGGTGCCGAGCGGATCGTGACGGTCACCGAGGACGCCATCGCCGAGGCGATCAGGGTCTACTGGTCCGACACCCACAATGCCGCGGAAGGGGCCGGTGCAGTGGCACTGGCGGCCCTTGCCGGCGAGGCCGCGCGCCTTGCGGGCGCCAAGGCGGCCGTGATTCTTTCCGGGCAGAACATCGACCGGCCGCTCATGCACGCGGTGCTCGGCGGCGCGACTCCCGCTCCTGGCTGAGCGCGCCGCCCCGGCGGTCACCGCGGCCCGGCGCGTTGCGCCAGCGCCGGATCCCACCACCAGATGGCGGGGAAGGCGGCGCCGCCATATTCCGGCATGGTTTGCGGCCGGCCGTAGCGGTTCCAGCGGGCGGTGCGGATCTGCCCGGAAAACCAGGTCGGGATCATGTAGCTGTTGGCGAGCAGCACGCGGTCGAGCGCCCGGGTCGCGGCGACCAGCTCGGCACGATCCTTGGCATAGATGACCCGCTGGATCAGCTGGTCGACCGCCGGATCCTTGATCCCCGCGCGGTTGAAGGAGCCCGGGCGGTCGGCGGCTTCCGAGCCGAAGAAGTCGCGCTGCTCGTTGCCGGGCGACAGCGTCTGCGGGTAGGTGCCGACAATGGCATCGAAGCGCCGGTCGTTCAGCCGGTTGATATACTGGGCGGTGTCGACGGTGCGCGGGGTGAGCTCGATGCCGAGCCGTTCGAGCGCGGTCCTGTAGGCGAGCGCATGGCGCTCGAAGGTCGGGCTGTTGAGCAGAAGCTCGATGCGGAAGGGCTCGCCCGTGCGGACATTGACCATGCGCCGGTCGCGCACCTCGTAGCCGGCCTCGCGCATCAGCGCGAGCGCCGCGCGCAGGTTCGCCCGCTGCGCGTCGGGGCTGCCGCCCACCGGATTGGCATAGGGCGTGGTGAAGACCTCCGGGGGCACCTTGTCCCGCACCGTTTCGAGAATGGCGAGCTCCTCGGGGCCGGGCAGGCCGCGCGCGGCGAGCTCGGTATCCTCGAAATAGCTCGCCGTGCGGCGGTAGGCGCCGAACATCAGGTTGGCATTCATGGTTTCGAAGTCGAACATCAGGTTCAGTGCCCGGCGAACCCTGACATCGGCGAATTTCGGCAGCCTGAGATTGAGGATCACCGCCTGCATGCCGGCCGGCGACCGGTCCGTGAAGGCTTCCAGCAGGACGCGCCCGTCGCGGGCGGCCGGAAAGTCGTAAGCCGTCGCCCAGGCGCGCGCGGAACTTTCGACGCGGAAGTCGACTTGGTCCGCCTTGAACGCTTCGAGCTCGACCGTGTCGTCGCGATAGACCTCGAAGCGCAGCTCGTCGAAATTGTGCAGGCCGACATAGATCGGCAGGTCCTTCGCCCACCAGTCGGAGACCCGTTCCAGCACCACGTTGCGCCCGGCCTCGAAGCTCCTGATGCGATAGGGGCCGGAGCCGAGCGGCGGCTCCAGCGTCGTCTGGCCAATGTCGCGCTGGCGCCCCTGCGCGTCGCGGCCTTCCCACCAGTGGCGCGGCAGGATCGGCAGCTGGCCGACGATCTGGGGTTTTTCCCGGTTGCCGGGACCGTCGAAGGTGAAGGTGACCTCGCGTTCGCCCGACTGCTCGACCTTGACGACGTTGCGGTAATAGAAGGCCATGCGCGGGTCGTGCTTCTTGACCTGCTCCATGGTCCAGATCACGTCGTCCGGGGTGATCGGGCGGCCGTCGTGCCAGCGGGCGTTGGGATTGAGCCGATAGGTGACGGACGAGAAGTCGTCCGGGTGGCGCACCGCCTCGGCAACCGCGCCATAGGCGGTCGAGATCTCGTCGAGCGAATCCTCGAACAGCGGCATGTAGAGGAGGCCGGCGATCGGCGCGGTCGCGCCGCGCGGCAGGATCGGGTTGAAGCTGTCGAACGTGCCTTCGATCGACAGCCTGACGAGGCCGCCCTTGGGCGCCTGCGGATTGACATAGGCCGTGTGGCGGAAATCCGGGCCGTAGCGCAGCTGCCCGACCAGCGACAGGCCGTGGCGCCAGCGCGGCGTGTCGGCCGCCGCGGCGGCGCGGGGGCCCGCGCCGGGCCCGGCGGCGAAGAGGATGGCGAAGGCGGCAAGAAGGCGGGCAATGGCGGCCATGGCTATGGCAATCTCCTGTCGGTCCCGGCGGCAGCGGTCGCGATCATCGCATAATCCGGAACGCGTGTGTCGGCTCGGCGGTCCCGACGAACGCGACACTTCCGCTGCCGGCTGGCCTGGATTCCTGCCGCCAGGCGCTCCGGTGCGACGGTACGACGCTTGATTCTGATGGCTCGGCACCACAGCTATGGCCCAGAGGAGTTTTGATGATCCGCTTGCGCTGGCTGGTCCTGGCACTCATTGCCCTGCCCTTCGTCGAATTCGCCGCCTTCTGGTGGGTGGCGGAGCATATCGGCTTTCTGGCTGCGCTGGTCGCGGTGGTCGCCACCTCGTTCCTCGGCGTCGCGATCCTGAAGGGCGGCGCGAAGCTGCTGTTCACGCAGATGGCGGTCGGCCGCGTCGTCCTGCTCAATGCCCAGGCGGCGCGCAGCGGCATGCTGACCGCCTTTGCCGGCCTGCTGCTCGCCATTCCCGGCTTCGTCACCGACATGATCGCGATCCTCCTGCTCCTGCCGGCCTTCCGCGCGCTGCTGTTCGGCCATCGGGCGGAACCGGCCCGGCGCCATGCGCCGGCGCAGCCCGGCGTCGTCGATCTCGACCCGCGCGACTGGCATGACGACACCAATGCCGGCCAGCCGGGCCATCCCGGCCAGCAGCATCCCGGGCCGCGCCGCATCGACGGCCGCTGAAGCCTCTCGCCCTGCCGTTCTTGCGCGGCCGGGGCCGCGCGTGCTAGCGAGCGCGCCCATCACCTCGTGAATCCCCATCCAGATCCTGCCGCCCTCGCGGCCTGAACGGAGACTGAGCCGATGACCCCGAATGGCGGCAACGAAGCGGAAGCCGTGCCCCAGCTCAACGTGCTGGCGCAATACATCAAGGACCTCTCGTTCGAGAATCCGAACGCTCCGCGCTCGCTGATGCCGCAGCAGGAGCAGCCGGCGATCAACATCCAGATCAACGTCAACGCCAATCCGATGAGCGAGACGGAGTTCCAGATCGAGCTGACCATCGACGGCGATGCGCGCACCAAGGACCTGATCCTGTTCAAGTTCGAGCTGGTCTATGGCGGCATCTTCCGCATTGCCGGCGTGCCGGCCGAGGCCGTCCATCCGATCGTGCTGATCGAGTGCCCGCGCCTCCTGTTCCCCTTCGCGCGCCAGATCATCGCCAATTCGACCCGCGACGGCGGCTTCCCGCCGCTCTATCTCGACCCCGTCGATTTCGCCGCGCTCTATCGCCAGCGCATGGCCGAAAATCCGCAGGGCCAGGGCGGACCGGCGCTCACCCAGTAAGATCCGGGCGGCAGCCCGCGAGGAAAAGCCGGGCCGCCGCCCGGCTTTTCTGCTTTGAGGTCAGGCATGATTGCAGATCGCTCCGCCTTCATCCGCGCCAATACCCGCCTCCTCGCCGTGCCGCACGCCCCGGAGATCTCGCTTCATCTCGCCGACGAGGCGACCGAGCTCTGGCAGAAGACCGAGGACGAGCTCGGCGCCATCGGTCTCGATCCGCCGTTCTGGGCCTTTGCCTGGGCCGGCGGGCAGGCGCTGGCGCGCTATGTGCTGGATCAGCCCGGCCTCGTCGCCGGCCGCACCGTTCTCGACGTCGCCACCGGCTCCGGGCTTGTCGCCATCGCCGCCGCCAAGGCCGGCGCCGCGCGGGTCACGGCGGTCGATATCGATGCCTTCGCCGAGGTTGCGGTGAGGCTCAATGCCGCCGCGAACGGCGTTGCGGTCACGGCCGAGACCGCGGATCCGACCGGCACGGATGCGGGCTGGGAGGTGATCCTGGCCGGCGACATCTGCTACCAGCGCGACATGACCGAAGCCATGCTCGGCTGGCTCGGGCCACTCGCCGCGGCCGGCCGGACCGTGCTCCTCGGCGATCCCGGCCGCACCTACCTGCCGCGCGGGCGCCTCGAAAAGCTTGCCGAATATCAGGTTCCGGTGACGCGCGCGCTGGAGGACCTGGAGATCAAGCGTACCGGCGTCTGGCGGGTTGTCGGCTGAGCGCGAGGGCCGGGCGGGCCTGCTTCGTGCCGCCGCGCGGGCCCGTCGGCCGCACCGGCCGCGGCATCCGGCGATCGCGGCTAAGCCCTTGAGTTCGGCCGAAGCTTCGGCTCCGGCATGTGGGCCGGCCGATCTGCAAGGGGGGTCCGGCAGCCGATTTCGGGCAATCTGGTGCGCTCACGTTGTCGAGTTGCCATATTTTCGCGTATTATGAGGTTTGTGCGCCGTCATGGCGCGAAGCAGAGAGGATCGGACCACTGTCCACCACCCACCTGCCGGGACCGGCGAAGACTGCGCCGCTTACCGGGACTCCCGCGGCGAGCCCTGCCGCGGCCGAGGTCCTGAAAATCGTCCTCGACACCCTTGAAGACAACAAGGCCGAGGAAATCCAGACGATCGACCTGAAAGGCAAGACGACCATCGCGGATGCCATGGTGGTGTCGTCGGGCCGTTCGCACCGCCATGTCGGCGCCATCGCCGATTACCTGGTGCAGGCCCTGAAGGATGCGGGCGTCGGCCAGATCCGCGTCGAGGGCGTTCCCGCCTGCGACTGGGTGCTGGTGGATGCCGGCGACGTCATCGTCCACATCTTCCGCCCGGAAGTGCGCGCCTTCTACAACCTGGAAAAGATGTGGTCGGCGGCCCGCCCGCCGGATCGCCTGGCCGGCTGAACCGGCAAGGGCCATGTCCTTCCAAAAGGCCGTGGGGCCGGAATTGCCATGCGGCTGATCCTCCTGGCCGTCGGGCGGATGAAGGCCGGCCCGGAAACCGAGCTTGCCGAGCGCTATCAGGACCGGGCCGTCAAGGCCGGCAGGGCGCTCGGATTTCGCGGCCTCGACCTGATCGTCACCGATGAAAGCCGCGCCGGCGATGCGCGCCAGCGCAAGGCCGAGGAGGCCGCCGCCATCAGGGCGAAGCGCGCCGGCCGCCTGATCCTCCTCGACGAGCGCGGCAAGGCGCTGGCGAGCGAGGCTTTCGCCGGGCGGCTCGGCGCCTGGAAGGATGCGGGCGAGGACGCGGCGACCGTCGTCATCGGCGGGCCGGACGGGCTCGATCCGGAGCTGCGCGCCGAAGCCGATCTCGTCCTGTCCTTCGGCACCATGACCTGGCCGCATCAGCTCGTCCGGGTCATGGCGCTCGAGCAGCTCTACCGGGCGATGACCATCCTCTCAGGTCACCCCTATCACCGCGCCTGAACCGGCAGGCCCGTATCCGAGGCCGGTCCCTTGTCGAGCCGCATGCTCCATCGCAGCGACGTGATCCTCTTGCCGCCGCTCGCCCGCGGCGCGACGCTGGCCGCCTTCTTCCTCGCCGGTTTCGCCATGGCCGCCTGGGCCCCGCTGGTGCCCTATGCCAAGGCGCGCGCGGGCCTCGACGACGGCGCGCTCGGCGTGCTCCTGCTCTGCCTCGGGGCCGGGTCGCTGGTGGCCATGCCGCTGGCCGGCGCGCTCGCCCAGCGCATCGGCTGCCGGACCGTGGTCGTCGCGGCGGCACTTGCCGTCTCGGTGGCGCTGCCGGTGCTGGCGACCGGCAGCGGCTTTGCCGTGCTCGCCATCGCCCTGCTGCTGTTCGGCGCCGGCATCGGCGCCATCGACGTCGCCGTCAACATTCAGGCGGTGATGGTCGAGCGGGCCGGCGGGCGGCCGATGATGTCCGGCTTCCACGGCTTCTTCAGCATCGGTGGCATGGCCGGCGCGGGCGGTGTCAGCACGCTGCTCTGGCTCGGCGCGACGCCGCTCGCGGCCGTCCTCGTCGCCGCGGCGGTCAATGTTCTTCTGCTGGCCGGCTTCGCCCGCGGCCTGATCGCGCGTGGCGGCGGTGCCGGCGCGCCGCTCTTCGCCCTGCCGCACGGGCGGATCGTGCTGATCGCGGTCCTCTGCTTCGCGGTGTTCCTGGCCGAGGGCGCCATGCTCGACTGGAGCGCGGTGTTCCTGACCGGCGCACGGGGTGTCGATCCGAGCCGGGCCGGACTCGGCTATGCCGCCTTCGCGCTCGCCATGACCATCGGTCGGCTCAGCGGCGATCGGGTCGTCGCCCGCCTCGGCGGGCCGGCGGTGATGCTGACAGGCGCTGCCGTCGCCGCCTCAGGGCTTGCGCTCGCCGTCCTCGTCGCGGCGCCCGGTGCCGCCCTCGCCGGCTTTGCCATGGTCGGGCTCGGCGCCGCCAACATCGTGCCGGTGCTCTATTCGGTGCTCGGCCGCCAGACCGCCATGCCGGCGCCGCTGGCGGTCGCCGCGGTGACCACCGTCGGTTATGCCGGCATCCTCGCCGGCCCTGCCCTCATCGGCTTCGTCGCGGCGGCGTCGAGCCTGGCCGCCGCCTTCGCGCTCGTCGCCCTGTCGCTTGTCCTCGTGGGCCTCAGCGCGCGGGTCGCGGCGGCCTGACGCAAGGCTTCCCTTGCAGGGAAGGTGACACCTGCCAGGTCCTTGCTTAATCGGGGAAATCCGCCGCGCCGCCCTTTGCCCTGTCACACAAGCTTCATTAGAGTGTCATCCGTCCGTCGTTCGGCGGACCCAAGAACGGCGCGGGTTGCTGACGCCCGAAGCCGTACCGGCGTCGAACCGCGCCTTTGGGAGGATGATTGATGTTGAATCGCCGTTTCATGCTGGCGGCGGCCGCTGCCGCGGCGCTCGTATCCAGCCCCGCCTCGGCCCAGGTCGAGATCCAGTGGTGGCACGCGATGACCGGCGCCAACAACGAGGTGGTGGTCAAGCTCGCCGAGGAGTTCAACGCTTCGCAGCGCGAATACCGCGTCGTTCCGACCTACAAAGGGTCCTATCCCGACACCATGAACGCCGGCATCGCCGCCTTCCGGGCCGGCAATGCGCCTCACATCCTGCAGGTCTTCGAGGTCGGCACGGCGACCATGATGGCCGCCCGCGGCGCCATCAAGCCGGTCTACCAGATGATGCAGGAGGCGAACGAGCCGTTCGACCCGGCCTCTTACCTGCCTGCCGTCGCCGGCTACTATTCCACCTCGCGCGGCGAGATGTTGTCCTTCCCGTTCAACTCCTCGTCCTCGGTCATGTGGTACAACAAGGACGCGTTCCGCCGCGCCGGCCTCAATCCGGACCAGCCGCCGCGCACCTGGCCGGAGGTTTTCGAGGCGGCGAAGAAGCTGCGTGCCGCCGGCTACGACAAGTGCGGTTTCTCCTCGGCCTGGATCACCTGGCTGAACATCGAGCAGTTCTCGCTGTGGCATAACGTGCCGCTCGCCACCCGCGCCAACGGCATCGACGGTTTCGACACCGAGCTGCGCTTCAACTCGCCGCTGCATGTCCGCCACCTGCAGAACCTGATCGACCTGCAGCGCGACAACACCTTCAGCTATTCCGGCCGCACCAATACGGGCGAGGGCCGGTTCACCTCGGGCGAATGCCCGATCATGCTGACCTCCTCGGGCTTCTACGGCAATGTGCGCGCCAACGCGAAGTTCGAATGGGGCAACGCGCCGATGCCCTATTATCCCGACGTCCAGGGCGCGCCGCAGAACTCGACGCTGGGCGGCGCCTCGCTCTGGGTGATGGGCGGCAAGCCGGCGGCCGAATATCGTGGCGTCGCGCGCTTCTTCACCTTCCTCTCGGACGTCAATCGCCAGGCCAAGCTGCACACCGATTCCGGCTATATCCCGATCACGCGCGCCGCCTATGCCCAGGTCAAGGCGTCCGGCTTCTACACCCAGAACCCCTATTTGGAGACGCCGCTGCTCGAACTGACCAACAAGCCGCCTACCGAGAATTCGCGCGGCATCCGGCTCGGCAACATGGTTCAGCTGCGCGACGTCTGGGCCGAGGAGGTCGAGGCGGCGCTTGCCGGCCAGAAGCCGGCCCAGGCTGCGCTCGACGCGGCGGTCGCCCGCGGCAACACCATGCTGCGCCAGTTCGAGCGCACCGTATCGCGCTGATCGCTCGATGAGCCGGGGCGGGCTTAGCTGCCCGCTCCGGCACCTCCCGGGGGGACCATGGACAAGCGGGTCGTTTTCGACGGCAAGGTGCTGCCCTACATGCTGCTCATGCCGCAGCTCGCGGTCACCTTGATCTTTTTCTATTGGCCCGCCGCCCAGGCCGTCTGGCAGTCCTTCCTGATCCAGGATGCCTTCGGCCTGTCCACCGAGTTCGTCTGGTTCGAGAACTACCGCGACCTGTTCTCGAAGCCGGAATATTACAAGTCGATCGCCACCACGGCCGTCTTCTCGGCGCTGGTGGCCTTTCTCTCGCTGTCCCTGTCGCTCTACCTCGCGATCCAGGCCGACAAGCAGATCCGCGGCACCGGTGCCTACAAGGCGCTGCTGATGTGGCCCTATGCGGTGGCGCCCGCCATTGCCGGCGTCCTCTGGCTGTTCATGTTCCAGCCATCCCTCGGCCTCATCGCGCAGTCGCTGCGCTCGCTCGGCTTCGACTGGAACCCGCTGCTCAATCAGAGCCACGCCATGACGCTCGTGGTGATGGCGGCGACCTGGAAGCAGATCAGCTACAACTTCCTGTTCTTCCTCGCCGGCCTGCAGTCGATCCCGAAAAGCGTCATCGAAGCGGCGGCGATCGACGGCGCCCGGCCGATGCGCCGGTTCTGGACCATCATCTTCCCGCTGCTGTCGCCGACCACCTTCTTCCTGCTGGTGGTCAATGTCGTCTACGTCTTCTTCGACACCTTCGGCATCATTGACGCCACCACCGGCGGCGGGCCGGCCAAGGGCACCGAGACCCTCGTCTACAAGGTCTATTCCGACGGGCGTCTCGGCGGCGACCTCGGCGGCTCGGCCGCCCAGTCGGTGATCCTGATGATCATCGTCATCGGCCTGACCGCCATCCAGTTCCGCTACATCGAGCGCAAGGTCCAGTACTGATGGTCGAGCGCAGGAGCATTTTCGACTTTCTGCCGCACCTGATCCTCATCGTCGGGATCATGATCGTCGCCTTCCCGGTCTATCTCGCCTTCGTCGCCTCGACCTGGGACGCCTCCACCATCGCCAACGGCCAGATGCCGCTCAGGCCCGGCCCGCATTTCCTCGAGAACTACTACCGGACGATCTTCGTCGGCACCGCCTCGTCGACCCGCGCGCCGGTCGGCGGCATGATGCTGAACAGCCTTGCCATGGCGCTGATCATCGCCGTCGGCAAGATCATGATCTCGATCATCTCGGCCTTTGCGGTCGTCTATTTCCGCTTCCCGTTCCGCAAGACCGCCTTCTGGGTGATCTTCATGACGCTGATGCTGCCGGTCGAGGTGCGCATCTATCCGACCTACAAGATCGTCGCCGATCTCGGCCTGCTCGACACCTATGCCGGCCTCACCATTCCGCTGATCGCCTCGGCGACCGCGACGCTCCTGTTCCGCCAGTTCTTCATGACCGTGCCGGACGAGCTGGTCGAGGCATCCAAGATCGACGGCGCCAGCGCCATGCAGTTCTTCAAGGACACGCTGCTGCCGCTGTCGGTCACCTCGATCGCGGCCATGTTCGTGATCCAGTTCATCTATGGCTGGAACCAGTATCTCTGGCCGCTGCTGATCACCACGCGCGACGACATGCAGACCATCGTGATCGGCATCAAGAAGATGATCGTCACGCAGGACGCGCTGACCGAGTGGCAGCTCGCGATGGCGACCGCGGTGCTCGCCATGCTGCCGCCGGTGCTGGTCGTGATCGTCATGCAGAAGCTCTTCGTGAAGGGCCTCGTCGAGACTGAGAAATAGGGGATGGCGAATAGCGGATGCCGAATGGCGAGTGGGGAGCGGCCGATGCCCGCCTGTGCGCAGCACACCCTATTGCCGTCCGCCATTCGCTACTCGCTCAAACAGGGATGAGGCCATGAGCGAGGTTGTTCTCGACAAGGTCCGCAAGGTCTATGCCGGTGGCGTCGAGGCCGTGAAGGGGGTCGACATCAAGGTGCCGACCGGCGCCTTCTGCGTGCTGGTCGGGCCGTCGGGCTGCGGCAAGTCGACCCTGCTGCGCATGATTGCCGGGCTGGAGACCATTACCGGCGGCACGATCGCCATCGGCGGCGCGGTCTGCAACGACCTGGAGCCGGCCGAGCGCGACATCGCCATGGTGTTCCAGAACTATGCGCTCTATCCGCATATGAGCGTCTACGACAACATGGCCTATGGCCTGCGCAACCGCGGCACGCCCAGGGACGAGATCGACAAGCGGGTGCGCGAGGCTGCCCGCATCCTGGAGATCACGCCCTTCCTGGAGCGCAAGCCGCGGGCGCTTTCCGGCGGCCAGCGCCAGCGCGTCGCCATGGGCCGGGCCATCGTGCGCAAGCCCAAGGCCTTCTTGTTCGACGAGCCGCTGTCCAACCTCGACGCCAAGCTGCGCATGCAGATGCGCGTCGAGATCAAGAAGCTGCAGCGCGCGCTGGGGGTCACCTCGGTCTATGTGACGCATGACCAGCTGGAGGCGATGACGCTCGCCGACATTCTCGTCGTGATGAACCGCGGCGAGGTCGAGCAGGCCGGCAGCCCGCTCGAGCTCTACGAGCGGCCGGCGACCACCTTCGTGGCAAGCTTCATCGGCGCGCCGCCGATGAACCTCATCAAGGTCGGCCGCGGCGCCGAAGGGCCGGAGCTTGCGGGCTTGACCGGCGGCAAGGGGCTTGCCGTGCCGGTCGGCGGCGCGCTGCTCGGCATTCGCCCGGAACATCTGGCGGTCACCGCGGGGCTGCCGGCGGAAGGCGCGGTCGGGCTGAGCTTCCCGGTGGCGGCGGTCGAGGCCGTCGGCGCCGAGACCTTCGTTTACGGCCCGCTCGGCGGCGATGGCCCCGAAGTCATCGCCCGCCTGCCCGGCAAGGCCCTGCTGAGCCCGGGCACGCAGGTGTCGGTATCGGCGACGCCGGACCACGTCCATCTGTTCGACGTCGAGAGCGGCCGGCGGCTGGGATAGCGGGTGGCGAATAGCGAGCGGGGATGCACACGTTGCCGGGTGCACTGCAGGTGTGCCCGCTCCAAGCGACGAGCCGACATGCCCTACGCGCCACTCGCGCTCAGCCTTGAACCGGCATGGCCCACCCTCCATATTCGGGAGGTCGCGGAGTGTTCCGCGGCGCTGGGCGCCTTCGGGGCCCGGCCGATGTCGCTCAGTCGAGGACCTCGACCATGTCGCGTGTGCCGTCCCTTTCGTCGCCGTTCCTGCTCGGCTTCGACCAGCTCGAGCGGGTGCTCGATCGGGTCACCAAGGCCGCCGACGGCTATCCGCCCTACAATATCGAGCGGATCGCCGGTGAGAACGGCGCGCCGGACCGCCTGCGCATCACGCTGGCGGTCGCCGGGTTCACCCGGGAGCAGCTCGACGTCACGGTGGAAGAAAGCCAGCTGACCATTCGCGGTCGTCAGCAGGACGACGGCGAGGGCCGCACCTTCATCCATCGCGGGATCGCGGCACGCCAGTTCCAGCGCGTCTTCGTGCTGGCCGATGGCATGGAAGTCATGGGAGCAGATCTGAAGAACGGGTTGCTCTCGATCGATCTTGCCCGCCCGGAGCCGGAACGGATCGTGCGGCGCATCGATATCGCGGCTCACGACTGAGCCTTGAACCTGCCTATGGAGGAGGTTTGACGATGAATACCTTCATTTCCCCCGAAGTCCTGGCCCGGCTCGGCCTTGCCAAGGTCGCCTATGTCAAGGCGATCAGCTCCGACGACATCGCCCGGGTGTTCCCCGAGGCGCCGCCGCTGCCGCCCGGTCTCGATCTCTTCGCCCTGATCTCGGCCGACGGTTCGCCGATCCTGGTCACCGACCGCCGCGAAGAGGCGGTTGCCGGGGCCCTGCAGAACGAGCTGGAGACCGTCAGTCTGCACTGACGGCCGCACCGCGCCGCCAGGCGTGCCGGCGGCTCATTGCCGGTGATCCGTCGGTTTTCCCGCGACCCGTGCCGTTCCGCTCCGCCCCGACGCACCGGCCTCCGGGCCGCTGCCGTCAGCTGCCGGCGGTCTGGCCGCGCACCTGCCAGAAGCGCAGCACGCGCTGGGCAGTGCTGGCGGTCAGCTTGTCGTAGCTTTCCCGGGCCTGTTCGGCCGCCGCCGGCGCCATCGGGCCGTTGAGGCGCAGTTTCAGCATCGGCTGAAGCGTCGCCCAGGACAGGGCCGCCGCGCGCGCCAGGATCAGCACCGGATCCGGCCGCTCGCCGAGAAACAGGCGCTCGACCATGTCGGGCGGCACCCGGCAGAGCACCGAGAGCGCGCAGATCGTTTCCTCGAAACGGCCCGTCTCGGCATAGGTTCTCATC
This sequence comes from Phreatobacter sp. AB_2022a, assembly GCF_026847585.1. NCBI lineage: Bacteria > Pseudomonadati > Pseudomonadota > Alphaproteobacteria > Hyphomicrobiales > Phreatobacteraceae > Phreatobacter > Phreatobacter sp. AB_2022a. The sequence goes on from NZ_JAPSET010000033.1 coordinate 27,280, forward strand.
TCGGCTTCGCCCAGCGCGCGTCGGCGGTGCAGCGCCGTCACCTCGGCCAGAACCTTGTCGCGATCGGCCCGTTCGGTGCCGGTGGCGGTGGCGATGCGGCCGGCAATGCCGGCGAGCGCTGTGCGCACCTCGGCGCGGTGGCGCGCCGCGATCGAGGACAGGAGCCGCTTCTGCACCGCGTCGGTGGCGCTGTCGAGAATGCTCCGGAACAGGTGCGCCGGCACATCCTTGCGCAGCCCGACACATTCGGCCAGCACGTCGTCGTCGCGCGCGCGGGCGACCAGCCTGTCATAGCCCGACGAGGAAAAGGCCGCGCCATCATTGGCGGCGACGACCAGCGCGACGCGGTCGTTGCCGCGCCGCACCAGCACGTCCGTCACGGTTTCGGAAATCCGGCTCCGCGAGGCGATCGCCTCCATATGCGCCTGGCTGGCGGTCTCCGCGACATCGGCGAGGAAGGCGTCGTCGAGCCGCGCGGATTGGCGCAGCACGGGCCGGGCGACGTCGATCGCCTCGTCACGCGCAAGGCTGCGCAGGACGCTGGGCGGGGCATTGTCGATCGGTGCGAGCCGCTCGGCGAGCTCGCGCCTCACCGCGGTTTCCATCGCCTGCGACAGGCGCAGGATGACATTGTCGAACAGCGAGACCTGCGTCTCGGTGTAGCGCGCGGCGTCGGCCAGAAACAGCTCGGTCACCTTGCGCAGGGTTTCGGCCTGCCGGCCGCTCGGGCCGCGGCCCATGGCCTGTTCGAGCTCGTCGATGATTGTCCCGGCGGCTGCCATCGACACTCCGATCCGTGATCAGCGCGATATTGCAGGAAGCCGGCCGAGCTTAAGAACCGGCCATTAAGAAGAGGTTTCCCCAGCTGATGACACCCGCCGGAATCATGCGCCGCGCCGCTTTTCGGGCCGCCGGGCGGGCTTTCGGGAACGGCCGGCGCGGCAATTCCGGTGGACATGTCACAGGCCCGTAAAATAACCGCTCAAGGCGCTTGATGCCGGGGAGGAAATGTGCGAGACACGCGCTCCGCAACGCGAGCCGCACCGGCAAGCGCTGCCGGATCCTCCCGAAAAGGAGGGTCTGACGGATGGATACCCCAAGATCCATCTTACCGCCCGCAAGGTCGGCGTGGGGCCATAGCTCAGCTGGGAGAGCGCTTGAATGGCATTCAAGAGGTCGGCGGTTCGATCCCGCCTGGCTCCACCAAATCTCCACACCGCATACTGACCGGCAGTGCGATCGTTCGGCTTTTGCCGCAGGCGACGCTGTTGCCTCGCCGCGGCCTTGCCGGCCGCGATCGTGACTGGTGAATCCTTCCGGCGGAGCGCACGGCGACCGCCGCGCAGGGCGCGGCGATCTCTTCGCCCATCGGCGTGGCAGCGCCGCGCTCTCCGCGCGCCGCGCGGTGTCCTCAGATCCGCTCGAGACCGGCCTTGTCAACGACGCTCTGCCAGCGCGCGATCTCGCCGGCGACGAAGGTCTTCATGCCGTCCGGCGTCGACGCTTCCGGTTTCACGCCGAGGAAGCCGAGCTGTTCCTTCACCTGATCGGACTGGAGGCTCTTGCCGATGGCCGCGTTGAGCCTGGCGACGACGGGGCCGGGCGTTGCCGCCGGCGCGGCGATGCCGATCCAGGACGGCACCTGGAAGCCGGGAAGCACATTGGCGATCGGCGGCACGTCGGGCAGGGCCGGCCAGGCCTGCGGGCTGGTGATGCCGAGGCCGCGGATCGTGCCGGCCCGAATGGCCGCGCCGGTCACGGTGATCGTGTCGACGACGAGATCGATCCGTCCCGAGATCAGGTCGGAGAGCGGCTGCATGCCGCCGCGATAGGGGACATGGGTCAGCTTGATGCCCGCCGTGCCGGCGAAGAGCTCGCCCGTGAGATGCTGGGTCGAACCGAAGCCGACCGAGGAGAAGGTGAGCTTGCCGGGATCCTTGCGGGCGGCCTCGATGACGTCGGCGACCGACTTCAGCGGGCTCTCGGCGCGCGTCGCGATGACGAAGGGAAAGGTCGCGACCAGCGAGGCGAAGGCGAAATCGTCGACGGGCTTGAAGCGGAGGCTCTTGTAGAGCGCCGCCGAAACGGCATGCCCGCCGGTCAGGAGGATGATGGTATGGCCGTCCGGCTGGGCCCGCGCCACGTGCTCCGACGCCAGATTGCCGCCCGCGCCCGGCTTGGCCTCGACCACGACCTGCTGACCGAGCTCGCCCGAGAGCGCATTGGCCATCACGCGGGAAATGGAATCGGCATTGCCGCCTGCGCCGAAGCCGTGGACGAGGATGACGGGGCGGCTCGGCCAGTCCTGCGCCAGGGCGGACCTGGCGAGGAAGCCTGATGAGAGAATGGCGGCGACGGCCAGGCGGCGGGTCGGCATGAGGGCTCCTTGGATGTCTTCTGTTGTCGCGGATGCTCTTCGGCATCCCTAGCTTCGGTGCGGTCGGCGCGCCGTGGATTCTGGCCCGCTCTGCCGGCCGGGTCAGGCCGGCGCGAACTGCCGGTCGATCGTATCCCAGCAGTCCGGATAGCTGCCGTCCATCAGGTCGAGGCTGGACGCGTAGGCAGTCGGGCTGAGCGGAAATCGCGTTTCGAACATGAAGGCCATGGTGCCGGAGAGCTTTTCGGGATGCAGCGGCTTGTTGGAAGCCTTCTCGAAGGCTTCGGCGTCGGGCCCATGGGCGAGCAGCGCATTGTGCAGGCTCATGCCGCCGGGCACGAAACCGCCGGGCTTGGCGTCATAGACGCCGTAGATCAGGCCCATGAATTCGCTCATCACGTTCATGTGGTACCAGGGCGGCCGGAACGAGTTCTCCATCACGATCCAGCGTTCGGGGAAGATGACGAAATCGACATTGGCTGTCCCGGGCGTGTCCGAGGCCGAGGTCAGCACCGTGTAGATCGACGGATCGGGATGGTCGAACAGGATCGAGCCGACCGGCGAGAAGCGTCTGAGATCGTATTTCACCGGAGCGAAATTGCCGTGCCAGGCGACCACGTCGAGCGGCGATTGCGGCAGATCGGTCACGTAGAGCTTGCCGAGCGATTTCACGAACAGCCGGCAGGGCGTCTCCTTCTCCTCGTAGGCTGCGACGGGACTGAGGAAATCGCGCGGATTGGCGAGGCAGTTGGCGCCGATCGGCCCGCGCTCGGGCAGCGTCAGGTAGGAGCCGTAGTTTTCGCAGACATAGCCGCGGGCCGGGCCGTTTGGCAGGTCGACCTTGAACTTCATGCCTTTCGGCACGATCACGACCTCACCCGGCGCCGCGTCGAGAATGCCGCATTCGGTGAAGACGCGGATCATGTTCTCCTGCGGCACCAGCAGCATCTCGCCATCGGCATTGTAGAGATAGTCGTCGCCCATGGAGCGGTTGGCGACATAGACATGGCTCGCCATGCCGGCCTGCATGTGGACGTCGCCGCCCGTGCAGATCGTCCTGAGGCCCGAGAGGAAGGTCGAGGGCTCCGATGGGATCGGCACGGGATGCCAGCGCATCTGCGCGATCGGCAGCGTGCTTTCGTCGCGACAGGGCGCCGTCCTGATCAGGCCGTGGTCGACCTGCCGAAAGCCGCGGCCGTGCTTCACCGAGGGTCTGATCCGGTAGAACCAGGTCCGCTTGTTCGCATGCCGCGGGGCCGTGAAGGCCGAGCCGGAAAGCTGCTCCGCATAAAGCCCCTGCGGCGCCTTCTGCGGCGAGTTGCGCATGATCGGCAGGGCCCCGGCAACGGCCTCGGTCGCAAACGAGTTCTCGAAGCCGGTCATATAGGCGATCGATCCGTCGCGCGGCGACAGCACGGCCTCGCTGCAGGCGGTCGTGGCGTGGGTGTTCATGGGCAGCCTCCCGAGCCGCTATGGCGCTTTCGAGCGAAGCGGGTACCGGTTCGCGGGCAGAAAACGCATCGAGACAAGGACCTGGAATTCACAGATGCCGGCCGCCGTCGACGACGATCGCGCTGCCGGTGGTCAGCCGCAGGTGCGAAACGGCCGAGACGATGGCGAGGGCGACGTCGTCGGGCTCGGCTACCGTCCTGAGCGGCGTGGACGCCGCCTGTTTCTCGATGCCCTCACGGCCGCGGCCGGGGACGAAATCGGTGGCGACCGCTGCCGGCGCCACGGAGATGACGCGCGTCTCGGGCGCCAGCACGCGTGCGAGCGACAGGCTCATCGTGTCGAGCGCTCCCTTCGAGGCGCAATAGGCGATCGAGCTGCCGAGGCCGGTCGAGCCGGAGAGCGAGGAAACGTTCACGACGACGGAATCGCCGCTTGCGCGCAGCAGCGGCGCGAAGGCCCGGATGGTCGCGAACGGCCCGCGTACGTTGGTCAGGAGGATCCGGTCGAAGGTCGCATCGTCAAGACCGTCGAGATCGGCATGGGGCACGGCGCGCGTGACGCCGGCCGAATTGACCAGCACATCGGCCTTGCCGAAGGCGCACCTGACCGCCTCGGCGGCGGCGGCGATCGCCACGCTGTCCTCCATCGGGATGTTGAGCGCGAGGTGGCCCTCGCCCGGAAGACCGGCGATCAGCGCCTTGGCGCGGTCCGCTCCGCTATTGTAGCCGACAACGAGGGTCGCGCCGGCTTCTGCCAGCCGCTGGACGGTCGCGGCGCCGATGCCGCTGCTGCCACCGGTGACGATCGCCACGCGCCCGGCCAGAGCATATTCGCCCAGTCCGCCCTGCCGCACATTGCTCATTGCATCCGCTCCCGTGAAGTCCGGGAGCCGGCATGGCCGGCGCCCTCGTCGTGGTCATCCTAGCGCTCCCGGCACCGATCCGTCTGTCCCAAGCAACGGCGACAGGAGCGGCGTCCTTCCCGCTCAGCCGGCGGGAGCCGGCAGGACCGTGCCGCGGCAGGCGCCAAAGCCGATCGGGACGAAGCCGGGCCGGTCGCAGCGGGCGGTCATCGACAGTTCGTCGCCGTCCTCGAGAAAGGTGCGGCTGGTTCCATCGGGCAGGGCGAACGGGGCGCTGCCGCCGCGGGTGATCTCCAGGAGGCTGCCGAGCGCCGTGGCGCCGTCGCCGGAAATGGTTCCGGTTCCGTAGAGGTCGCCGGCTTCCAGATTGCAACCGTTGCTGGTCTGATGCGCGACCATCTGCGCCGGGGTCCAGTAGAGGCCGGCCGACGAGGCGGTGCCGAGCCGGAGAGCCGGCATTCCGGCCGCCGTCATAGCGGCTGTCCGCAACCAGGCGGAAACCGCGATGTCCACGCCGCCGGCCCGCTGGTCGCGGGGATCGGCGAGATAGGGGAGCGGGGCGGGATCGCCGTCGGACCGCGCGCAGGCGGCCGTCCGGAATGGCGCCAGCGCCTCCGCCGTCACGATCCAGGGCGAGATCGTCGTCGCGAAGCTCTTGCCGAGGAACGGCCCGAGCGGCTGATATTCCCATGCCTGGATATCGCGGGCCGACCAGTCGTTCAGCAGGCAGAAGCCGAAAACGTGGCGCCAGGCACCGCCAATGGGCACCGGTTCTCCGGTCGCGCTGGCGCCGCCGAGAAAGATGCCGAGCTCCATTTCGTAGTCGAGGCGCAGGCTCGGGCCAAAGGCCGGCTCGCTCCCGCCCGGCAGCAGGCGCTGGCCATTGGGACGGCGGATCTCGGCGCCGTCGATCCCGATCGTCGAGGCCCGGCCGTTATAGCCGATGGGAACATATTTGTAGTTCGGCAGGAGGGGCGCCGTCGGCCGGAACAGGCGGCCGGCATTGGTGGCGTGCTGGAGGGAGGCGAAGAAGTCGACGAAGCCGCCGGGGCGCACCGGCAGCAGCATGTCCGCCTCGCTCATGGCGACGAGATGTGGCTCAACGGCGCCTTGCTGCGGCGAGCCCGCTTCCAGCGCTCGCACCAGAGCCTTGCGCAGGGCGCGCCAGAGCCGCGGCTCCCGGCCCATCAGCGGGGCGAGCGAGGGCGCTGCCAGCAGCGCCGCGTCGGCCTCGCCCGCCAGCCGGTCGGCCAGTCCGGCAAGGTCGAGGATGCGGTCGCCGATCGCCACCCCGATGCGGCCGGAGGCGCCGCTGCCTCTCCGGCGAAACACGCCGAAGGGCAGGTTCTGGATCGGAAAGTCGGTGAGCGGGTCGTTCGCCGAGCCGATCCAGCTGCGACGGTCGGGTGCGTGTGTTTCGTCGATCTGGCTGTCGGACACCGAAGACCCCGGGCATGCGAAGGAAGGCGACAAGCGGCGCCGGCCCGAATGTGGCACGCCGCCGGTCCGGCGACTGTCACAGCCTCCGGGGACAGACTCTCCCGCATCGCCGTGGCAGCGTTGGATCCGCTATCCGCCGTCGCGCCGCCGGAGAGGCCATCGAGGAGCGGGGGAAGGACGATTGCGGGGAAGGGACGGCCATGAACGATCGCGGCAGGCCGAGGCATTCTCGCGACGGCCCGACGTGCCGCGTGACGATTTCCCGGTGAGGCGCGCTGACCCCGGCGGCCGAGGCCCTCACCGCATGTCCCTCGGGCGCGCGCCGGCGGTGCCGCGTGCCGAGCTGCGGCGACATCGTCGGCTCGGCCGGCCCGGATGGCTAGCTCAGCAGCCGTCGCATGAGCTCGTTCTGCGAGCTGATGCCGAGCCGCGCATAGGCGCGCTTGCGATAGGTCAGCACCGTGTTCAGGCCGATGTCGAGACGCAGGCCGATGCCTTCCGAGGTCACGCCGAGGCCGATCAGCGCGCAGACCTGCCGTTCGCGTTCGCTCAAGGCCGGCTCCAGCCTCGCGAGGCGCGCATTGAAGCGCGCCTCGACATCGTCGGTCGGATGAACGGCCATCGCCTCATCGTGGCGCCACAGCATGGCCAGCAGCATGTCCGCCATGCCGCCGAGGCAGCCGATGTCCTCGTCACGGAAATCCGCGCCGCGTCCCCTATAGAAGTTGAGACGCATCGTGCGGCCATCGCGGCTCTCCGCGACGGAAAGCCTGTGGTCGAGGTGGATGGCCGCATAGCATTCGCGGCGATAGTCGCCTTGCTCGACATCGTCGGCATGGATGTCGACGATGATCCTGCGATCCCGATCGGCGCGGGCGGACAACAGGCGCGCCACGGGATCGCCGCGCCAGTGGTGCTGCACATAGCGGCCGGCGACCGTACGGGCGACATTTCGCGGGCCGCCGTTCTCGGCGACGATCGTCCGAAGGCCGCCGCCGGCCGTCGTTGCGAAGGCCGTCACATGATCCGCCCCAACGGCGCTTCGCGAGAGGTCGAGCAGGCCGGGCCCGAATTCGTCGCGCCCGATCCGACCGATGAGCTGCGCGAGGAGGGCCTGCGGCGCGCGGCTGCCTGTGCCGAACCGGCCGACATCGTGGATCTGCATCGGCATCCTCCCGCCCCGCAGGTGCCGGCGCCGCGCCGGCTCCGATCGCATTCTTATTTGCATGCAAACTCGCATGCGTGTTAGGTGGCTGTCAATCGACGGGGAGTTTCATGCGCTTGCAACGGACAGAGCCCGCCGCAGGCGGCCCCTTTCCCCCGCAACGGCGCTCGCAGGAGGTCTTCGCCCGGCTGCGGCAGGCGATCGTGACAGGCGAGCTGCGGCCGAATGAACCCCTGATCGAGGCGGATATCGCCGAGCGCCTGCAGGTGAGCCGGACGCCGGTGCGCGAGAGCATGCAGAAACTGTCCGCCGCCGGCCTGATCGTGCCGCGCAAGCGCGGCTGGTCGGTGCGGGAATTCTCTCTCGAGGACGTCACGATGAATGCGGAGGTCAGGTCGGCGCTGGAGGGCCGCGCCGCCGGGCTCGCCGCGCTCAGGGCGACGCCTGAGGACATTGCCCTGCTCGCCGCCATTCATGCCGAGCGGCTGACGCTTGATCCCGAGGACGAGAAGGCGCGCGTGCGCACGAACCGCGCGTTCCATGACGCTGTCATCACGGCCGCCCGCAACCCGAAACTCACCGATGCGATCGACGCGACCGGCCTGTTCTATTTCAACGGCGACGTCGTCCGGATGTCGTCGGCCGAGCAGATGGCGCAGGGCAATGCCGATCATGCCCTGGTCCTCGAAGCTCTGGCCGCGAAGGACCCCGCCGCCGCCGAGGCGCGAATGCGGGCCCACATCGAACGGACGACCCGCATCATCCGCCGCCGCTGAGACCGGCCGGGCCGGCGCGGCGGAGGTCGGTCAGGTGCGCTCGACGATCGACAGGCCCGCGACGCGATCGATCAGATAGACCAGTCCCCGTTCGTCCATGAACACATCGTTGCTGGAGACGCGGCTCTCGCCAGCGGCTGGATCCGGAATGTAGTGCGCCGTCTCACAGGGGCGCATGGGATCTGAAAAATCCACGAATCGGAGACCTTGCGCGAACCAGGCCACGGGCACCTCGGTGCCGCGGATGATTTCGACGGGCTGATGGCAGCCGGTCATCTCCGGATTGCGCCTGCCGTGGACTCCCTCGACCTGGAAGGTCGCCACCGGCACCGGGCGCGTCTCGTCGGTGGCGTCGAGAATCCAGATGAACGCGGCAAGTTCCGGAGCCATGTCGGCATCGAGCGGGTTCACGTCCTCGTCCGCGGCCAGCAGGTAGCGCCGGCCGTTGATGGCGAAGGGCACCGGCACGATGGAATGCGTCGGCCAGGGAAAGGGCGGGCTCCAGTCGAACCCGGCAATCTGGCGCGGGCGGCTCATGTCGCTGATGTCGAGGATGACGCCGCCGCCATGCCAGTAGCTGACATAGAGCCGGTCGCCGCTGCGGATCGCGTGATGGCAGCGGTGCTGGCGGCCCGGCCATGACGGCACTTCGCCGCCGGCGGTCCATTGGCCCGGCATCCACCAGCGGCCGACCTCGCGCGGCCGCGCCGGATCGGCGAGGTCGAGGATCATGACGATATTGCCGACATAACCTTCGATCTCAGGTGAGATGAAGGCGTAGCGCCCGTCGAAGGTGAAGCGGTGCACGCCGGTGCCGTCGCACTGCCAGCGCGTGATCTCCTTCGGATGCTGCGGCTTGCTGACATCGTAGATGCCGAGGCCGCCGCGCAGTCCCTCGGCCGCCGCAGTCTCGCGCGAGACGATCTCGTGATTGACCAGCATGATGCCGTTGGCCGCCTGCACCTTGTGCGAATGCAGCCCCTTCGGCACCGTCAGATGGCCGATCTTCCGCGGACGGGCCGGGTCGCTCAGATCGATGATCGAGGTGCCGCTCGGCGCGCGCATATGACCGATATAGCCGATGGATCCGTCGACGACGATCTGGCCGCCGCCGGGGCAGTCGAGATGCGCGATCTCGCGCACGCCTTTGCAGATGGCCAATGTTTTGCTCCGCTGGCAGATGGTGGGTGGCGAGTGGTGAACGGGCCGTGGTCGAGGCTTGCGAAAGCGTCCACTTGCTACTCGCCGCTCGCCGCGAACACATCCCGGCAGGCGGCGACGCCGTTGATGGCGGCGGCGACGCCGACATAGGGGACGAGCTGCATCATGATTTCGACCAGCTCGTCGCGCGTGACGCCGCAGCGCAAGGCGCCGCCGATATGGGTGCGCAGCTGCGGGCCTGCCGTGCCGAGCGTCGCCAGCGCCGCGACGGTGACGATTTGCCGGGTCCGCGAATCGAGAACGGGCGATTGATAGATCTCGCCGTAGATCGTCTCGAGCACATAGGTCGCGAGCTGGGGGGCAAGATCGCCCAGCGAGCGCTCGACCTGCTCCGGGCTCTGCCCGAGGATCTCGCCGATCTTCCGTGCGCCGCGCTCGCGGCGATGCGTGTCGGTTTCCATGGGGTTCATCCTGCGCGCGAGGAGCTGACACGACGTCTATAGGTTGGCCTCGATGGGGTGAATGTCACAGCCTCTTGGGACAGACGCGAGGCGGCGGCCGGACAAGGATGGCATGGCGTGGCGAACCGCGTCGGGACCATCGCCTATCTTCCGGACAGGATCGGTCGCCGCGCAGGAGCGCTCAATCGAGGACATGCCCATGGCACCTGCCAAGCATATCGGCAGCCTTTCCCGCCTGAGGGCGCTCGCCCTGCTGGGCCTTCTTTTCTGCTGGTGCCCTTCGAATGCTTCCGCCCAGGCGTTCCCGAACGGGCCGATCCGCATGATCGTCGGTTTCGGGCCGGGCTCGACCGCCGATATCCTGGCGCGGCTGGTGGCCGCGCATATGGCGACCCAGCTCGGCGCGGCTGTGGTCGTGGAGAACCGGCCGGGCAACAGCAGCATGCTGGCGGCCGAAGCGGTGGCCCGCGCGCCGAAGGATGGCCAGACCCTGTTCATGGGGACCGTCGCCAATGTCCTCAATCCCCTGCGCATGCGCTCGCCGTTCGATCTGGTGAAGGATATGGAGCCGGTCGCGCTGCTGGGGGTGAGCCCCAACGTGCTGGTCGTCCATCCTTCGGTGCCGGCCAGAACGGTCCAGGAGCTGATGGCGCTCGCGCGGGCAAAACCGGACACGCTGATCTTCGGGACGTCGGGCATCGGCACCGCGAGCGACCTCGCCGCACAGCTGTTCAACACCCGGGCCGGCACGAAGATCGTCACCGTGCAGTATCAGGGCGGCGCCAGCCAAGGGGTCACCGACCTCATCACCGGCCGGATCACCGCGATGTTCAATGTCGCGGTGGTGCTGGCACCCTATGCCAATGCCGGGCGGCTCGTGCCCCTGGCGGTGGGGCAGCCGCGCCGCACCGAAGTCATGCCCACCGTGCCGACGATGGACGAGCAGGGCGTCCCGGGCTTCGATGTCGGCGTCTGGGTCGGCCTGCTGGCCCCGGCGGGAACGGCGCCGGCCGTGGTGGAGCGGCTTTCGCGGCTTGCGAACGAAGCGCTTCAGACCGAAGCTGTGAAGACCGCGATGGCAACGCAGGGAATGGATGCGGTCGGCGCTGGCCCGGCCGAGTTTCGCGCCTTCATTGCCTCCGACACCGAAAAGTGGCGGTCGATCATCGAGGCCGCGGATCAGAGGTGAGACGTCACATGCCGAACGAAACCCTTTGGTGCAGAACGATCGGAAACGGGCCCGATCATGTCATGGCGCTGCATGGCTGGTTCGCCGATCACCGTGCCTACGCGTCCATGTTCGATATTCTCGACACGGAACGGTTCACCTACGCATTCCCGGACTTTCGCGGCTACGGCCGGTCGCGCGACATGGCCGGCGACTATACGATCGGCGAGGTTGCGCGCGATGCCCTGGCGCTGGCGGATCATCTCGGCTGGGACGCCTTCCACGTCATCGGCCATTCGATGGGTGGAAAGGCGGCCCAGAAAATCGCCATCGACGGCGGCGGGCGGATCAGATCGGCCGTGGCGCTGACGCCGGTTCCGGCGCCCGCCATGCCAGTCGATGATGCGACCTACGACTTTTTCGCGGGCGTCTGCGCAAGCGACGACACGGCCCTCGCCTTGATCGGGGATTCCGTCGGGCAGCGCCTTTCCACGACATGGATGAAGCGCATTCTTGCCAGAGCGCGCGAAACGGCTCGGCCCGAAGCCTTCCGCGCCTATATGAACTCGTTCATCCGCGACGATCTCTCGGCGGGATCGGCAACCGTGACCTGTCCCGTCCTGGCCCTCGCCGGCGAGCACGACAACGGCGTGCGCAAGGAGATGGTCGCGGAGGTCTTCCCGCAGTTGTTCCCGAAGGCGCGCCTCACGGTCGAGGTCCTGGCCAATGCCGGCCATTATCCGATGGACGAGATACCGGTCTATCTGGTCACGCGGATCGAGGCGTTCCTCAGGGCTGCGAGCGCCTAGGGTATCGGAGGCCAATCGAGATCCGGGCAATCGCGCTTCTCTCGGCAAAGGCGAGTTCCCGTCGCGCGTGGCCGCATCAGCCCCTTGTCGCCAGGCTTTTTCCGAGGAAACGAAGGCGAAACACGGGAGGGTTTCATTGCCGCCGGACTGGCCGGCCTGTCGCGTGCATCCTGCGCATGACGCGCGAGGCCGGTCGTCATGACCACGAGGATCCTCACTTGCGCGGCATACCCGGCGAACGCCTTGTCTTGGGACTGCTTCTGGCGGCCAGCGGCCCGCCGGCGCTGATTGCGCTGTTCATGGTCGCGACGCTGCTGATGGACCCGAAGAACCTGGAGGCGATGGCCATTTTCGGCTCCTTCGCGGTGATCCTCTACGGCACCGTCATCGGCGCCCTGCACGTGCTGATCGTCGGCCTGCCGCTCTATGCGCTGCTGCTGCGCTGGCTGCCGCACAGCTGGTGGCTGGCAACCCTCAACGGCTTCGTCGCCGGCGCCACGCCCTGGGCGATCCTGCACCTTTCGACCATGCGGGACCGGGGCCAATTCGAGATTTCGCTGGCGCTCGGAGCCTTCGGCGCGATCGGTGGCTTTCTGTTCTGGTTCGTGACCCGCCCGAAGGCCGCCGCGGAGGTTCCGCCGGAGCTGGAGTCGTGAGCCCGTGCCGGCCGGGCCGGATCAGGACATGAGCGGAAAACCGGCGCCGTCGCTGCCGGCGCTCACCGCAAACCAGAAATGAAGGAAGGTTGCGCGCGGGTCGCGCGCCAGCCGCTCGAGATCGGCCACGGCCGTCTCGGCGAGCGTCTTCAGGGACGGGTCGAGATATGCGTTGAGCGAGGGGAGCAGCTCGCGCACCATGAAGGCAATGTCCCGGCCGTCGCCGACGATCGGCTGAACCTCGATCCGGACATCGCAATAGCCCGCTTCCTTGATGAGAGGCCCGAGCCGCCGCCCGACATTGGGATCGCCGCCATGCCGGCGCTGGCCGGCCTGGATATGGCGCCAATATGCCGCGAAGCTGTCCGGTGCCGGCTCGAAAAACATGCAGTCGCGATCGGCGTCCTCGATGAGGATCCGGCCGCCGGGCCGCAGCAGCCGGCGCAACATCTGCAGGACCGGGCGGGCATCCGGCAGGTTGATGAGGACGAGCCGCGCATAGATGAAATCGAACGACCGCTCGGCGAACGGCAAGGCGTGCAGATCGGCGTGAAGGAAGGCGAGATTCTGCAGCCCGGCGGCGCGCGCGTCCTGCCGGGCCGCTTCGATGAAAGCGCTGTCGCGGTCGATGCCGACGACGGCGGCGTCCGGCGCCCATTCGGCCATCAGCCGCGCGCGCAGGCCTTGTCCGCAGCCGATTTCCAGGAGCCGCCCCTGGATCGGGAAACCGTGGCGGCCGAGAAGGTCCCGGAAGCCATCCAGCCTCAACCGCGAACGCGCCGCAAGGCGTTCCACCTCGGTCGCAGCGTCGGCAAAGTGCTCGCGCTGATATGATCCCTGCACGGGCTGCTGCTGATCCATCGGGGTTCCCCCGGCGCCGAAAGCCTGGAGGCAACCATGCCGATGATCGGCGTCGGGCGCGTGACGGCAATCGGTCTCGCGCGGCCTCCCATCATTTCCGCGCCGACTGGGCGAGCAGGTGGGTCATCTCCAGCACCTTCTTGCGCAGCTCTTCGTCGTCGATCCCGAAATAGAGCTCGACGAGCTGATGGGCCTCGCGGCGTGCCATGAGCTGGCTGAGGCTGGTTTCCTCGGGACCGGCGGCCGCACGCGCGGCCGGGCGGCGCTGATCGTGTGCCGGCAATTCCTCGAAGAACCAAGTGATGGGCACGGCAAGCTGGGCGGCGAGATCATGCAGGCGCGAGGCGCTCATGCGGGTCGCGCCCGCTTCGTATTTCTGGATCTGCTGGGCGGTCAGGTCGAGGCGCTTGCCGAGCTCCTCCTGGCTGAGCCCGAGCAGGATCCGCCGCAGCCGCAGGCGGCTGGCGAGATGAAGGTCGACATGGTTCGGCTTTTTGGGCGAGGACCGGCCATCCGGCGCGGAAGAAGCCGGCCTCGCGGCCGTGCGCGGCCGGCCCGGGGGGCGTTTGCTGTGCGAATCCCTAGCCATGACACATCCAACAACCAGAATTAGGGCATATCAACTCCTGTTTGTGTCGTACAGATGAAAAGTGTGCGCTTTAGCCTGCAACTGCCCGATGATTTCTGCTGGAGAGCGCCCGATGGAGTTTTGCAGCCCGACGTCGGGCCGTTTGCCGGCTCACATCGATCTCCGCCATGGCTCGCGCGCGCTTCTGGGACGCTTCTTTCTGGCGGCCGACGCGGCCGCGCGCCAGCGCGGGGTGACCCTGCATTTCGTCGGGCTCGGAGATCTTCTTGCGGCGAACGAGCGTCATAGGGCCACGTGGCGGCCAATCATGCCGCTGTTCGATCCTGCGTTCAGCGCGGTGGATGCCCGGACGGCTTTCGTATTGCTGGGTTACGACGACGAGGGAGAGGTCGTCGCGGCGCAGGCGGCACGCTTCTACGACTGGCCGGACACCATGTTGCAGGACGAGGCGAGCTCGCTGCGGATGTTCTATCGTGATCCGCAGGCCGCTCTTGCCGACGGCAACCACTGCATGTTGGCAACCCCGTCGGCGGCGCGGATTTCCGGACGCGTCGCCTTCTCGGGGGCCGGCTGGTACCGGCCGGATTTCCGCGGCAAGGGCCTTGCGGGGCTGCTGCCGCGGATCTCTCGGGCGCTGGCGCACGCTCAGTGGGACACCGCCTATACATTCAGCATGATGGCGGACGCGGTGATCTCCCGGGGCTTTGCGGAGCGTACCGGCTATACCCGGATCGAGCACGGCGTCGTCGACTTCACGCTGGCGCCGATCGGCGCTTTTCGCGGCGCCTTCGTCTGGATGGAGACGCCGGAGCTGGTCGCCGACCTGGAACGGGCGCTTGCGGCGCTCACCGTGGCCGCTGCGGAGCCGGGGCTTCTGCATACCGGCAGCGGCTGATGCAGACCGGCGCGCCAGGCTTGCCTGATGCCGGGGTGTGCACGGCCGCTTCCGGCCATCGCGGCGGGCGCTCTGCCGATGGTGGTCGCAATGATCTTCGATCCCAACATCATCAGGTAAGCCAATGACCATGCTTGAGACAGTGCGGCTCGAACGGCAGCCGGCATTCGCGATTGCTCAAAGAACCGGCGCGATCAGCATCACCGACATCGTGGCGGTGCTGAAGGGCGAGGTGACCGGCCTGCATGTGAAGGAAGGCTTCAACCCGCAGGTCGCCGCGGCGCTGACGGACAATTTCTTCGGTAATCCCGGTTTGAAGGAGCGTCGCGACGGCGTGCCCGGCCAATATATCGGGGCCTCGCATTACCGGATGAACGCGGCGCGCTATTTCCGCGAATGCGCGGATGCCCGGCCTGCCATCGAGGCGCTGCTCGGCACCATGGTCGATCCGGTGCGGGCCCTGTTCGATGCCCTGAAACGCGAACTCGCGCGTGACGGGATCGCGCTGCGCCTGGCCCGGTCGGAACACGGCGAGGCCAATGTCTGTCGGGCAACCTGCTGGTCCGGGGCCGGCACCTATGTCCTCGAGCCGCATGACGACGTCGCCCAGGTGCTGTTCGCTGGCGACGACTTCGAACTCACGGAGGTCGCGCAGAACACCGTCGTTGCTCTGAACTTCTATCCCAACACGGCCGAAGAGGGCGGCAACCTACGTGTCTGGGACTGCAAGCCGACGGCCGATGACAGACGGCGCTATGACGTGGAAACGACCGGCTATCCCTACCCGCAGGCCGCCCTGGCGGGCGCGTGCTATCACGACTTCATGCTGCAGGCCGGCGATATCGTTCTGATCGACGGCGGCTACGTGCACGGCGTGACCAAGCAGTCCGGCAACGGCAAGCCGCGCCTGCTCGTGCATGCCTTTCTCGGCTTTGCGCGGCCGGATCTCGTGCTCTGGTGGACCTGATCCGCAACGCCGTCATCGCGCGGGGGGCCGGCGCGGCAGGCCCTAACCGACCGCGCGCGCGTCCACTACGGTCGATGCGCTGAGCAGGGATGGCGGGCCGAGCGGGTCGTCCCAGAATGGCAGGACGAGGCGGCGATAGTGCACCCGCACCCGGTCGTCGTGATGGGGGCGGCGGATCACCGCGTCGATGTCGTCGAGCCGCGGCTCCCTGTCCCTGGTCGCCATTTCGAAGAACTGCCGTGTCCACAGGCCGAACGAATAATCCGGCTGTTCCTCCACCGGCCGCCCGGCGGCCTGTGCGCACCAGCGCGCGCCGAAGGACAGATAGCCCGAGCCGACTTCGGCGATCACGAGGCGGCCATCGACGGGGCGCATGAGCATGAAGCGCCCGGCCAGCAGCCTGTTGAGCGGTTCGCGCGAAGCAAACTGCGCACCGCGTCCGGAACTGGCGAGCCAATGCTGCCACAGCGCGAAGAGCGGCCCGCCGGTCGCCGCAAGCACGTCGATCGCCAGGCGCTGATTGTGGAAAGTCGAATCGCTGCTGCCGTCTTGCGCGGCGACGAGCTGCGCGATCCGCCGTGTGGCCGGGCCGACGCCGGCGATCAGCTCATCGGTGCAACCCTCGCCCGGACAGGACAGCACGATGCGTTCAGGGCCTGAATCGGCGAGGTCGAAGAGCATGGCGCCGAGGGCGATGGGCGAGACCGCCGCCGGCGCCAGCCGGATCCGCGTCGCTCCATTGGGCAGCGGCTGGACCAGGATGAAGCCGAGCGTGTCGACGAGATAGGCGAGGAAGTCGAAATCCGCGGTCGGACAGCCGAGTTCCACCCTCAAGGTTCGCGACTGGGCCGGCCAGGCCTCGCCCCGATCATCATATACCAACGTGCGCATCGCTCAGGTCCCTCACGCCTGCGCCACCGTCCCCATGTCAGTTCCATGACATGTCGATTCAGTGACACGGTCGGAGGTCGTGCGTCCAGAGCCAATTTGGATTGTCGATCACGGTTCCGGGCGAGTGTTTGCCGAGATGAAAAACAACTAGAATTAGATATTGACATCATGATTGGTATCATGCCAACCATACGTTGACATTGCCTGAGATCGCCATTTGCGAACCGTGAGGCTTCTCCAATGCACACTGCGATGACATGGCCCTCGTCCGGGGGAACGATCCGTCACGACATCGGCAAGACCACTCCCCGCCTGCGCGATCTGATCCGTGTCGGACAGGAGCCATCCTTCCTCATGGAGGCGCATGACGCCCTGTCCGCGGCCATTGCCGAGCGGTCGGGCTTCCAGGGCCTGTGGGCATCCGGCCTGTCGATCTCTTCGACGCTCGGCTATCGCGACGCCAACGAAGCGTCCTGGACCGAGCTCGTCGACGCGGTGGAGCGGATCGCCGGCGCGGCCAATGTGCCGGTGCTTGTCGATGCCGACAGCGGCTTCGGCAACTTCAACAATGCGCGGCTCGTCGCCCGCAAGCTCGCCGCCCGCGGCGCTGCCGGACTCTGCCTGGAAGACAAAGGCTTTCCCAAGATGAACTCCTTCGTCGGCGACCGGCACCCGCTGGCCGAGGTGCAGGAGTTCTGCGGGCGGCTGAAGGCGGTCAAGGATACGGTGACGCATCCGGACTTCGTCCTGGTCGCGCGCATCGAGGCGTTGATCGCCGGGCACGGCCACGACGAGGCGTTGTCGCGGGCGCATGCCTATGCCGATGCCGGTGCCGATGCGGTTCTCATCCATTCGCGCAAGTCCGCCGCGGATGAGATCTTCGCCTTCACCCGGGCCTGGCAGAACCGCCTGCCGGTGGTGATCGTTCCGACCAAATATTATCGCACGCCCGTTGCCGAATATCGCGCCGCCGGCATCTCCACGGTGATCTGGGCCAATCACAACATGCGGGCAGCAATGTCGGCCATGCGGCTGATTTGCGACCGGATCCTGCGCGAGGAAGGCATCGCCGGCATCGAGGGCGAAGTCGCGACGCTGGAAGAGCTGTTCCAACTGATGAATTACGGCGAGCTCGCAGTGGCCGAGGACCGGTATCTGCCGCGCGAGGCGAACGGCCGCGGCTGAGGCGTCGGGCCCGCTTCATCGAACCCATCCAAGCCATGGAGGCGCCCATGCTGGCGCAACGGACGAGCCTGTTCAAATCCTCGGGCACGGCGGCGGCCCGCGCGGCCGCCAAGGCCGCCGCCGATGCCGGCCGCGAGATCGTCGATCTCACCGCCGGCGAAATCTGGGCCGATCTCGCGCCGACGGTGCGCGACGGCGCGCTCGCCGCCATCCATCACGGCGTCAATCGCTACACCGACACGCTGGGGCTCGCCGACCTGCGCGAGGTGCTGGCGCGCAAGGTCTCGCGCGAGACCAACCAGCTCTGGCAGGCCGCCGAAATCGCAGTGACCGGCGGCGCCAAGCAGGCGCTGTTCAATGCCGCGATGGTGCTGATCGACCCGGGCGACGAGGTCATCATCCCGGCGCCCTATTGGACCACCTTTCCGGCGCAGGTTCTGGTCGCCGGCGGCGTGCCTGTGCATGTCGACACGCGCGACAACGGCCATGTCCCGACAATCGAGGCCATCGAACGGGCGCTGACGCCGCGCACCCGCGCGATCGTCATCAACACACCCGCCAATCCGAGCGGCGCTGTCTATGGCCGCGACATCTTGGGCGCCATTGCCGGGATCGCCCAGGCGCGAAATCTCTGGGTGATCTTCGACGAGTGCTACGGCGCGTTTGTCCATCCGCCGCACGCGCATCATGCCATCGTTTCGGTCGCACCCGAGGTCAGGTCGCGCACTGTCATCGTCAACGCCTTTTCGAAGACGCTCGCGCTCACCGGCTGGCGCATCGGCTACATGGCTGCGCCGAAGCCGGTGATCGAGGCGGTGAAGGCGCTGCAGTCGCACACCACGTCCAATCCGAACGTGATCGCGCAGCACGCTGTGCTGAACCACCTGCGATACGGCGACGGTGCCTACGAGGCGCGCCTCCGGCAGCAGCTGGCAACGGCGCGCCGGCAGGGCTTGAACATCCTCTCCGGGCTGACGGCGCTGCCGCAGCCCGACGCCCAGGGCGGGTTCTATTTCTATCTCGACCTGTCGGCGCTGCTGCAAGGCGGATCGGAGACCGCCGACGACGTGGTCAATGCGCTGCTGGCCGAGGCGGGCGTCGCGACGGTGTCCGGAACGGCCTTCGGCGATCCGACGGGCCTGCGCCTTTCCTACGGCCTGCCGGCGGACATGCTGGACAAGGGTCTGACACGCCTTGTCGAAACATTGAGCCGCTGGGGCACGCGTCCAGTGCGCACGGCCCGCATCGCTTGAAGGGGGAAAAGATGAGCAAGCCCGATATTCCGGCCGAAGCCGTCATCCTTGCTGCGGGAATGGGATCGCGTCTGAAGCCGCTCACCGATACCCGCCCGAAACCGCTCGTGGAGGTCAACGGCATCCCGATCATTCACAACGCACTCGAGCAGCTTGGCGCCGCCGGCGTGCGTCGTGCGACCATTGTGGTCGGCTATCGCAAGGACGCGATCGAATATGCCTGCGGCTCCACCTTTGCGGGGGTCGCTATTGACTACGTCGCTTCGACGGTCTTCGACCGCACAGGCAGCGCCTATTCGCTGTGGCTGGCGCGCAATGCGCTTCTGAGAGGCGATGTCCTCCTGCTGGAAGGCGACGTCTTTTTCGAAAGCGAGGTGCTGCAGAAAATGCTGCGCTCCGAGGCGGTGAACAGCGCTGCAGTCGCGCCGTTCACGGCCGAGATGGAGGGCTCGGCCGTCACCCTCGCCGATACCGGCCTCATCGTCGAGGTCCGAACGAGCCAGACGGCGGTCAGCCTCGCCACCAGCACAAGCCCGCTGTTCAAGACGATGAATCTGTTCCGGTTCGGTGCGGAGGCGCTCACCGGCCAGATCGTGCCGGCGCTGGATGAACTGGCGAGCGAGGGAGCCACCAAGGTCTATACCGAGCAATTGCTCGGTCAACTGATCGCCGACAGGGGACTGAAGGTCGCAGCCGTCAGGTGCGATGATTGCCGTTGGTACGAGATCGACAGTCAGGACGATTTGAGGATCGCCGAGGCGGTGTTTTCGTCGGGCCGGAAAGAGCCGCGGCGCGAACTCGTCGGTCCGTAATGGGCCAGGGGAACGAAAATGCTCCGCGAACTTATAGACCCAGCCAACATGGTGACCGCAGCAGGATTGCTTTTGTCGGTTGCCGCTATCCAGATCGCGACGCTAGGCCACCCCGAGATGGCGGTAGCGCTTGCTCTGTGGGCGCTTCTTGCGGACCATCTGGATGGCGTCGTCGCCAAGCGAACGCTTGGCCGCAGGCCGTTGACCGGCCAAGTAGGCAAGAGCTTGGACTCGCTCGCTGATCTGGTCAGCGCGGGGATTTTTCCCGGCGTGCTGCTGGTGAGCGTCAGTGCGGGTGCGTCTTGGGCAATTGCAGTTGCAATTGTTCTCGCCATCGCCAGTGCTCTGCGTCTGAGCTACTTCAATTCGGTGGGGCTGGAGGACGGCTATTTCGTCGGCGTCCCGACGACGTACGCGCTGCCGCTGGTCGCCGCTATATTCCTGCTGCGGCCGCTAGCTTCGACCCAGGCATTCGCAGCACTGCTTGCAATAGCGCTTCTTGGTGTTGCCGCGCTTCATGTCAGTGCACTTCGCGTTCCGGCAACGCGAGGCGCGATGTACGCCGTGGTCACATCCTACTGTGCCTTGGCGTCGGCCTTGCTCCTTTTGCGTTCGATGCAGGCATAGGATCTGGCTGACACTGCCACGACAACGGCGAACCGCCAGACGCTTTCTGTGATAGCCGATCCGGCTTCCGCGGGCGCCATGTCCCAGGCTCTTCTGTCGGCCTTGCTCTTCCAGAGATGTGGGGAGAACCATGACGGCGATTTTTGGCTCAATCGGTTTGTCGCCTAGTTCGCATCGCGAAATGGCAGAGCTTCTGAACCATCGCGGCCTTCACGTCGCGCTGGAGGCCGATGGCGGTGTTGAATTCGGCGGGCGGTACACCGAGAGATCCAATATTGCGCGAGGCGAAAACTGCCTCGTCGCGATCGGAGGAAACCCCTTCGAAGTCGCCGAAAGGAGCGAGCGGATATCGATCGAGGCGCAAGACCTGGCGGTGCGTTATAGAGCCGCCGGCGCGGGCGCTTTGCGTGAACTTAATGGCCATTTTGCCGTGGCCATTTGGGACCTGCGTCGAGAGCGACTTTTCCTCGGGCGCGATCCCTTCGGCGTCTGCCCGCTTTACGTAGCGCGCGGGCCCAACTGGCTCGCTTTTTCCACAGAATACAAGGCGCTTCTCTTGCTCGACGGTATAGATCTCACAATCGACAGAGATGCCGTCCAACGCTTCATGGCTTCAGGGTGGGCTCCACACGGGCGAACATTCTTTTCCGCGATTTCGCAGGTCCCCCCGGGCGGAGTGCTTGTTTCCACAGACGACGATGCGCGGATTGCTCGCATCGATGTCCGGCGTTCGTCTTACCAGATCCCTCGCGCGGACGTTCCGGTATCGGACGTTCGTGATCATGTCCTCCACGCGATCGAAGGCTATTCCCCTGATTGCGGCCGTCGATACGGCGTCATGCTGAGTAGCGGCATCGATTCCGCCATCATCACCGCAGCATTACGTCGGCGCGTCGTCGGAGATCTAAACACCTTCACCGTGGGCTACGGGCAAGATGATCCGGAAATCCTAGGCGCACGGCAAACCGCCATCGCGACGGGTACCAATCATCATGAGCTGATCGTCCGTCCGCACCAACTCTCGTCTCTTCTGCCGGAAACCATTCGGACAATGGAAGACCCCGGCGGATATGACGAGTTTCCATGCCTGTTCGCCCTGCATCGAAAGGCGAGAAATTTCGTCGACGTAATATTTTCGGGAAATGTATCGGACACGCTATTCGCGAGCATGTCCTGGCACCGCCGAATTTGGAATGAAAAGCATTGGCCCGGCGCCTATCTGCTATATCGGGAGTTCGATCAGGCTGAGGCTGAGGGGCGGCTTCCGCACGGTGCTATCGCTCGCCTTATTTGGCGTGCAACGCGAGGCGCCGCGTGGCCAGCCCCATGCTCTGTCATCGACGCCGCCCCTTTGCCCAGGAAGACCAGGTCTCGTCACAGCCCGTCGCCTTTGCTCGATGAGTTGAGATCGGTGTTGGAGCGTTTCGACGGGCGGATGGGCGCGCAAGAAATGCTAGCAGCGCGCTGGGGGCTTGATTTTCGCATGCCTTATGCGGAACGCGGGCTCATTGATCTCGCATTGCGCATTCCAGATCGGCAAAAAATGAACTCTCGTTCCGGCAAGTTGATTTTTCGGGAGGCGGCCAGGCAATTTCTCCCCCCGCATTTTTCCAGACGACCTAAGCGCATTCAGCATTTGAAATACGATGCGGAAATGGCCGATTGGATTCATTCTTGTCGTGAGACCGTCCTGTCGCAGGAGGTCGTGAGGTCGCGAAACCTCATCTCCTACGACAGCCTCGCGAGAGCCTTGGACGCACTTCGGACAACGCCGAATGAAGTCGCGTTCAAACGCGTTTGGAACGCCATCGCCCTGGAACACTGGGCCAGGATCTTTCTCGATTCGAAGCCCGGCTCGCAGCCTGCCTCGATCGGCCATGACATCGTTGTCTCGTGCCAGCAGGAAAGCACGTCATGATCAATAACTATTTTAAATATCTGGGGTCGTCGCCCGATCCTGCGGCGATCAAAAAGCGTCTTGGCTCCGAGCTCGACAAGTTGATGACGCTCGATGTCAATCTGGCCGGTCGGGCCGAACATCTCTATGCGCTTGCCGCAAGAGGCGCGTCTGGACCGCTGTCGACCGGGCTTGGTGAAAGGCTGCTGGATGTCGTTCGCCCGGCGGACGTGATTTGTTTGGTCACCGGCTGCTCTGTACGACCTCAGATCGACGTCGCGATCGGGGAACCGGACGGCCCGGCTGGGGTCGCGGCGCTTGCGCGGGCGCTTTATCTGACGCGCCAAGCTTTGAGCGTGGTTGTGACGTCTGAATGTCTACTTCCACAAGCTGCCGCAGCGCTGCGCGCCGCGGGAGCGACCTTGATTGGGCGCGACCGCATTGCCGACATGAGAAAGCGGCGTCCAAATCTGTTTGGCGCCGTGCTTGTGGGATATCCGGTCGATCAGGATGTCGATGGGGAGTTCGAAACACTTTTGAATGCGACCGACCCACGGGCTGTCATCGCTGTTGAACACTTTGGCTATGCGGCGGACGGCAAGGCGTATTTGACGGCAGGCCGAACAGTCGAAGGCGGACTTCTGCGCAGCGCTCCCCTGTTCGCCATGGCTGCTGAACGCTCGCTGTTGCGCGCTTGCTGTGTCGACAATCCGAATGAAGCCGGAACGGCTCGGTTGCACAGCTCGGCAGCGCGCCATCCCGCGATGGCCGATGACTTCGAACATGTCGTCGTTGCAGCCTCGGCGAATGCTGCGGCCTATGCGGTCGCCGCAGCCATTGCTGGCCTGGCGGGCGCACCAGACGCCGCATTCACGCGGGAGCTCGATGAGATGGTGGTCGCAGCCGTGCTTCGGAATGGAGCGATTGATCCGTTCAGCGGACTTTCCGATCCGGCGCTCGGCACGGATACAATGGAACGGCCCTATCACGGCTATGTCACCGATCTGATGGCGAGAACCGCAAGAGGCTATTGTATCGCAGCAGCGATGGTTCAGGAGAAAATTTGATATCTCAGTCTAGCCGTTGTAAGGTCTGCATCGAGTATTTTATAGCAATTTTGAAATCGTCGATGTCGCCTAAGAGTTTCTTTTGCCCGTAAATAACGTGAGTATTGTACTCACTCATTTTCAAAGTATGCAGAAACTCGCTCTGAACAGAAGCGCGCTAAAGTATAGTCGAGAGCAACTCCGAGGGCGCTGACTTTAACGCTACGCACCTCGAGGATCGGGCTGGTCCTCGACTGTTCGAGGTGGCGTGCCTCCTCAGGGGAGGGCAAGGCGGCCGAAATCTCGCAGCGAGCCCGCCGCACAGCGGTGAAACCGAATCGTGCGTACACCTCCGAAATGCAAGAAAAGCCACGAATTAATTGCGCCGCATCAGGAAAAAGATCGGCTCTGAGATGATGGTTCGTAACTGAGACGGCCATGCCGCTCGCTCTGCCGACAGTCTGAAATACGACCACCGGCGCGCCCGGCGCGATCTCAAGTTTGTCGG
The DNA here is from genome assembly GCF_026847585.1 of Phreatobacter sp. AB_2022a. Taxonomy (NCBI): domain Bacteria; kingdom Pseudomonadati; phylum Pseudomonadota; class Alphaproteobacteria; order Hyphomicrobiales; family Phreatobacteraceae; genus Phreatobacter; species Phreatobacter sp. AB_2022a. Next base: position 51,138 of record NZ_JAPSET010000033.1, read on the forward strand.
CGACGTCTGGCGACGCGGGGATCTCGACGCACTCCAGAATCGTGCTGCTGGCGAACAGATCATTGTCGCGCAAGTTCTCCCTGAACGTCGAGCGCTGGCCCAAGCCATAGAACACTTTGCGTTCAATGAATGCGCCTCGACCGTGCTCGATGCGCACGAGGCCCTTCAGCGCCAGCTCCGCCAAGGCGCGCCGTACGGTATTGCGCGTGACACCGAAGGTCGGCGCCAGGACATTCTCGCCGGGCAGCCGTTCGCCGATCTTGAGATCGCCTCGTTCGATCCGGCTCAGAAGCGCAAGCTCGATCTGCCGCCACAGAGGGATGGCGGGTGGGCGGTCGAGGGAAGAATAGCCGGCCATCTATTTTGCCTCCAAATCCGTCATGCGCACGACATGCAGCCATGACACTCGTAGCGCCGCTGACTTGTTTAAACAAGTAGCGTCGCCGACCCCCCGGTTTCCTGTTCGAGGAAGGCTCTGACATGCGGCCATCACGGCGAGATTGCATTCGCGCGCTCGGGTCCTTAGCCGGAGTGATGGCGACAGCTTACCCCGGGGCTGGGCAGGCTGCGGCAGGCACATTGACGGTTGCCGTGCAGGACAACCCGCCGCTGCTTGATCCCTTGCGGTTGACGACAAATGTCGCCTTCAGGGTGGCGGAGAATATTTACGACAACCTCATTCGCGTCGACCACAGCACGGGCCGGTTGAGCCCGGCACTGGCGACAGCGTGGCGGCAGATAGGTCCCACCGTTTGGGAGATCAATCTGCGCTCCGGCGTCCGGTTTCATGATGGTGGGGAGATGACGGCAGAGGATGTTGCCTTTTCGTTTGGGCCCCAGCGCATGCGAACTGCGGGCCTGCCCAGTCAAGGAGTTTCGCATCAATTTTTCAGCACCATCGAAGCTGCAGAGCCGATCTCGCGACATACTCTGCGCATCATATTGACAGCAGCGGATCCACTTTTCGAGCATCGGCTAGCGGGTTGGGGCGCGCAGATCATCTCCAAGGCGGCGTTCCAGCGCAGCGGAGATTGGGATCGCTGGGGGCTGATGCCCGTTGCGACCGGGCCTTATCGTGTGGAGGCTGTGAGGACCGGCGAATTCATTCGTCTTGTCGCCCATGACGATTATTGGGGAGGACGTCCGCCGTACAGATCGATCACCTTTCGCGTCCTGCCGGAGGGGGCAGCCCGGCTGAGCGCTCTCGCGGCCGGCGACATTGATATCATGACAGAAGTTGCGCCCGATCAGATCGCTGAGATTCGATCGGTAGCCGGCCTCGATGTGGTCGGTGGCGCCATCAACAATATCAGGGTTCTGAACTTTGGCACTCTCGCCGGCCCGCTGGTCGATGTCCGATTACGACGGGCTCTGAGTCTTGCGATTGACCGTGATTTATTGGTGCAGTCCTTGCTCGGAGGACTCGTTCAGATACCAGGGGGCTATCAGTGGCCAGCCTATGGCGACATGTTCGTTGCCGACTTTCCTCGGCCGCGGCACGATCCGGCGATGGCCCGGCAGCTGCTTCAGCAGCTCGGATATGATGGCGGACCTATCGAATATAGAGTTATGCCGGCTTATTACACTGCCGAGCTGTCGACAGCCCTAGTGCTTCAGCAAATGTGGGCTGACGTCGGCCTCAACGTGAATTTGAAGGTCGTCGAGAACTGGCAGAACGTATTTTCTCAACCCAACAATGCGATATTCAACGGATCGATCAATATGGTCTATCCGGACGCGATGGGCTCTCTGTTTCTTCTCTATGGCAAACACGGCTTCATCCGTCATCAGGCCAGAAGCTGGAAGAGTGATCGGTTCGACGCCATCTGTGATGCGCTGCTGCGGACCACAGTGCTCGCTGAGCGATCCGCACTTCACCGCCAAATACTCCAGCTCTTTGCGGAGGAAGATCCTCCGGGAATGGTCCTGCATGAGACGGGCATGTTCTACGGTGTGCGCAAGGATAGCGGCTGGCAGCCGCAGCGTTCCCCAGCAATGAACTTCGGACCATTCAATCCAGGCCTGCGCAACATTTGAGCGTGCCGGACCGGGCGCGATTCATAGCAATACTCACATGGAAGCCTGAACATGATCATCGCCCACCTCAGTGATCTCCACATTCGCCCGCAGGATGCGCCGCGGGCGTTCGGACGTATCGACACGAACGAGCATGCGCGGCGCGCCTTCAGAAAGGTGATGAGCCACGACCCTCGGCCCGACATGCTGATTATCACAGGCGATCTGACTGACTGCGGCCGGATCGAAGAATATGAAATCCTGCGCGAGATGCTGAAGGAAATTGCGGTTCCCGTTCATCTGATTGTCGGAAACCACGACATTAGGGAGAATTTTCGTCAGGTTTTTCCGCAGCATTCCTGTTCGGCGGACATAGGTCCCTTTGTCCAGTTTGCGCATGAGCATGCCCCCCTTCGCGTGATCGGGCTGGACACGGTCATTGCCGGAGAAGGCCGGGGCGGTCTCTGTTCGCAACGGCTGCATTGGCTGCGAGCGCAGCTGCAGCGGTCTCCGAAAATGCCGACGCTTCTGGCCATGCACCATGGCCCTTTCCAGGTCGGCAATGCGTTTCTCGACAGTGTCCGGCTTGTCGAAGGCGCGCGTGAGCTCAAGGCAATCGTTAAGGCCAATCCGCAAATCGTACGGGTCCTCTGCGGCCATCACCACCGCAGCATCGATTGCGTTTGGAGTGGCGTGCTCACCTCGGTCGGGCCGGCAATCGCCAATGCCCTGCATTTCGAGCTCGGTCCAAGCCGTTCAGTTCGAGCCATTGCCGAGCCGCCGGCTTTCAAAATGCACGTTTGGTTGCCGGACGAGGGGCTGGTTTCGCATACCGTTTTTCTCGGTGATTTCGGCGGGCCGTTCGAGGCTGTTCCAGACCCTGCTTATCCGGCTATGCAATCGTTCATGCAGCTCATCCAGTAGGTACGGCGCCGGCGCATTTGGCCAGCGATAAGTTGCCCTGCACTCGTCCAATGAGGCGACACGACAGGTGAAACATACGATGGGGCGGCGGCTGAAGTCGGCGCCCCGCTAAGGGCGCGCGGCTTGGGATGGCCCCCGACGATGCACCGCGTTCAACCAAAGCCGGGACGCCAGAACATGACCGCAAAGGCGATCACATTGTGGGCGGGACTTCTCGCCATCATTTCCGCGAGGCAGTCGCTTGCGGTCGAGCTTCCAGGTGCGCTGACGCCAGCACGGTATCTGCGTATCTGCGACGGTTATGGGGCCGGGTTCTTGGCCATCCCCGGGGCGGATAGCTGCCTGCGCATAGGCGGTTTTGCGCGAACAGACTTCATCATCAATTCAAGCCCCGGAAATCGGGCTAACAACAATCCTGCAATTCCGGGCAATCAGATCCTTGGCAATTCCTACTACGACCAGTTTTCGTCAACCTCGGCACGGCTGACGCTTAATGTCGATGTTCGCTCCAACGCCGAATACGGTCTCTTGCGCGCCTTCGCGCAATTTTCAGCCTATCGCGGCGCCTGGTCCGGCAGCGTCCATTCCCAGGCTATGACCAATTCAGGTGCCGGGCAGTCACCGCGCGCTTCCGCTATCAATATCGAGCGCGCTTTGATCCAGCTCGGCGGCCTGACAGCCGGCTTTTCCGCATCATTCTTCAATTTCTATCAAGGCGACCTGCAGTTCTCCGGGAACTTCGCCGCCACTGCTCGCTCGACAACGGTGCTTGCCTATACCGCGTCGCTGGGTTCCGGCCTGTCCGCCGCAGTCGCGCTGGAAGATAGCATGTATCGTCGCTATACCAACGGCGATACTTGGTATGGCACGGCCACGCCAGTCGGCTCCTTGATGACCTCGACATTACAGCGCCCCCTGTCCGGGCTGGGCGGCCTGACATATGCGGGCCAGTTGCTCCCGGACATTGTCGCCAGTTTGCGCATCGACCAGAACTGGGGGAGCAGTCAGGTTATGGGAGCGCTGCACCAGCTTCGGGACTTTGGCTATGCCGGTATCGTCAATGTCCCAACTGCTCGGGCGGCGGATCGGATCGGCTGGGCCATCGGAGTCGGGTTGCGGCTGAATCTCGATATGATCGGCAGGGGAGACGTGCTCTGGATACAGGGTACTTACGCTGACGGCGCGCTCGACTATGCCTTCGGTGTTGCCAATCAGGGAGGGGACCGCGACGGCATTTTTGGAGCGGCGACATTGGGAGCGGTCAACGGACTGACCTCGCTGTTGCGTGACGGCATCGTCAATACGGCACTCGCCAAACCTCGCATCGAGACGAGCAAGGCTTGGTCCCTCGCAGCTGGCTTCCGCCATTTCTGGACACCGGCCATACGATCTGCGGTGTTCGGTTCCTATAGCGGGATCGACCAACCGGCCGCGAGCCCCAGTCTCAACGATGCCCGATACTGGACGGTCGGAACGAATGTCATTTGGTCGCCTGTGCGCAATCTCGATCTCGGTATCGAGGTTGTCTACCACGACGTCAGCGCGCGGACGCAAACCGGTGCACTGCCGCTTGTCAATCCAAGTCGCACCTATCGGGGACAGGAGGGGGTCTGGGTTGGCACTCTGCGCGTGCAGCGCAATTTCTAGCCGAGCTTGGCAAATATCCGCTCACCCAACCTCGGGCCCCCTGCCTCTCACACCGCGCAATAGCGCTCCTGGATCGCCTTGTCGGCGAGCAGGGCGGCGGCGCTGCTCATATGCACCACTTCGCCCTGGTCGATGATGACGGCGCGGCTCGCGAGGTTCAATGCCCATTCGACGTTCTGCTCGACCAGCAGCAGCGTGATGCCCTGGTCGCGCAGGCGGCGGAACAGCACGCCCATCTCCTCCACCAGCACCGGCATGATGCCTTCGGAGGGTTCGTCCAGGAGGATCATCTTCGGCTTGGCGATCAGCGCGCGGGCGATCGCCAGCATCTGCTGCTCGCCGCCGGACAGCGTCACGCCCTGCTGGCCGAGCCGCTCCTTCAGGCGCGGGAAGCTGACCGCGATCTCGTCGATGGCGCGGTTGATGTCGGCGCGCGAGGCGCCCGCGCCCCGGCTGGCCACGAGGCCGAGCTCGAGGTTCTCGCGCACCGAGAGTCCGGGCACGATGCGCCGCTCCTCGGGCACATAGGCAAGGCCGAGGTGGAAGCGCCGGTGGGCGGCCAGCGCGCCGAGATCGCGGCCGTCGAAACGGATCGTGCCGGTCGTCCTCGGCATCAGGCCCATGACCGCCCGCATGGTGCTGGTCTTGCCGGCGCCGTTGCGGCCGACCAGCGCGACGATCTCGCCGGCGGCGACGGCGAGCGAGACGCCGTGCAGCACGTGGCTTGCGCCGTACCAGGCGTTCAGTCCCTCGATCTCAAGCATAGCCATCGTTTTGTCCGAGATAGACGCGCCTGACCTCGGCATCGGCCTGGATCTCGGCGGGCGTGCCATCGGCGATCAGCCGGCCGTGGTGCAGCACCAGGATGCGGTCGCTGAGGCCGAGGATCATCTTCATCTTGTGCTCGACGAGCAGGATGGTGCGCTCGCGCGCCAGCCGCTCGATCAGCGCCACCATGCCGCGCGTCTCCTCCGGCCCCATGCCGGCGGTCGGCTCGTCGAGCAGCAGAAGGGCCGGGTCGGCGACGAGGGCGATGGCGATCTCCAGCGCCCGCTGCTCGCCATGGGCGAGGAACTTGGCGGTCGCGCCGCCGCGGGCGGCGAGGCCGACCGCCTCGAGCGCGGTCGCCGCGCGTTCGTCGAGCTCGGTCAGCCGGGCGCGGCGGGTCAGGATGTCGTAGCGCGAGCGGAAGGCCTGGGCCGCCACCCGGACATTCTCGTGCGCCGTCAGCTCGGGAAAGATGTTGGTGATCTGGTAGGACCTGGAAATGCCGAGATGGGCAAAGCGGTGCTGCGGCGTGCCGGCAAGGTCCCGGCCGCGGAAGCGCACGGTGCCGGAGGTCGGCGCGATGACGCCCGAGAGCACGTTGAAGAAGGTGCTCTTGCCCGCGCCGTTCGGGCCGATCACCGCCGTCACCTTGTTGGCCGCGAAGGCGGTGGTGACGCCTTCGAGCGCGACGAAGCCGCCGAAGCGCCGGCCGACATTGTCGCAGGCGAGCAGGGGCGCGCTCATCGGTTCGCCCTCAGGCCGAGAACGGTGCCCCAGATGCCCTTCGGCAGGAACAGCACGCAGAGGATGAACATGGTGCCGACGATGATCTGCCAGTGCGAGGTCCAGAGCGAGGCGACGTCCTCGACGAGCAGGAAGACCAGCGCGCCGACGAAGGGCCCGAAGAAGCTTCCAGCCCCGCCGAGCAGGGTCATCATCACCGCGAGGCCGGAGGTGTTGTAGTGCAGCGTGTCGAGCGGCACGATGGCGAGGTGCAGCGCCGACAGCGTGCCGGCGAGCCCGCAGATCAGGCCCGACAGCACGAAGGCGATCAGCTTGGTGCGCTCGACGTCGTAGCCGCAGGCGCGCGCCCTGACCTCGTTCTCCCGGATCGCTTCGATCACCGCCCCGAAGGGCGAGTTGAGGATGCGCGAGACGAGCCAGAGCGCCGCCGCCGCGAACACCATGATGACGTAATATTTGTTGACGGGATCGATGACGTCGATCGACAGGCCGGCGAGATCGAGCCGGCCGACGGTGAAGCCGCGCAGGCCGTTCTCGCCGCCGGTCCAGCCATAGGCCTGCAGCGCGGCGTAGTAGACGAGCTGCGACAGGGCGAGCGTCACCATCGAGAAATAGATGCCGCGGGTGCGGATCGACAGGGCGCCGATGACGGCCGCGAGCAGTCCCGCGCCGATGACGCCGCAGGCGACCGCCGCGTGCCAGGGCAGGCCGAAATGGGCGATCGCGATGCCGGTCGCATAGGCACCGGCGCCGAAGAAGGCGGCATGGCCGAAGGAGAGGAGGCCGGTATAGCCGAACAGAAGGTTGTAGCCGACCGCGTAGATCCCATAGATCAGCACGTTCACCGCCAGCGCCTTGGACGGCAGGATCCACGGCAGGAGGCAGAGCGCGGCAAGGCAGAGCGGCACGCGCCAGCGCGACAGGATGGCGGCGGGGGCGGCCGGCGCGGCGCCGGGCGCGGCAAGGGCGGATGGCTGCGTCATGCCCCGCCTCCCGCCTTGCCGAACAGGCCCTGCGGCCTGACCAGCAGCACGAGCGCCATCAGCGCGAACATCACGATGGTCGCCATTTCGGGTGCGAACAGCGCGGTCAGGCTGACCGCGACGCCGACCATCAGGCCGGCGACCACGGCGCCGACAAGCGAGCCGAGGCCACCGATGACGGTGACGACGAAGGCCTCGGCCAGCACCAAGGTGCCCATTTCCGGATTGACGTTGCGCATCGGCGCGGCGAGCACGCCGCCGAGCGCGGTGAGCCCGACGCCGAGGCCGAAGACGATGAACCAGAGCCGGCCGATATCGACGCCGAGCACGCGCATGATCAGGGGATCGCGGGCGCCGGCGCGCACGATCAGCCCGAAGCGCGTGCGCTCGAGGCCGAGCCACAGCGCGACGAGCACCAGCGCCACCACGGCGACGACGAACAGCCGGTAGATCGGGAAGAAGCCGATGCCGAGATCGACGACGCCCTGCAGCGCCTCCGGCGTCGCGAACGGAATGCCGTCCGAGCCGAAGACGATGCGCACGGCTTCGACCAGCACATAGCCGAGGCCGAAAGTGAGCAGCAGCGGATCGTCGGCCGAGCGCTTGTAGAGCGGGCGGATCAGCACCCGCTCGATGACGATGCCGAAGAGGCCGATGGCGACCGGCGCGACGACGAGCGCCCACCAGAAGCTGCCGGTCAGCGACGCCACCCACAGGCCCGCATAGGCGCCCACCATGAACAGCGCGCCATGGGCGAAGTTGACGATGCCGAGCATGCCGAACACGATGGTCAGGCCCAGCGCGACCATGATCAGGATCGCGCCGAGCGCCAGCCCGGCGACGATCTGCATGGCGATGAGTTCGACGTCCATCGGCGCGTCTCCGGCGTCGTCGCCCGCTCAGGCCGGGAAGCCGAGCTCGGCGCAGCTGCGCAGGGCGGCCTCCGAGCCGGGCTCCTCGGCGAGCACGGTGAACAGGTCCGTGTCGCCCTGCATGTCCGCCTTCTTCTTCGATTCCAGCACCAGCACCGACTGCACCGACTGGTGGTCGCAGGTCCGGTAGCTCTGCGGCCCCTTGGCAATGTCGTATTTCAGCGCTTCGAGCGCGGTGACGACCTTGTCCGTATCGGTGCCGCCGGCCGCCTGCATGGCGAGCAGCAGCGAATAGACGCCGGTGAAGCCATAGGCGCCGTAGTCGGTCGGCACCGCTCCGGCATGGGCCGCACGGAAGGCGTCGTTGAAGGCCTTGGCCGAGGCGATGGTGCGCTCCAGGCCCCAATAGTAGTTGGCGCCGCCGACGACGCCGGCAAAGGCGTCCGGCCCGATGGCGAGGCGCTGGTTGTGCAGCAGCACCGGCACCACGATCTTCATCTGCTGCTTCATGCCGAAATCGACCGCCTGCTTGATCGCATTGGCCTGGTCGCGGCCGAAATTGCAGATGCAGAGAATGTCCGGCCGCATGGCACGCAGGCGCGGCATGAAGGTGGAATAGTCGGCCGCGCCGAACGGGTGCAGGATCTCGCCGACGCCCTGGGCGCCGATCGCTGCCTGCGCCCGCTTGAAGCCGCGCAGCATTTCGTGGCCATAGGCATAGTCGGCGACGAGATAGGCGACCTTCGCCCCGGCCTTGAACGTGTGCTTGGCCACCGCCGCCGTGGTCATGTGCGGGTTCAGCGCCTCGTGGAAGGTGAAGCGGCTGAAGTCCTTGGCCTCGTTGATCGTGTCGGACTGGCTGATCGAGACATAGATCACGCCGCGGGCGCGGGTGACCTCGTTGACCGCGAGCTGCACCGCGCTCGACAGCGCGCCGACGATGGCATGGGCCTTGTCCTTCTCGATCAGCTCCAGCGTGCGGGTCGCCGCCTCGCCGGCATTCAGCTTGTCGTCGCGCACGAGCAGCTCGACCTTGCGGCCGGCGACCCCGCCCTTGTCGTTGATCAGCTTCACGGCGAGCTCGGCGCTGCGCACCTGGTCGCGCGCCTCGGCCGCGAAGGGCCCGGTCAGCGGCGTCGGAAAGCCGATGCGGATCGTTTCGCCCTGCGCGCGGGCGATCCAGGGCGTCGCGATGAGACCGGCGCCGATGCCGGCCATGGCGGCGCGGCGCGACGGCCGAGGGGTGAAGGTTCCCGTGCTGCGGCTCATGCTCTTGTCCTCCCGGAAGGTCTTGTTCTGCTTGGCTTCAGGCTCACACGCGCTTCAGCGCCGTGAGGATGCGATGCGGCGTCATGGGGATCTCGGCGATGGTCGCGCCGAAGGGCAGAAGCGCGTCGTTGACGGCGTTGAGGGCGGCGGCCGAGGCGGCGGCGGTGCCGGCTTCGCCGCAGCCCTTGGCGCCGAGCTCGGTGTCGCGCGTCGGTGTCTCGACATGGCCGATGACGATGTCGGGCATCTCGCAGGCCATGGGCACGAGATAGTCGGCGAGCGAGCCGTTGGTCAGCTGGCCGTTGTCGTCGTAGAGGCATTCCTCGAACAGCGCCGCGCCGAGGCCCTGGACCACGCCGCCGCGCACCTGCTCGTCGACCAGCAGGGGGTTGATGATCGTGCCGCAGTCCTCGACCACCCAGTGCTTCAAGAGCCTGACGAAGCCGGTCTCGACGTCGACCTCGACATGGCAGCCCTGGATGCCGTTGGTGAAGGCGAAGGGATAGCCCTCCGGCGCGAAGTGATGGGCGACGGTGAGCTGGGCCTGCGCGCCCGGCGGCAGGATGTCCGAGCGGAAATAGGCGATGCGGGCGATCTCGGCGAGGTCGAGGCGGGCGGTGCCGCCGTTTCGCTCCACCACCGCGCCGTCGACGAGGTCGAGCGCCTCGGCGCGCGTCTGCAGGATGGCTGCGGCAATGCCGAGCACGTTGCGCTTCAGGGCCTTCGCCGCCTGGAAGGCGGTCTCGCCGCCGATGCCGGCGCCGCGGCAGGCCCAGGTGGCGCCGCCATGCGGCGTCACGTCGGTATCGCCGGTGATGACCTTGACCCGCTCGCGGTCGACGCCGAGCTTTTCGGCGACGATCTGGCCGATGATCGTCTCGGTGCCCTGGCCCTGCTCGGTCACCGAGATCAGGCATTGCACCTCGCCCGACGGCGTCAGCTTCACCACCGCGCCGTCCTGGGCCGAGATATGGGCGCCGCCGATGCCGTAGAAGGCCGGGCTCGGATTGGTGATCTCGACGAAGGTCGCGATGCCGATGCCGCGATGGATGCCGCGGGCGCGCGCCTCGGCCTGGTCGCGGCGCAGGCCCTCGTAGTCCATCAGCGTCTTCAGGCGGGCAAGGCAGGTCTCGTGCGACAGCTTCTCGAAGCGGTAGCCGGAGGCCGAGCTCGCCGGATAGGCGTCGTCGGCGATGAGGTTCTTCGCCCGCATGGCGAAGGGGTCGAGGCCGAGCCTCGCCGCGGCAAGGTCGACGAGCCGCTCGGTGACCGCGCAGGCGATGGGATGGCCGACCGCGCGGTACTGGCTGGTCTGGACCTTGTTCTGGAAGATGACCGAGAGCCCCGCCCGGTAGTGATCGAAGCGATAGGGCGCGCCGATCAGCCGGATCACCTGGTTGCCTTCGACGGCGCTGGTGCGCGGATAGGTCGAGAAGGCCCCGACCGCGGTGACGTCGTCGACATCGATCGCCAGGATCCGCCCTTCGGCATCGGTCGCAAGCCGCGCCTTCACCTGGTGATCGCGGGCATGGATGTCGGAGACGAAAGCCTCGGTGCGGTCGGCGACATAGCGCACCGGCCGGCCGATGAGGATGCTCAGGGCCACCACCGCCATGTCCTCGTGATAGACATGCAGCTTCATGCCGAACGAGCCGCCGATATCGGGCGCGATCACCCTGACGCGCGCTTCCGGCAGGTTGAAATGGCGGCTGTAGAGCGTCTGGAACTGATAGGGCGTCTGGGTCGCGTGATGCACGGTGAGCTGCCGCTCGCCCGGATCGAAGTCGGCGAGGATCGCGCGCGGCTCCAGCGTCACCGCCGTGTGCCGGCCGAAGCGCAGGTCGGCCTCCACCACGTGGGCGGCCGCGGCGAAGGCCTCGTCCACCGCGCCGGTGTCGATGAGCGAACGGAAGCAGAGATTATCGTCCAGCCCGGCGCTCGCCGTGGCGGCATCGGGCGAGCGCGCCGCGTCGACATCGGCGACGACGGCAAGCTCCTCATAGTCGACCGCCACGGCCTCGGCGGCATCCTCCGCCTCGGCGCGCGTGTCGGCGACGATCGCCACCACCGCCTGGCCGGCCCAGACCACCTCGTCGAGCGGCAGGGGCCATTGCGGCGTCGACTTCATGCCCTTGAAGTGATCGAGCGTACCGGTCCAGGGCGTTACGATGCGGGCGAGGTCGGCGCCGGTCGCGACCAGCCGTACGCCGGGCATGGCGGCGGCGGCGCTCGTGTCGATGCCGGCGATGCGGGCATGGGCATAGGGACTGCGCACGAAGGCGGCATGGAGCATGCGCGGCAGGACGATGTCGCCGACGAAGCGGCCGCGGCCATTGAGCAGGCGCATGGCGTTCGGCCGGCTGACGGCGCGGCCGATATAGGAATTGGGCCGGTCGAGGGAGCGGGGTGTGGTCATCGGTCGGCCTCGCCCGCCGCCGCGCGCGCCGCGGCCGTCGCCGCGATGGCGTCGACGATCGCCTCGTAGCCGGTACATCGGCAATAGTTGCCGGAGAGCGCGTCGCGGATCTCTTCCCGGCTCGGCACGCCGCCACGGGCGAGAATGGCATGAGCCGTCGCCAGCATGCCGGGTGTGCAGTAGCCGCACTGCAGCGCGTTGCGGTCGCGGAAGGCCGCCTTCAGGTCGGCCAGCGCGTCGCGCGCGGCAAGGCCCTCGACCGTCTCGATGCGTGCGCCCTCGGCCTGGACGGCGAACATCAGGCAGGCATGGACGGGCTGGTCGTCGACCAGGACGAGGCAGGCGCCGCAGGCCCCCATCTCGCAGCCGACATGGCTGCCGGTGAGCTGAAGGTCCTGGCGCAGGAAGTCGACGAGGCTCAGACGCGGCTCGACGAGGCGCTGATGGCTTTCGCCGTTGACGGTCACCGTGATCGCCTGCCGCGTGCTCATGCCGTCTCCCGGATGCGGCCGGCGAGGCGGCCGAGCAGGACCCGCGCGAGGTGCCGGCGCGTCGCCGCGGGCATATGGGCTTCGTCCGGCGGGTCGAGGTCGTCGTCGAGCGCGGCCTGCGCGCGGGTGATCGCGGCCGCGTCCAGCGCCGTGCCGGCCAGCGCCGTCTCGGCGGCGCGGGCGCGCAGCGGCGTCGCCGCCACCGACAGGAAGGCGATGCGAACCTCTGCGACGGTGCCGCCCGCGCACCGGGCCCGGATGCCGGCGCCGACCAGCGCGTAGTCGCCGCGCCGGCGCGCCAGCTCGCCGAAAGCGAAGCGTTCGTCCGGACGGGCGACGGGCAGGAGCGCGGCGGTGACGAGCTCGCCCGGGGCGAGCGCGGTCTGGTAGAGGTCGAGGAAGAAATCGTCCGCCGCGACCTGCCGGACGCCGTCGGGCCCGGCGATCTCGATCGTGGCGCCGGCCGCGAGCATCATGGCTGGCAGTTCCGCGGCCGGATCGGCGAGCGCCAGGCTGCCGCCGATCGTGCCCCTGTTGCGGATCGCGGGATGGGCGATGTGCGGCGCCGCTTCGGCGAGCAGCGGTGCGTGCCGGGCAATCAGCGGGTTGTCGATCAGCTCGGCATGGCGGGTCAGTGCGCCGATGCGCAGGGTTTCGCCCTCGAGGTCGATGCCGGCGAGGGCCGCGATATGGGCGATGTCGATGAGCCTGTCGGGCGCCTGCAGCCGGAGCGCCAGGGCCGGCACCAGGCTTTGGCCGCCGGCAATATAGCTCGCATCGCCCGCCGCGCCGGCAAAGGCGTCGAGCGCCTCGGCGACGGTGGTCGGGCGGAGATAGGCGAAGGCGCGCGCTTTCATCGGGGCGCGTTCTCCAGGCTGCGTGTCCTCGGGGGTGGTTTTTATTTGTGACCACTTGGTCACAAAGATGGGCACGACTTCGCGGCCGTGTCAAGGAAATGACCAAGTGGTCACTTCCGTCTTGGCAGCGGTGCCGCGCCGTGATCAAAGAGGCGCTGTCCGCAGGCTCCGGGCCGGCCCGATTCCTGCGGACACTCCCTTCAGGTCCCGATTGGAGCCCTGGAATTGACCGCTCCCGACATGTCAGCCGCCAAGGCCGAGCCCGGCGGCCAATCCAAGCCGCGCCGGCGCAACATGCGGGCGGCCGACCGCGAGCAGCTGATCGTCGACGAGGCGGTGCGCTTTTTTGCCGCGCATGGCTTCGAGGGCCAGACGCGCGAGCTCGCCAAGCGCATGGGCATTACCCATTCGGCCATCTATCGGCATTTCCCCAGCAAGGAGGCGCTGATCGAGCGGGTCTACGAGCAGGTCTATCTCAGCCGCTGGAAACCGTCCTGGGCCGGCCTCGTCACCGACCGCTCACGGCCGCTCGCCGACCGGCTCACCCAGTTCTACCTCGAATATGTCGAGCGGGTCTTCGACCACGACTGGGTGCGGATCTTCGTCTTTTCCGGCTTGAAATCGTTCGACATCACCAACCGCTACCTGCGCCTGGTCGGCGAGCGGATCATCGCGCCGGCTGCCGCCGAGCTGCGCCACGATCTCGGCCTGCCGCCCGCCGCCGGCGCTTTGGCGGAGCGCGAGCACGAGCTGTTCTGGGGCCTGCACGGCCGGATCTTCTACATCGCCATCCGCCGTTTCGTGTACGGCACGCCGACACCCGACGATCTCGAGGTGATCGTGCGCGATGCGGTGGAGGCCTTCTTTTCCGGCGCGCCGGCGGTGGTTGGCCGGCTCGCCCGCTCCTGAGGCCGGCGCGTCCGGTCTTGCCCGTCCAAGGTCTCGCAAAATTGGCCTGACCACCTGGCCATTTGACAATTGAAGGCTGGGCGCTAGCTTGACCGGTCTCATCCCGGGGATCAGCCGTGTCGCCGTTCCAGGCCGTCGATCAGGACCGTCTCTACGAGCGCGTCGCGCGCCAGGTCGCCGATCTCGTCGCGCGTGGCGATCTGAGGCCCGGCGAGCGGCTGCCGGCCGAACGCGAACTCGCCCGCATGCTGGGGGTGAGCCGTCCGACGGTGCGCGAGGCCATGATCGCGCTGGAAATTGCCGGACTCGTCGAGATCCGCACCGGTTCCGGCATCACGGTGAGCGAGGCGCCGCCGTCGCGCGTGGTCGCCTTCGATGCCGGCCCGAGCCCGCATGAGCTGATCGCTGCGCGCCTTCTGATCGAGCCGGAAATTGCTGGCCATGCCGCGGCCGCGGCGACGCCGGCCGACATTTCCGGGCTTCGGGCGCTGATCGAAGCGCTCCAGGCGAGCCCGGATCATCGCGCCAGCCAGACCGTCGACCGCGCCTTCCACGTCGCCATCGCCAGGGCCTGCGGCAACAGCGTGCTGATCGCCATCGTCGAGGGCCTGTGGGACCGCATGTTCTCGCCGCTGTTCGAGCTCGTCTCGACGCGCACCGGCCTGCCGGAGAACCGGCGCATGACGCTGACCGATCACCGGGCGATCGTCGCCGCGCTCGCCGCGCGCGACGGCGCGGCGGCCCGCGCCGCGATGGCAGCCCATCTCAGCCATGTCCAGACGATCATCGTCGGGCCGAACGAACCCTCCGAGGAGGTCGCATGACGCCGAAGACCCTGCCGCGGCGGCTGCCGCCGGCCGACAGCCGCATCTGCGCGCCGGATCGCCTTCTGCCGGCCGATCCCGCCGCGCGGGCGATCGCCCGCCGGCTCTATGAGGGCGTCGCGACCTTGCCGATCATTTCGCCCCATGGCCACACCGATCCGCGCTGGTACGCCGAGGACCAGCCCTTCGCCGATCCTGCCAGGCTTTTCGTCGTGCCCGACCACTATGTCTTCCGCATGCTCTATTCGCAGGGCGTGCCGATGGAGGCGCTCGGCATCCCCGCCAGGGACGGCACGCCGGTCGAGACCGATCCACGCAGGATCTGGCGGCTCTTCGCGGCGAACTACCACCTGTTCCGGGCGACCCCGACCCGGCTCTGGCTCGATCACGCCCTCGCCGCCCTGTTCGGTCTCGACGAGCGCCTGTCGGCAGCCAATGCCGACGCGACCTACGACCTGATCGCCGAGGCGCTCGCCGAGCCCGCCTACCGGCCGCGGGCGCTCTACAGGACCTTCGACATCGAGGTCATCGCCACCACCGAGGGCGCGCTCGACGACCTCGCCTGGCACGCCCGCATCGCCGCCTCAGGCTGGGACGGGCGGGTGGTCACCACCTATCGCCCCGACGCCGTGGTCGATCCCGACTTCGAGGGCTTTCGGGACAATCTCAGGAGGCTCGGCGAGATCACCGGCGAGGATACCGCGACCTGGACCGGCTATCTGGCGGCGCACCGCAAGCGCCGGGCCTTCTTCAAGAGCCACGGCGCGACCGCCTCCGATCACGGCCATCCGACGGCGCGCACCGCCGATCTCGGCCCGGTCGAGGTCGAGCGGCTGTTCCAGCGCATCGTCTCCGGCGAGGCCGGGCCCGAGGAGGCCGACCTGTTCCGCGGCCAGATGCTCACCGAGATGGCGCGGATGAGCCTCGACGACGGCCTTGTGCTGCAGATCCATCCGGGCTCCCGGCGCAATCACAATGCCGGGATCTTCGCGCGCTTCGGCCGCGACATGGGCGCCGACATTCCCGGCCCGACGGATTACGTCGCCGCGCTGAAGCCCCTGCTCGACGCCTTCGGCAACGAACCGAACCTGACCATCATCCTGTTCACCCTGGACGAGACGGCCTATGCGCGCGAGCTGAGCCCGCTGGCCGGCCACTATCCGGCGTTGCGCCTCGGCCCGCCCTGGTGGTTCTACGATTCGGTCGACGGCATGAAGCGCTTCAAGGACCAGGTGATCGAAACCGCCGGCTTCTACAACACCGTCGGCTTCAACGACGACACCCGCGCCTTCCCGTCCATTCCGGCCCGCCACGACGTCGCCCGCCGGGTCGACTGCGCCCATCTGGCCGAGCTCGTGGTCGCCGGCCGGCTCGATCCGGACGAGGCTGAAGAGCTCGCCCACGACCTCGCCTATGGCCTTGCCAAGAAGGCCTACCGGCTGTGACGCGCCTCGCCAATGCGACGCTCGGCAGCTTGCCGCCCGCCGTCGCCCGCCCGGCCTATGACCGCGCCGCGGTCACGACCGGCATCGTCCATCTCGGCATCGGCGCCTTCCACCGCGCCCACCAGGCGGTGGTGATCGACGACCGCCTCGCTGCCGGCGAGACGACCTGGGGCATTGTCGGCGCCTCGCTCCGCGCGCCGGACACGCGCGACGCGCTGAAAAGCCAGGACGGGCTCTATGCGCTCGCCGTGCGGTCGGCTGCGCCGACACGTCTGCGCGTCATCGGCGCCGTGTCCAAGGTGCTGGTCGCGCCGGAGGACCCGGAACGCCTCCTCGCCCGGCTCGCCGACCCGGCCGTGCGCATCGTTTCGCTGACCGTCACCGAAAAGGGCTATTGCCACGACCCGGCGACCGGTGGCCTCGCCGAGGATCATCCCGATATCAGGCACGATCTCGGCGACGTGCTGCCGCGCTCGGCGCCGGGCTTCCTCGTCGCCGCGCTCGATCGGCGCCGCCGCGCCGGCCATCCGCCCTTCACCGTCCTCTCCTGCGACAACCTGCCGGCGAACGGGGCGACCGTGAAGCGGGTGCTCGCCCGCTTCGCCGCCCTGCGCGATGCCGAGCTCGGCCGCTGGGTGGCGGGCGAACTCGCCTGTCCCTCGACCATGGTCGACCGCATCGTGCCGGCGACGACGGAAGCCGACCGCGCCGAGGTCGATGCCGCGCTCGGCGTCACCGATGCCTGGCCGGTCGTCGCCGAGCCGTTCTGGCAATGGGTGGTCGAGGACCATTTTCCCACCGGCCGTCCGGACCTCGCCGCGAGTGGCGTCGAGATGGTCGGCGACGTTGCGCCCTTCGAGCTGATGAAGCTGCGCCTGCTCAACGGCGCGCATTCGACGCTCGCCTATCTGGGGTTCCTAGCCGGCTATGAAACGGTGGCCGAAGCCATTGCCGATCCGGCCCTTGCGGCGGTCGTGACGCGCCTGATGGACGAGGCGACGCCGACGCTCAGGCCACTCCCCGGCTTCGACATCGAGAGCTACAAGCGCGACCTCAAGATCCGCTTCGCCAATCCGGCGCTGCGCCACCGCACCTGGCAGATCGCCATGGACGGTTCGCAGAAACTGCCGCAGCGGCTGATCTCGCCGGCCCGCGATCGGCTGGCTGAGGGACGCGGCATCGGCGTCATGGCGCTCGGCATTGCCGGCTGGATGCGCTACGTCACCGCGGTCGACGAAAAGGGGGCGGCGATCGATCTGCGCGATCCCCTGGGCGACCGCCTGAAGGCGATCGCCGCGGCAGCAGGGCCGGTCGCCGAGCGGTTGGCGCCGGCGCTGCTGGCGATGCCGGACATCTTCGGCGCCGACATGGCCGCCGATCCACGCTTCGCAGGCCCGGTCACCCGCGCGCTCGCCAGCCTGTTCGCCGTCGGCGCGCGCGAGACCGCCGCGCGGGCCGCGCGCGGCGAGCTCTCGCTTGAGGCGTAGCTGAGCCGTTTTGCGGCACGGCTAGCCTCAATGCAGGGCGATCGACCTGTGGCACACGTTCGCGGCGGCGATCCCTTGTGGTCGTCCTGGAACAAAGTCCCGTGACCGGATCGCCGTGCTGATTACTTCTTCATCGAGATCGTTGCGTTTGATGTCGAAGAGCACGCAGCGGTAAGACCAAAGGGCTTAGCGGCTGCCAATCAGATGGAGGCAGGATTTCCCGCCCTTCAGGGCGGCAACCGACAGCTTGCGATCAAAGGTCGCCAACTGCCCGCCATGGGCTTTGGCGAGCGCGAGCAGATAGGTATCGGTCACCTGCAACGAGGTGAGGATCTTGGCAGGATCGATGTCGGCCGAGCCGGCGAGGCTCAAATCGTCGGACCAGAAGTGATGGCCAGGCAGCGCTCGCAACCGGGCAACGATATCGATGACAACCGACGGGGCGCCCGGCGAGTTCGGATATTTTGGATTGCCGACGATCCGTACAACACCATTTTCCGTCATGGGGCAGGTGGCCCACGCGGTTGCTCCCGTGGCGGCGAACCAGGCATGCGCCGCATCGTGAGCGACGTGGCCTGGATCGATCAGCGCGATGAGGACGTTGACGTCGAGCAGGAATGTCACGGCAGCTCGTCGCGCAGCCCGTTGACGATATCGAGCGTCACCGGCGGGCCATCGGGGCGAGGTGACAGCAGAGGAATGCCATTGCGTTCCCCGCCTTTCTGCGGTCGCTGCAGGGAACGTCTGGCAAGCGCGGAAATGATCTCTCCGACACTCCGGTCTTGCTGCCGCGCCATGGCTTTGGCTGCCATCAGGACATCATCGTCGATTGCCAGGGTCGTTCGCATGGCAGGGGCTCCTGCGCATCAATCATCACGCATCATATAGAATGTCGTCGTGACGGCCTCAAGGCGAGGGTTGTTCACGCGCCCGCGTCGAGACGTGGTTGATTGCCATGCGCGTCGTGTTGCGAGCTGCGCGAAGCGCAACCGTCACAGACAGCGCATGGCATCACGGTTGGCCGTGGTTCGAGGCCTGCGCCAGGGCGCGGGCTCCTCACCATGAGGATTGGGGGGCTGTAGCAAGGTTGCTCGTGATGCTCTCAGCGTCGCGCTTCAGGAGCGCCCGCCATGCCATGCACTTTCTTGCCTCGTGATGAAGTGGGAGCCGAAGGCGACCCTCGAACCACGACCGGCCTGCATGCAGGACCATTGCGGGAAACCAATTGCTCCGCGCGGCAGTCCCTTGCCGGTCCCTCAGAACGAGGTTCGCGAGCGGATCGCCGCGGTGATCGTGCCCTCGTCGAGATAGTCGAGTTCGCCGCCGACCGGAACGCCGTGGGCGAGGCGGGTCACCTTGACGTCGTCCTGCGCCAGCAGGTCGGTGACGTAATGGGCCGTCGTCTGGCCGTCGACGGTCGCGTTGATCGCCAGGATCACCTCGCGCACGCCGCCCGAGCGCACGCGGTTGATCAGGCCTTCAATGTTCAGATCCTGGGGGCCGACGCCATCGAGCGGCGACAGCGTGCCGCCGAGCACGTGATAGCGCGCATTGATCGCGCTGGCGCGTTCCAGCGCCCAGAGGTCGGAGACGTCCTCGACCACCACGATGACCGAGCCATCGCGGCGCGGGTCGGAGCAGACCGTGCACGGGTCGGACGTGTCGACATTGCCGCAGGTCGAGCAGATGACGATCTTCGCCAGCGCCTCCTCGAGCGCCGCGGTCAGCGGCTGCATCAGGCTCTCGCGCTTCTTGACGAGGTGCAGCGCGGCGCGCCGCGCCGAGCGCGGCCCGAGCCCGGGCAGCTTGGCGAGCAGCTGGATCAGCCGTTCGATTTCGGGGCCGGCGACGCGTCTTTGCATGGAGGGCTGCTATCGGGCCGGCCGGTCTCAGAACGGCAGCTTCATGCCGGGCGGCAGCGGCAGTCCGCCGGTCACCGCCTTCATGCGCTCGGCCATCACCACCTCGGCCTTCTTGCGGGCGTCGGCATGGGCGGCGACGATGAGGTCCTCGACGATCTCCTTCTCGTCGGCCTTCAGGAGCGAGGCGTCGATGGCGACGCCGCGCATGTCGCCCTTGGCGGTCAACGTCACCTTGACCATGCCGCCGCCGGCCGTGCCTTCCACCTCGGTGCGCTCCATGTCGGCCTGCGCTTCCTGCAGCTTGGCCTGCATGGCCTGCGCCTGCTTCATCAGGCCCATGATGTCCTTCATGGCGTGATCCTCGGGTTCTTCAGAAGTCGTCGTCCCAGGGAGCTACGGGCTCCCAGTTGTCGTCATCGTCGTCACGCTCGACCGGCGCGGCCACCGCATCGCTGCCGGCCGGCTCGCTCAGGGGCCGGACCGATATGATCTCGGCGCCCGGAAAGCGCTCCATCAGCGCCTGGATGGTCGGATGCGCGCGCACGCCGCGCTCGCGGTCGGCCTGCGCCGCCTCCTGCTGCTCGCGGATGGTCGGCTCGCCCTCCTCCGAGGTGACGGTGACCATCCAGCGCTTGCCGGTCCAGTCGGAGAGCTTCTTCTGCAGGTCGCCGGCAAGGGTCGGCGCGGCCATGCGGGTGAGGCGAATGTCGAGGCGGCCGTCCTCGCAGCGCACCAGGTGCACGTCGCGCTCGAGCGCCGTCTTGAGGCGGATGTCGCGCTTCTCGCTGGCATGGGCGACGATCGCCGCGAAGGAGCCGAGGACGAGGCCGGGCTGGGCCTCGCGGCCGGGCGCCGGCGCCTGCATGACGACCGGTGCGCCGTTCGGCACGGCAAC
>NZ_JAPSET010000034.1:0-70903 GCF_026847585.1 Phreatobacter sp. AB_2022a
CCGCAGGCGGTCGAGCCGCAGGGCGAGGTCGATACGGCGACAGGCGCGGAGCGCCGTCCGGTGCGGATCATCGGGCCCATCCTCGCGCCGCGCGCGGAGGCGCCGCGCGCGCCGAGCGGCGGCTGACCGGCGCCGCGGCAGGGCCATGCTGACCTCCATCCTTGCCTGGACCGCGCTCGCCGCCTCGATCCTGTGGCTCGCCTCGTTCTGGCCGCGTTATGTCGCCAATGAGCTCGGCCTGCCGGCGAAGGCGGTGCTGCTGCGCCCGTGGACGCCGGGTCTTGCGCCCTATCGCACCCACTGGCCCTTCCTTTCCTATGGCTTCTATCGGTTTCTCATCCGGCGCGGTCATGTGCTTGAAATGATTCTCGCCGTGATCGTCTTCGTCATGGTGTCGCGGGCGCTCAGCGTGTTCCTGAAGACGGCCAGCGCGGTCGCCCGCGTGCAGGCATGACGGAGTGGTTCGGGCGGAAGCCGCAGGTCGGCTCGCGCTGCGGTTGTCGCTGAACAGGATCATGGGCGCCCGCGCGCGCCTCAGCTTGCGTTGCAGCGCTTGCTGAACAGGATGATGCAACGCCCGTCGCGCTCGAAGGCCTTGAGCATGCAGCCCGCGCGGCCCAGCCGGCACCATTCGCCGCCGCCCGGCGCCGAGGCATGGGCTCCGGCCATGATCGGCTGCTCGCGCCACGCAGCGGCGTCTTTCCAAGGCGGAGGCGCCGGTGTCGCCGAAGCGATCCGGACGAGGCGCCTCGACAAGGCCCGCGCGAAGCCTGCGGCCGAGCCCGGAGCGGCCATTGCCGATATCGCCGTCCACCGCGGCTTCCTCGATCCGGCGAATGTCAACCGCATGTCAAGCGCCGCTTCGGCGCCCACCGCCGGTGCGGTGAGGCGGGGCTGGCCGCGCCCGGCCGCATCGGCGAGTGTGGACGGCCCGGCCGCGATGGTGCATGAAGGCGGCCGTCGTTGCATCTGTAACTATCTGCGGACGCTGATGAGACCGACCTCCGTGAGCGAGCCGGCGGAGCCGGCCTTCCAGTTCGCCTATCGGCGCTGCGCCGATCAGGACGCCTGCCCGCGCACGCGCCATCAGGTCGTCGTCGTCGGGGCCGGCCCCGTCGGCCTGACCCTGGCGCTCGACCTTGCCGCGCAGGGCGTCCGGGTGGTGTTGCTCGATGATTCCGACCGCATCGGGGAAGGCAGCCGGGCCATCTGCTTCGCCAAGCGCACGCTGGAGATCTTCGACCGGCTCGGCGTCGGCGAGGGCCTCGTCGACAAGGGCGTCACTTGGCAGCGCGGGCGGGTCTTCCTGGGCGAGGGGGAGCTCTACGGCTTCGACCTGCTGCCCGAGGGCGGCCACAAGATGCCGGCCTTCATCAACATCCAGCAATATTACGTCGAGGCCGCGCTCGCGGCGCGGGCACGGGCTCTGCCCGACAGGATCGATCTGCGCTGGCGCAACCGTGTCGCCGGTGTCGCGCAGGCTGCCGACGGCGTGACGCTGACCATCGAGACGCCTGATGGCCCCTATCGGATCGATGCCGACTGGGTGGTCGCCTGCGACGGCTCCCGTTCGCCGATGCGCGGCTTCATGGGGCTCGATTTTGCCGGCGAGGTGTTCGACGACCGCTTCCTGATCGCCGACGTCAAGATGACCGCGGCCTTTCCGACCGAGCGCTGGTTCTGGTTCCAGCCGCCGTTCCATTCTGGCCAGTCGGCGTTGTTGCACAAGCAGCCCGACGACGTCTGGCGCATCGATCTGCAGCTCGGCCGCGACGCGGATGTCGAGACCGAGAGGCGGCCGGACCATGTCGCCGAGCGCATCAGGCGCATGCTCGGCCACGACGACTTCACGCTGGAATGGGTCTCCATCTACACCTTCCAGTGCCGGCGGCTGGAACGCTTCGTCCATGGCCGGGTGATCTTTGCCGGCGACAGTGCCCATCAGGTTTCGCCCTTCGGCGCGCGCGGCGCCAATTCCGGCGTGCAGGATGCCGAAAACCTCGCCTGGAAGCTCAAGGCGGTGCTGGCCGGCGAGGCGGGGCCCGGGCTGATCGCCAGCTACGATGCCGAGCGCGGCGCGGCAGCGGACGAGAACATTCTCAATTCGACCCGCGCCACCGATTTCATCGCGCCGCCGGGGCCCGGCGAGAAGCGCTTGCGCGATGCCGTGCTGGAGCTTGCCCGCGGCACCGCCTTCGCCAAGCGCCTGGTCAATTCGGGCCGCCTGTCCACCGCCACCACCTATGACACCCCGCTGTCGACGCCCGATGACACGGTCTGGGGCGGCGCGGCGCGCCTCGGCGCGCCCGTGCCCGACGCGCCGGTGACCCTGGCCGATGGCCGGGCAGGCTTCCTGTCGGAATGCGCCGCCGGCGGTTTCGTGCTGCTTGCCGCCGGCGATCGGCCGCCGCCGCCGGCGCCCGATATCCGGGTGCTCGCGTGCGGCACCGATTTCAACGACGTCGAGGGACTGTTCGCCAGCCGTTTCGACGCGACGCCGGGAGCGGTCTATCTTCTGCGTCCGGACGGACACCTGACCGCACGCTGGCGCCACTTCGATGCCGGGGCCGTGCGCGCGGCGCGGCGCCGGGCGCTCGGATTTTCCTGACAGGCGGAGGCGCACCATGGCCCACCTCGACACCTCGCCGCGCTTCCCCGATCCCGATGCCGCATTTCGGCTGATCGTCGAGGCGCACCGCGGCCTGACCGAGGCGGCGAGCGCGGATCTGAATGCCCGCCTCGTGCTGCTGCTCGCCAACCACATCGGCGATCCCCAGGTGCTCGCCGAGGCTCTTGCCGCTGCCGCGGCAGCGAGCGAGGGCCGGCGGTCGGACCGCTCCTGAGCACCGTCCCGCACAATCGACTCTCATTGCGCGCAAAGCGGGAAGCGGCTGCGCGCCGCATCTTGCACGCACCGGAATCTTACGCATACGAGCCTCGTGGCCTTGCGCTATTGTGCGGCCACGCGCTGCGAATCTGGAACCTTTCCAACATGCGGCGCGATGATGATGGAGCTGGTCGATGGTCGCAGCCATCTCGCGCAGACGTTTTCTCAACACCACGCTGGTTGCAGGTGTCGCGGTCAAGGTCTCGCTGCTCGCACCGTCGGCCGAAGCCTCGCTGGTCCAGACGCCGCCGAGGCCCGGCCCGGACTGGCTGAAACCGGACGGCCGGCCGCGCTACCGGCTCGACGCGGTTGCCAAGGTGACGGGAGCCAAGACCTTCACACGGGACTACCGCGCGCGCGACCTGGAAGGCTGGCCGAAAGAGCAGTCGCATGCCTTTCTGATCCATGCCACCAAGGCCGACCGCAGCTTCGAGGGCATCGATCTCGCCGTGCTCGGCGAGGACCTGAAGCCCGACCGCGTGGTGCTCCATGAAAACCTGATTGCCGACGGCATCGTCGTGCCCAGCCAGGATTTTTTCGGCGACGTCTTCCTCGTTCCGAAAGGGCAGACGCCGCGGCTGCTCGGCCAGCCGGTCGCGCTGCTGATCTATCGTGATTTCGCCCGCTACGATGCCGCCAAGCGCCGCATCCGTTTCGACGAGAGCGTGGTGCGCTACGGCGCCAGGACCCCCTACAACCCGCCGCCGCATTACGGCGCCTCGCGCTATGTCCGCATCGAGGGCGACAGCCCGCAGGCCGAGGACCGTTTCTCGCCGCTGAAGGACGCGGTCATCTTCGCCAAGTTCAACGGCGACGAGCCGGCCTGGCCGGCCGCGGGCGAGGGCGACGCCATGGCCCGTGGCATGGCCGCGGCGAGCCAGATCGCCGAAGGCGCGGCCAGCGCCGGCCCGGACAAGCTGGTGTTCAAGCGCAACTACTTCTCCCAGTCGATCGATGCCTCGGCCATGGAGGCCGACAACGGCAATGTCTGGTACGATCAGGCGAGCGGCACGCTGCACCTGATGATGGCCACGCAGTCGCCCCAGGAGGTCGCCGAGGTTTCGGCCGAGATCGTCAGGCATTCGCGCTTTCCGCTGAAGGAGGTCGATCTCAAGGCCGGCTATACGGTTGGCTACGGCACCAAGGACCACTGCATCTTCCCCTTCTTCTGCGTCGTTGCCGGGCTCTATGGCGACGGCCGGCCGGTGCGGCTGGCCAACGACCGCTTCGAGCAGTTCCAGATGGGGCTGAAGCGCCACGCCTTCTGGATGGACAAGACGCTGGTCGTCGACCGCAAGACCGGCCGTTTCGAGACGCTGATCGGCCGCTATCGCAGCGATGGCGGCGGCCGGCCGAACTTCTCGTTCTCGGTGACCTTCGTCGGCGCCACCGCGGCGCAGTCGATCTATTATCTGCCGAAAAGCGACGTCTCGGCCATCGCGCTCGCCTCGCGCGGCGTCGAGGCCGGGTCGACGCGCGGCTACGGCACGCTGCAGTCGATGTCGGCGACCGAGATGATGATTGACGAGGTGGCGGCCGAACTCGGCATCGATCCGATCGAGCTGCGCCTGCGCAACGTCTTCAAGTCGGGCATGAAGAACACCCAAGGGGCGATCCCCGGCGGCGCGCTGCGCAACGAGGAGATCCTCGAACGCGCGCGCGCCCATCCGCTCTGGGCGGGCCGCCACGACAAGAAGAAGGCCTATGAGGCGGCCAATCCGGGCAAGCGCTACGGCGTCGGCTACGCCCATGTCCAGAAGGACTACGGCACCGGTGCGGAGGCGGCACTCGCTTCGCTCGAGATCGATCCGAAGGGGCGGCTGTCGTTCCGCCACGTCGCGCATGAAATGGGGCCGGGCGTCACCACCTCCCAGGCGATCATGGTCGGCGAGATCCTCGGCCGGGTTCCCGACGAGACCGAATACGGTGTCACGCGCTGGCCGCAGATGCCGCTGGAAACGGCCGACCAGCCCTATACGACCTCGCAGGAGGAAGAGGACCGGCTGAGCCGCAATCCGCGCTGGACGCCGCGCTTCACCTCGCCGATGAGCGCCACCAACAGCGCCTATTATCTCGGCCACGCCACCCGCGAGGCGGCGCGGCTGCTGCTCGACCAGATGGTCTGGCCGGCGGCCAAGTCGTTGTGGAGCCGCGGCATCGGTGGCGGCGCTATCGCGCCCTACAATGTCCGCCGCGAGGACCTGCGGCTCGCCCGCGGGCTGGTGCAGGCCGGCGGCCTGCCGCCGCTGAGCCTGGAGCAGGTGGCCGCCGAGGCTCATCGCCTCGGCCTCGTCACAGGCGTCACCGTGCACACTTTCAACCGCTGGCAATGGACCGAGGCCGAGTTCGATCTTCCCGGCGAGAGCCGCATGCGCCTGCCGCTCGACGCGCTGGCCCTGCGCTACGGCGAGGGCGCGCCGGCCGAACGCAGGGCGCTGATGACGACCGGGGGCTGGCATTTCGTCGAGCGCGCGGCGGTCCATTATCCGCCGACCCAGCGCAACAATGCCGGCGTCACCTATTATGCGCCGATGGCGACGCTGGCCGAGGTGGCGGTCGATACCGGCACCGGCAAGATCACGCTCCTGTCGCACCATTCCTATCTCGAATGCGGCCGGCAGGTGGTGCCGGAACTGGTGTCGGGCCAGATCCAGGGCGGCCTTGCCATGGGCATCGGCCACGCCCTGACCGAATATCTGCCGCTCTACGAGGACGGGCCGGGCGACGGCACCTGGAACTGGAACCGCTACGAGCTGCCGCGGGCGGCCGATGTCGCGGTCTGGACCCAGACGGCCGAGGTGCTGCCGCCGCTCTCCGACACCGATCCGCCGAAAGGCATGGCGGAAGTGGTGATGATCGCCGTCGTGCCGGCCATCGCCAACGCCGTCGCGCATGCCATCGGCAAGCGCTTCTACGAACTGCCGATCACCGCAGCCAAGATCAGGGGCGCACTGTCATGACCCTTGCCGAGAAGCCCCTGTCGCTCACCGTCAACGGCGAGAAGGTCGGGCCGGTCAGCGTGCCCGAGGATCTGATGATGCAGGATTTCCTGCATGAATATCTGAACCTGACCGGTGCGCGCATGGGCTGCGGGCAGGGCATCTGCCATGCCTGCACCGTCATCGTCGAGCGCGACGACGGCGTGCTGGAGGAGATGCGCACCTGCATCACCGGCGCCCACTGGTTCGAGGGCCGCAAGGTGCGCACCGTCGAGGGGCTCGCGCGGCGCGGCGCGGCCGGTGCGCTCGAGCTGACGCCGGTGCAGCAGGCCTTCATCGAGCATTTCTCGTTCCAGTGCGGCTATTGCACGCCCGGCTTCGTCATCGGCGCGACGGTGCTCATCGACCGGCTGAGGCGCAATCCGGTGCGGCGCGCCGATCTCGAGCGCACCATCACCGAGGCGCTCGACGGCCATATCTGCCGATGCACCGGATATGTCCGCTATTACGAAGCGGTGCACGACGTGGTGTTGAAGACACCTGGACTGGTCCGGGGCTGACGGGGCGAGCATCATGACCATGCGCGGGATCCTCAAGGCCCTGGCCGTCCTCGTCGTGCTGGGCGGCGCCGCAGCGGGCAGTGTCTTTTTCGGTCTGTTCGAGCGCAGCGTCGTGACGCGCGCCGTCGACCAGCCGCTGAGCGCCGACGAGATGAAGCGCCTCGCCGCGCGTGGCGCCTATATTGCCACGGCGGCCGACTGCTACGCCTGCCACACCGCCAAGGACGGCGCGCCCTGGGCCGGCGGCCTGCCGTTCGAGACGCCTTTCGGCACCATCTACGCCACCAACATCTCGCCGCACCGGGAGATGGGCATCGGCAACTGGACCCGTGCGGAATTCCACCGCGCCGTCCGCGACGGCGTCGGCCGGGGCGGCGTGCATCTCTATCCGGCCATGCCCTATGCCTCCTATCGCCTGATGACCGAGGCGGACGTCGATGCCGTCTACGCCTATCTGATGACACGCGAGCCGATGGCGGTGCCGAACGGGCCGAACGGCCTCGGCTTTCCTTTCAACATCAGGCAGTCGCTGACCTTCTGGAACCTCGTCAACCTGTCGGCCAAGACCGATATTGCGGTTGCCGGCCGGTCGGCGCTGTGGAACCGCGGCCGCTACGTGGTTGATGCGCTCGGCCATTGCGGCGAATGCCATACGCCGCGCAACCTCATGCAGGGCATGGAGCCTTCGGCCTATCTGCGCGGCGCGGTGATCGAAGGCGTCGAGGCGCCCGACATCACCAAGCCCGGCCTCATTGCCATGGGCTTCGACCCGGTCTCGCTCGCCCGCTTCATGAAGACCGGGCTGTCGGCCCAGGGTTCGATGACCAACCAGATGTTCGAGGTCGTGCATTTCTCCACCCAATATATGAGCGACGACGACCTGAAGGCGATGTCGGCCTATCTGTTCGACCTCGACACGGTGCCCGACACGGCAACGCCGCCACCGCCGCCGGCGCCCGCCGAGGTGCCGCAGGCGGTCGCGAGCGCCGGGCGCGCCACCTATCTCAACCTCTGTGCCGGCTGCCATGGTTCGGCGGGCGAGGGCATTCCCCACGTTGCCGTGCCGATGGCGACCAATGCCTCGCTGCGGCTCGTCAATGCCCGCAACTTCCTGCACACGACGCTCAACGGCATCCCCGCCCAGAGCTTCCCCGGGCTCGAGCGCATGCAGCCCATGCCCGGCTTCGCCGACAAGCTCGACGACCGGGCGGTGGCCGATCTCGCCAACTGGATGCGCGCGCGCTGGGGCGGCAGGGCACCCGACGTCACGCCTGAGGCGGTCGCGGCGATGCGCCACCGCGGGCATTAGCGGGCGATCGGATCGGACCGATCCGGCTTGCTGCAGGAGCGGCTGCGGCCCCGGGGACCGCCTGCCGGCTCCCACACCCATCCTGGTCAGGCCGCTGCGCCGGCCAGCTCGCCGCGCGTCTCCGGCAGCGGGAAGATGCGGTCATAGGCCAGGTTGAACACGAAGGCGTAGACCACATAGAAGCCGGCAATGGCGATATCCATGATGAAGGCGTCGATCAGGCTGATGCCGAGATACCAGGCGATCGCCGGCAGGAGCACGATCAGCAGGCCTGCCTCGAACAGGATGGCGTGGGCGACGCGCACGGGCAAGCTTTTGGCCACGCTGCCGGTGCGCCACTGCATCAGATGGTCGAAACCGAGATTGTAGAGATAGTTCCAGACGGTCGCGACGATCGAGCTGCCGATGCCGATGACGCCCATCTGCTCCAGGCGGATGCCGAACAGCCAGCTGCCGGCCGGCAGCACGATGGCAAGGCTGACGAGCTCGAACAGGATGGTGTGGCGGATGCGATCGGACGATGTGCGCATGATGAAACAGGCTCTGCATGACAATGGAATCTGCGCGCGTTCTATCGTTATTTGTGCTAGCATCAAGTTAGATACCATCTGATTGAGAGATAGATGGCGATATCCCTCGAGCAGCTCGAAGCCTTTGTCGCGGCAGCTGAAACCGGTTCCTTCTCGGCCGCGGCGCGTCGCCTCGGCCGGGTCCAGTCGGCCGTCAGCACCCATGTCGCCAATCTGGAGGTCGACCTCGGCGTGAAGCTGTTCAGCCGCACCGGCCGCTACCCGGTGCCGACCGCGGCCGGAACGCGGCTGCTGGCCGAGGCCCGGGTCGTGCTGGAGCGGCGCGAGCATTTCATCGGGGTTGCCGCCAGCCTCGAGGAGGGCGTCGAGGACAGGCTCGTGCTGGCCGTCGACGAGCTCTATCCGGAAAGCCGGATCGGCGAGCTGATGGCCTCCTTCGCGGCTGCCTTTCCGTCCGTCGAGCTGGAGATCCTGTTCCCGCTGATGGAGGATGTCAGCCGCATGGTGCTCGACGGCTCCGCCGATCTCGGCATCATGTGGCGGCAGGAGGTGCTGCCGCCCGCGCTCGGCTTCCACACCATCGGCTGGGTGCCGCTGCAGCTCGTCTGTGCGCCGGGCCATCCGCTCGCGCGCCAGCCGGTGGCGTGGGAGGAGCTGAAGCGCCACCGCCAGATCATGCTGGCAACCCGTTCCGACAGCCAGGAGAAGATGCGCCTGCGCGTCGCCGCGGAGGTCTGGTGGGTGGAAAGCCCCTGGGTCATCCTGGAACTGGTCAAGCATGGCATCGGCTGGGCCTTCGTGTCGGACCACGTCATCGCCGCCTCCTCGACCCGTCCCGACATCGTCATGCCGGCGCTTGCCTTCGACAACAGCGACTGGCCGGTGGCGCTGGAGCTCGTCTGGCACAAGCAGCGCAAGGCCGGGCCGGCGGCCTCGTGGCTGCGTGACCGCTTCTCGCGCCAGCCGATCGGCTTCGCCTTCCGCGGCGCCGGCGCCGGCAGGCCGTAGAGGCGCGGCGGAATCAGCTTAAGCTGGGGCCATCGTTCTGTTCGAGCCCTGCTGCAACGGCCGGGTGGCGGCGGGCGGACGGCGGCCGGAAGTCCGGGCGGTTCGTGCGCCTTCGCCCGTCACGGCGCGCCGGCGGAGGGCGGGAGACCATCCATGTTCAGCCATGTCACGGCCGGCACCAACGATATCGAGCGGGCGCGGGCCTTCTATGACGCCGTGCTCGGTACGCTCGGCTATGTCAGGCGCTGGAACTTTCCCGCCTCGTCCGGCTATGCGGCGAAGGACGGCACGCGGCCGCAATACTGGATCCTGAAACCCTTCGACGAAAATCCGGCGCGGGCCGGCAACGGCGCCATGCCGGGTTTCCTGGCGCCCGACCGCGCGGCGGTGGATGCCTTCTACCGGGCGGCGCTCGCCCATGGCGGCCGCGACGAGGGGCCGCCGGGCCTGCGCCCGCATTACCATCCCCACTATTATGGCGCCTATGTCCGCGATCCCGACGGCAACAAGCTCTGCGCCTGCTGCCATCAGGCCTATCCCGGCGACTGACCGCCCGCCGGCGGCCGCGCGCCCCAGGGGCCGCGCTGCTCGACCACGCTCGGCAGGTCCTGCCGGTCGCGGATCGCGGGCGGGTGAGGCGGCATGGCCTGCGGCAGCCGTCCGCCGGCCATGTCGACCAGCGCCTGGACGCGCTTGGTGGTGGAGGGATGGGTCGAGAACAGGTCGCTGAAATCGTCGGGATCGTTCTCGAAGCACATGTCCATGACGCCCGACGGGACGCCGTGGATGTCGGCCCGTCCGGAAATCTTCAGGAGGGCCGAGATCATCGCGTCGGGATTCTTGGTCAGTTCGACGGCGCCGGCATCGGCGAGATATTCGCGCGAGCGTGACAGCGACAGCCGCACCACGATCGCCAGGAACCAGGAGACGACGATCAGGGCGATGCCGATCAGCACCGCTACCATGTTGCCGCGCCGGTCGTCGTTGTTCGACGAGGACGTGCGCACGCCGCCGCTCGCGAACATGCGGAACACGACCTCGCCGATCAGCGACAGGACGCCGGCGATCACCACGGCGATGATCATCAGGCGGACGTCGCCGTTGCGGATATGGGTCAGCTCGTGCGCCAGCACGGCCTCGATCTCGTCGTCGTTGAGATTGGCGAGGAGCCCGGTCGTCACGGTGATCGTGAACTGCCTGTCGTTGACGCCGCTGGCAAAGGCGTTGAGCGCGTCGCTTTCGACGACGGCGAGCTTCGGCACGGTCATGCCGCGGGAGATGCAAAGGTTCTCCAGCATCTTGTAGAGCTTGGGATGATCCGTGCGGGCGATGCCTTGAGCGCCGGTCATGACGCCGATCAGCGCCACGTTGAAGCGGTAGCCGAGGAACACCCAAAGAAGCGTCCCAGCCGTGACGAAGGGCATGGCGCCGAGAAAGGTCCTGAACGTCTCCCACTTCAGGTTGGCGCCATAGGGCAGGCCGTTGAGCCCGTGGAACACCAGGATCAGCCCGAAGGTCATGACATAGGCGAGCAGGAACAGCCCGGCCAGCAGAAAGGCCGAGCGCACCTTGTTGTTGCGGATGTGGCTGTAGAGGCCGAAGGCCTGGCCCGGCATGGCCCTGGTTCCGCGCTGCTCAGAACTTCACGGTGGGCGGGGCCGCGTCCATGCTGGTCCGCGCCTCGGCTCCGACATCGAAGAACTCGCGGGGCGTGAAGCCCATCTGGCTGGCGAACAGCACGGCCGGAAAGGCCTGGATCGCCGCATTGAACTCGCTCACCGCATTGTTGAAGAAGCGGCGGGCGGCGGCAAGCTTGTTCTCGACATCGGTCAGGTCGGTCTGCAATTGCTGGAAATTGGCGCTGGCCTTGAGGTCCGGATAGGCCTCGGCGAGCGCCAGCAGCCGGCCGACCGCGCCGCTCAGCTGCTGTTCGGCGGCGGCCTGGGCCGCCGGGCCCTGAGCGGCCTGGGCGGCGTTGCGCGCCTGCACCACGGCTTCCAGCGTTTCGCGCTCGTGGCCGGCATAGCCCTTCACGGTTTCCACGAGGTTCGGGATCAGGTCGTGACGCTGCTTGAGCTGGACGTCGATGTCGGCAAAGGCCTGATTGACCCGCTGCCGCATGCCGACGAGCCCGTTATAGGTGAAGATGGCATAGACGACGAGAAGAGCGATGACGCCGAGGATAGCCCAGGCCATGAATGATCCCTCTTGAGTGGTCCCGTTTCGCGGGCGAGCCGGCACCGTGGCATGGCCTCGGCCACAAGGGAAGCCATCGCACAGACGCGCCTGTCGGCCCGCCACCCGCGGCCGCCGGCCAGTTTCACCGCGCCGGGCGCGTCCGCCGCGGCCCGGACGAGGCGGGTCTTGCGGGTTCGTCATGGCGCGCGGGACGCGTGCGGGCCACCACGTCGCGGACGCAGTCGATCAGACGGTCGCGGCCGGCATTGGCCTCGGCCGGCGACCAGATGGCGCGCGCCTCGTGCAGGGCGGTCGGGTGGTCGAGCGGCAGGAACACGGTGCCGGCAATGCCGGCATGGGACAGCGCGCGCGGCACCAGCGCCACGCCCAGCTCGTGCGCGACCAGCGCCACCACGGTCAGCCAGTGCCCGACCTCATGGACGATGCGCGGCTCGAAGCCGGCGCCGCGCAGCAGCGAGACGATATGGTCGTGATAGTGCGGCGCGAGCGGCCGGGCGAAGATGATCAAGGGCTCGAGGGCGAGGGAGGCCAGCGGAACGCGCCGCGAACGGGCCAGGGGATGCGAGGCCGGCAGGCAGCAGACGAAGGGCTCGTCCATGATCAGCAGCGATTCCATGCCCGCCGGCAGGGGCAGGCCATGGATGAAACCGATATCGATCTTGCTCTCGAACACGGCGGCGATCTGCGCCGCCGAGTTCATCTCGCGGATCTCCACGGTGAAGCCGGCATGGCGCTCGGCGAAGTCGTGCAGCATCTCGGGCAGGCCGCGATAGATCATCGACGGCACCAGGCCGACGCGCACCACGCCGCCCGGGCTCGTCGCGATCCTGCGGGTCAGCGCCTCGGCCTCGGCGAGCTGGCCGAGCAGCATGACCGCCCGTGCCGCAAAGGCTTCGCCGGCCCGGGTAAGGGCGACGCGCCGGCTGCTGCGCTCCAGCAGCTTGACGCCGAGATCCTCCTCGAGCTGCCGCACGCCGGTCGAGAGCGGCGGCTGCGAGATGTTCAGCCGCCGCGCCGCGCGGCCGAAATGCAGCTCCTCGGCCAGCACGGTGAAGTAGCGCAGCTGCCGGAAGGTCGGCGCCATGGCGGGTCTCCGCAGGTTCGCGGCCGGCTGGTCGATAGCCTTCTCGCTATTGCCGGATGCTAATTCAATATTGGAACCGGCGCACCCGCCGCGATAACGCTCGCCCCTGACCCGGGAGGAGCCAGATGATCGCCGAGACAGCTCTCGTCCACCGCAACATTCCCGACAGCACCGGCACCAATGCCTATCTCGGCGACCCCGACTTCGGCCGCCTGCTGCGCATCTACGCCGAGCCCGCGCTGGTCGCTGCGGTGGAGCCTCATTTCGTCCGCCTCGGCGCGCTGGTCCGTGCCGAGCTGGAGCAACTTGCGCTTGCCGCCGACGCCAATCCGCCGAAGCTGAGGAGCCGGACGCGCACCGGCGCCGACATCCAGATGGTCGACAAGCATCCGAGCTATGTGCAGCTCGAGCACTATGCCTTCGGCACGTTCGGGCTCGCCGCCATGTCGCACCGCGCCGGCGTCTTCGGCTGGCCCGAGCCGCTGCCGCCGGTCGTCAAATACGGCCTGACCATGCTCTTCGTGCAGGCTGAATTCGGCCTCTGCTGTCCCTTGAGCATGACCGATTCGCTGACGCGCACGCTCACCCGGTTCGGCGCTCCCGCGCTGGTGGCGCAGTTCCGCGAGCGGCTGGTCTCGCAGGACTTCGAGGACCTGTTCCAGGGCGCGATGTTCATGACCGAGCAGGATGCCGGCTCGGATGTCGGCGCCATCACCACTCGCGCAGCGCGGGCGCCCGACGGCACGTGGCGGCTCACCGGCGACAAGTGGTTCTGCTCCAATGCCGGCGCGGACCTTGCCATGGTGCTGGCCCGGCCCGAGGGCGCGGAGGCCGGCACGCGCGGCCTGTCGCTGTTCCTGCTGCCGCGCGTTCTCGCCGACGGCAGCCGCAACAGCTACCGGATCGTCCGGCTGAAGGACAAGCTGGGCACCCGCTCCATGGCGAGCGGCGAGATCGTGCTGGAAGGAGCGCAGGCCTATCTGGTCGGCGAGGAGGGCGCCGGCTTCAAGCAGATGACCGATATGATCAACATGTCGCGCCTGTCCAATGCCGTGCGCGCCGCCGGCCTGATGCTGCGTTCCGCCCACGAGGCGCTGTTCATCGCCCGGCACCGGCAGGCCTTCGGCCGCCATCTCGTCGACCTGCCGCTGATGCGCCGCCAGCTCGTCAAGCTGATCGTGCCCGCCGAGCAGGGCCGCTCCATGGCGCTGCACACGGCCGAGTGCCTGAAGCGCGCCGATGCGGGCGACGGCGAGGCGGCGAAGCTCATGCGCATCCTGACCCCGCTGCTCAAGTTCCGTACCTGCCGCGATGCCCGCAAGGTGGCCGGCGACGGCATGGAGGTGCGCGGCGGCAGCGGCTATATCGAGGAATGGTCGGACGCACGGGTGCTGCGCGATGCCCATCTCGGCTCGATCTGGGAGGGCACCAGCAATATCGTGGCGCTCGACGTGACCCGTTCCATCCGCCGGGAAGGCACGCTGGGCCCGCTGAAGGCGCATCTCGCCGGGCTTCTGGAGAGGCCGGGCATCCCCGCGGACTCGAAGGCCGCGCTCGGCCGGGCCTTGGAGCGCGCCGCAAGCCTCGCCGAGACGGTCGCCAACGACCGGGCCCGCGAGATCGAGACGCGGCGCATGGCGAGCGGCCTCTATCACGTCGCCTCCGCCATCGTGATGGCGCACGAGGCCGCGCGCATCGGCACCGACATGCGCCGCCTGGCGCTCGCCCATCTGGTGCTGGCCCACCGCCTGATGCCGCAGGATCCGCTCGGCCCTGCGCCGGATGGCGAGGCCGCCGCCATCGCGGCGCTCGTCGCCCAGCACGCCATCGACGAAGGCCTGGCGCTCAGCCTGCTGCCGGGCCGCAGGGCGTGAACGCGGGCGGCGGCGCGACGCTGGCTTCCACAGGGACGAGGCCGGCGGCCCCGGGCTGGATGGCCTGAACACCTCGGCCCGACCGGCCGTCGCGATCAAGAGCCGGGACGAACCCGGACATGACCGGAGGAGGACTTTCCATGAAACTGCTCTCGGCGCTGCTCGCGCCGGTCCTGTGCCTCGCCGCCCTTGCCGGCGCGCCGCCGGCCGTCGCCGATGATGGCCGGGTGATCCGGCTCGTCGTGCCCTTCGCCGCCGGCGGACCGACCGACGCGCAGGCCCGGCATCTTGCCAACGGCCTGCAGCAGCGGCTCGGCCGCAGCGTGGTGGTGGAGAACAAGCCGGGGGCGGGCGGCAATCTCGGCGCCGTCGAGGTGGCGCGTGCCGCGCCTGACGGCACCACCATCCTGTTCGGCACGTCGGGCCCGCTCGCCATCAATGTCAGCCTCTACCGCAACCTCGGCTATCACCCCATCGACAGTTTCGAGCCGGTGGTGATGGTCGGCGCGC
This sequence comes from Phreatobacter sp. AB_2022a, assembly GCF_026847585.1. Lineage (NCBI taxonomy): Bacteria > Pseudomonadati > Pseudomonadota > Alphaproteobacteria > Hyphomicrobiales > Phreatobacteraceae > Phreatobacter > Phreatobacter sp. AB_2022a. Next base: position 14,901 of record NZ_JAPSET010000034.1, read on the forward strand.
TGCCCAACGTGCTCGCGGTCCATCCCAAGGTGCCGGCGCGCAGCCTCTCCGAGCTCGTCGCCTATGCCCGCGAGCGGCCGGGCCGGCTGTTCTTCGCCTCCTCGGGCAACGGCGCGTCCTCGCATCTGGCGGGCGTGCTGTTCAACGGCCGGCTCGGCACCGAGATCAAGCACGTGCCCTATCGGGGCACGGGACCCGCGCTCAACGACCTGATCGCCGGGCACGTGCACATGACCTTCACCGACGTGCTGACCGCCGCTCCGCACATCCAGGCCGGCACGATCAACGCCATCGGCGTGACCACGCTGGCGCGCTCCGATGCGCTGCCACAGGTGCCGACGCTGCACGAGCAGGGGCTTTCGCAGTTCGACGTCAGCGTCTTCTTCGGCATCGTCGCGCCCAGGAACACGCCGCGTGCGGTGATCGATCAGCTCAACAGGGCCTTCGTCGACTCCATGGCCGATCCCGCCCTGGCTGGGGTCCTGCGCGAGCAGGGCATCATCCGCGAACCGGACACCAGGCCGGAGCGGCTCACCGCGGTGATGCGTGCGGAGATCGACAAGTGGCGCGAGGTGGTGGCCGCCTCAGGCGCCCAGCTCGATTGAGCGCGACCGGCTTCGAGTTGACGGGATACCCCGGCCGTGCGGCGCCTAATGGCGGCTGCGGCCAGTGAGCCAGGGACCGATGGCGCTCCACGGCCGCTTCAGCGGCGTGCCGTGGGCCGGCCGCTCGTCGCGCGGCAGGGTCAGCGGGTGGATTTCGAGGATCGGCAGGGTGGGACCTGAATAGTTCTCGCTGACAAGAAGGCCCGATTTGGCGCCGCGCACCAGCACCGCGTCGGAGGGCGCGGCCGAAAAGACGGCTTCCCCGGGCACGCGCTCGCGGCCGATCAGCTTGGTTTCCTCGAAGGCGACGGCGCCGCCATTGTCGGCATGCAGGATATAGAGCAGCGGCAGCTGTTCCGCCTCCTGGTAGCCGATCGCCTCGACGAAGCGCCAGCTCTCCTCGATCACCTCCTCGGAAGCGATGTCGGCGGCGAGCGCCCGCCGCGCCGCGTTCATGCGGGCGCGTTTCGCGAAGACGCGGACCAGGCCCGTGCCGCCCCAGGCGGCGATCCACAGCAGCGCCGCGATCAGCCAGGTCCGGTCGGTTCCGAAGCTGAGGCCGGTGAGGAACTGCAGTCCCCAGGCCGCCAGCAGCACCAGCGGACCGATGAAGATCAGCGAGACGAGGCCGAGGCCGACGCCCGAGCCGACCTCGGCGAGGTCGGCCTGCGGCTGCAGGCGCAACTGGTCGAGCGCGCGCTCCAGGGCGGCGCGTTCGATCGTATCGGCGGGCCGCCGATAGGACAGTGACAGGGGCCTTTCGCGTGCCTCGACCATGGGTTTCATTCCGCAGCTTCCTGCGGCGTCTTGCCAGATGTTTCGTTCAGCAGTTCACGGATGGATTCTTGCGATTGTGAGGCGGACGGTTGCAGGCTCGGTTCCTGGGCGCGGGCGGGCGTGCCGCGGTCGAGCCCCGCCATCTTTTCCTGGGCCTCCGCCGCCTCGCGCTGGCGGTTCCACAATCCCGCATAGAGGCCGCCGCGCGCAAGCAGTTCCGCATGGGTGCCGCGTTCAGCCACCCGTCCTCCGTCGAGCACGATGATCTGGTCTGCGCCGACGATGGTGGAGAGCCGATGCGCGATGACGATGGCGGTGCGGCCCTCGGCCACCTTGTCGAGGGCGCCCTGGATCTCGCGTTCGGTATGGCTGTCGAGGGCGGAGGTCGCCTCGTCGAGAACGAGAATCGGCGGCGATTTCAGGATGGTCCTGGCGATCGCCACGCGCTGCTTCTCGCCGCCGGACAGTTTCAGGCCGCGCTCGCCGACCTCGGTCTCGTAGCCGTCGGGGCTGCGCAGGATGAAATCGTGGATCTGGGCGAGCTTTGCCGCAGTCTCCACCTCCGCATCGCTCGCGTCCCAGCGGCCGTAGCGGATGTTGTAGCGGATCGTGTCGTTGAACAGGACGGTATCCTGCGGCACCATGCCGATGGCCTGGCGCAGCGAGCCCTGGGTGACCTCGCGGATGTCCTGGCCGTCGATGGTGATGCGTCCGCCGGATATCTCGTAGAAGCGGAACAGCAGCCGGGAAATGGTCGATTTGCCGGCCCCCGAGGGGCCGACGATGGCGACCGTCTGGCCGGCCTCGACGTCGAAGCTGACCCCGTTGAGGATCGGCCGCGCCGGATCGTAGGCGAAGGAGACGTTGTCGAACCGGATGGCGCCGCCCTTGACCGCCAGCGCCGGAGCTCCGGGCCGGTCCTGGATTTCCGGGCTGCGCTCCAGGATGTGGAACATGGCCTCGATGTCGGTCACCGCCTGCTTGATCTCGCGATAGACCATGCCCATGAAGTTCAGCGGCTGGTAGAGCTGGATCATCATGGCGTTGACCATGACGAAATCGCCGACCGTGTTGCGGCCGGCGGCAATGTCGATCGCGCACATGACCATGGCCGCGGTCATGCCCAGGGTGAAGATGACGGCCTGGCCGGCATTGAGCACGGCGAGCGAGGTATAGGCCTTGGTCGAGGCGGCCTCGTATTTCGCTATGGAGACGTCGTAGCGGGCCTTTTCGCGCGCTTCCGCGCCGAAATATTTCACCGTCTCGTAGTTGAGCAGCGAGTCGATCGCCTTGACGTTGGCATTGTTGTCGCTGTCGTTCATGTCGCGGCGGATGCTGATGCGCCACTCGGTCGCCGCATAGGTGAACCAGAGGTACAGCGCCACCGTGACGAGAATGACCAGCACGTAACGCCAGTCGAACATCCACAGGAGCACGCCGATGATCATCGCGAGCTCGATGACCGTCGGCGCGAGCTGCAGCATCAGCATGCGCACGATGGTCTCGATGCCGTTGCGGCCGCGCTCCAGCACCCGCGTCAGGCCGCCGGTCTTGCGCTCCAGATGAAAGCGCAGCGACAGCTTGTGCATGTGCTCGAAGGTGATCAGCGCAAGCCGGCGTACGGCGTGCATCGAGACCTTGGCGAACAGCCCGTCGCGCATCTGGGTGATCAGCGCCATGACGATGCGGGCCAGGCCATAGGCGAGGGTGAGGACCACGGCCGGCGCCATCAGCCACAGCCACCAGGAGGCATCCTGGACCCGCGGCGCGGTCAGGGCATCGGTCGCCCATTTGAACGTGAAGGGCACGACCATGGTCACGACCTTCGCGACCACCAGCATCGCCATGGCCCAGACGACGCGCAGCTTCAGATCGGCCCGGTCCTGCGGCCAGATGAACGGCCACAGATGCACGATGGTGCGCGACAGCGCGCCGCCATCGGCGGAAACACGGGGGCGGTCGGGCGCGCGCGCCGGGCTGGGAGCGGATGTCGACAAGCGGGTCTCTGGTCCTTGGGCGCTCGTATCCCTCATCCGAAACACAGACGGAGCCCGGTTTTCGGGGCGAAGCGCTTCGGGATCGCGACACTTACGGCGTCTTTTCTGGAACCGATATAAGCATGAGTGCGGGCCTTTGCAGCGGCCGGGGCGCATGTCAGCCGCGCCATCGCCTTCGCCGGCCTTCGCTGCGGCGCAACAAAGGCCGATTTGGCAGGCTGACCGAAGCCGAGAGGCCGGCTATGGTGCAGGCGAGATTCACGCCCGGGGACCCGCCATGGCCACCATCCGTTCCATTTGCGTCTATTGCGGCTCGGGCAACGGCCATGCCGCGGTCCATCTGCAGGCCGCCAAGGAACTGGGAGCCGCCATGGCCACGGCCGGCATCCGCCTCGTCTATGGCGGCGGCGGCACGGGCCTGATGGGCGCGCTGGCCGGTGCGGTGCTGCAGAACGGCGGCCAGGTGACGGGCATCATTCCCGAATTCCTGAAGCGCAAGGAAATGGCGATGGACGGCGTTCAGGAGCTGATCACGGTTCCCGACATGCACGTCCGCAAGATGATGATGTTCCACAAGGCCGACAGTTTCGTCGCCCTCCCGGGCGGCATCGGCACGCTCGAGGAACTCGTCGAGCAGCTCACCTGGGCGCAGCTCGGCCGGCACCGCAAGCCGGTGGTGATCGCCAATATCGACGGCTTCTGGGATCCCCTCAAGGTGCTGCTCACCCATATGCGCGAAGAGGGCTTCATCCGCCCGGAGCTGGCGGTGAAATATACCCTTGTCCAGCACGCCCGTGACATCGTCCCGACCCTGCAGGCGGCGGTCGCCGACCTGCCCGATGAGGCGCTCGCCGAAGAGCACGAGCCGGTGCTGATCGGCAAGATGTAGGCCGCGGCGAGCCCTGCCATGAGGATGGTCCCGTGGGGAGTGCTGATCGTCGTCATCCTCGCGGGCCTGTTGATCGCGGCGGGCGGGCCGGGCCGGTTCCTGTGTCGTCATGATCGTGACGGCTGGCTGAACCAATGGCTGGAGGCGCGCGGCTCCGCCGCGTGCTACCGCGTGGAATAGCCGGCGATCGCCGTCATCTCGAAACGCCATGCCGGTTCGTGATCGCCGGCGCGCCATGGTGGCGCGCCGGACGGGAGGCGTCAGGACCGCAGCCAGGTCTGCTTGTAGATGTAGCCGTTGCGGTCGACATGCAGCACCACCTCGTCGCCCTCGCGCGTCGCTGCCCGCGCGACGACATGGCGGGGCTTTTCCTCGACGATGCGCCGGAACGTGAAGCCCGCCGCCGAGACGACGCGTTCCACCGCGGCCGGTTCCAGGTCGCGCCATTCGGCCACCCGATCCGCATCGTGATCGGCATCCTCGATTTCCCAGAGCCGGCCTGCAAGGTCGAAGGACACCGAAAGCCGGCGGCCGTCGGCGGCACGCGCTTCCGTCTCCAGATGGTCCTCGTCGCGGGTGAGCGGCGCGATCGGCGTCAGGCCGAGTGCCCGCAGCGTCTGCAGCGGCTCGGTCGCCCGCGTGCCGGCGGCGGGCTGCTGCACCTGCGCGGACGGCGGCCCGAGGATCTGGGCGGGCGCGGCCGAGGCGGCCAGCAGGCCGGCGGCGAGCGTGGCGGCCATGGCCGCAAGGGACGGTTTCGACGGGATCATTGCCATATTCTCCGGTTGAGTGACGCAGGCAGGATCACCGAAGGCTCCCGAACCCTTGCTGTTGACGCCGGTTCAGGTGCGGTTCAGGCCGCAGGCAGGCTCACCTCGACCCGCAGACCGGTCTCCGGCGGTGCGCGGTTCGACAGGACGAGGCCGCCGCCGATATCCGCGGCGATGTCGCGCGCAATGGCGAGCCCGAGGCCCGTTCCGAGCGACAGTTCGTCCAGCCGCCGTCCGCGCTGCGGCAAGGCCCGCAGCACGGTCTCGGGAATGCCGGAGCCGTCATCGCAGATCGTGACATGGATCAGGCCGGCGTCCGCCTCGACGCGGATCGCCACGGATCTGCGCGCATGTCTGAAGGCGTTGTCGACGAGGCCGCCGAAGATCTCGTCGAGGTCGTCGCGGGTCGCGTCTACCGTCAGCCCGCCCGGGGCGTCCAGCGTCACGGTGATCGACCGCTGGCCGTGGACGCGGCTGGCGACCAGCACTGCGTCGTCGAGCGCCGGCCGCAGGGCCGTCGCCCGTTGCCCGAAGGCGAGCCGGCCGCCGGCGCCTGCGCGCGCCAGCCGCCGGTCGACCTGTCTCCGGATCAGGTCCGCGGCGGCGGCCACCTCCCGGTCGGGCGTCGTTCCGCCGGCCGCGGAGCGCAAGGCGATGACCGACAACGGGGTCCTGATCGCATGCGCGAGGTTCTGTGCGTCTTCGCGTCCGCGCTCGGCGGCCTTCACCAGCGCGGCATGCAGGCGGTTCACGGCGTTGCCGACCGAATCCAGGTTGGCGATGCCCGTCGCGGGCACCCGCTCGCGCCGTCCCTTGCCGAGATCCTCGATGGCGCTCACCAGCGAACGCAAGGGCTTCAGCGCGTGGTGGATGAGCAGGCTCGTGCCGAGCACCAGAATGGTCCCGAGCGCGCCGGCGATCAGGAAGACCAGCCAGCGCGTCGCCGCGACTTCCGCGCCGATGCTATCCAGCGGGGCGGCGACGAAGAGCCTCGCATCGGCGGTGCCGGCAAGGCCGCGCTGCCGTATCGCGACCCGTTCGCCGAACGGACCGGTCGCCGGGCCGTCCCCTCCGCTCGCGAGGGCCATGGCGTTCCGGCCGGCGGTCGACCGCGACTGTCCGATGACCGCGTCACCGCGCCGGACGATCCAGTACCAGCCGGAGCGAGCGCGGTCGAAGGCGATCTCGTCCACGGGCCTGACGATTTCGAGCGTGCCGTCCACGTTGACGACGAGCGCGGTGGCGAGATCGCCGGCAATCCGTTCGAGCCGCGCCTCCAGTTCGCGCCGGGCGTAACCCTCGGCGAGCGTGCCGAGGACCCAGGCGAAGACGACGAGCGCGGCGAGCGTGCCGAGGGCGACGAGGCCTGCGACCCGCACCTCGATCGAGCGCATCACGGCGGCGGCGTCGCGTTCATGCGGTAGCCCGCGCCGCGGATCGTCTGGATCAGATCGTCGCCGAGCTTTTTCCGCAGCCGCGAGATGATGACCTCCAGCGAATTGAAGTCGCGGTCGTGGTCGTGGTCATAGACGTGCTCGGTCAGTTCGGCGCGCGAGACGGTCTGCCGCGGCCGATGGGCGAGATAAAGCAGGATCCGCGTCTCCAGCGCCGTCAGCCGGACCGACAGGCCTTCCCGCTCGACGCTGCCGGTCAGCGTGTCGATCGAGACGTCGCCGATGGCGATATGCGGCGAGGCATGGCCGCCCGCGCGCCGGATCAGGGCGTCGAGGCGCAGGAGCAGTTCCTCGATCCGGAACGGCTTGGTCAGATAGTCGTCGGCGCCGGCGCGGAAGGCGGCGGCCTTGTCGGCCAGCCGGTCGCGCGCGGTGAGCACCAGCACCGGCACCTTGGCCCCCGAGGCCCGCAGCCGGGACAGGATCGTCACGCCGTCGAGCACCGGCAGGCCGAGATCCAGGATCACCGCCGCATAGGGGCCTTCGCTGGCCTGATGCAGCGCATCCTCGCCGTTGCGGCTGACGTCGACGGCATAGCGGTCCGCGCGCAGGCGCCTTGCCACCTCGTCCGCAAGCGTTGCATCGTCCTCGACGAGCAGCAGCCTCATCTCCAATCCGCTCCGTCGCCCCGATGGATCCGGTTAGGCCGGGCGAGCTTAACCCAGCTTGAACCGCGCACGTCAGCAAAGGTTGGGGCAGGCCGTGGCGGTATCGGCAGCGCCAGGATCGTCAGCGAGGACAGGATGCCTCCGTTCACCCGCAGCTTCCATCCACCAGTCCTTCGCCTGTCATCAGCCGTGGCGGCTCTCGTCTCGTTTTTGGCGGTCGGGCTGGCCGGTCCGGCGCCGGCTCGGGCGCAAACGCGCCTTGCGCAGGTGACGATCGAGCAGGCGCTGAGCAACGAGGTACAGGTGAGGGGCCGGGTGGCCGAGATTTTCGGCGACCGGCTGCTGGTCGAGGACGCAACCGGCCGGATTCTCGTCGAACTGGCGGAGACGACCGAGAAGCCGGCCGCCGTCGCGGTTGGCCAGATCCTTCTGATCGAGGGCAGGCTGCGCGGCCGGACCATCGAGGCACGGCGCGTTGCGCTCGTCACCGAGGACGCTGCGTCCGGGCCTCCCGCCGCAGAAGGCCCGGCCGACGCCGCGCGGGTCGACAGGCTGCTCGGCGCATTGTCCCGCCCGGCGGATACCGCGACGATCCGCTCGACGCTGGAGGCGATCGGCCTCAGTCCCGCGGGGGCGCCGGTCCGCCGCAACAAGCATACCGAGATCCCTGCGCGCGATGCCCGAGGGCAGGCCTGGAGCGCTTCGCTCGATCGGTTCGGCCGGCTGGAGGAGATCGAGCTCGAGGATTACGACGACGACGATGTCCCGCCGCAGCCGCGCTTCGATCCGGCCGAGCTGGCGCGCATCGTCGAACGCGAAGGCTACCGGACCCGGGCCGCCGCCGAGCGGCGTCCCGAACATTTCGAGGTCATCGCCCTCAATCGGCAGGGCGACCTCGTCGAGGTTCACGTCGACTTCGCCGGCGTGATCTACAAGATCGTCTGGATCCGCTGATCGCGGAACCGCCGCGGTCCGCACCGCCGTTCATCGGCTGCCGGCGCCTTCGGCCGTGCCCGGATCTTCGGACCAGCAAGGCGGGCGCGGTGCGTGGCCGGGCCTGGTGTCGCTCATGTCGCGCGCGGGGATCGGGGCGTTCCGTCTTCCCGATTTCGGTCGATGCCGGCCACTGGCATTTGCCAGTATCGTCCGCGCGAGCGTGGACGTTATCTGGGCATTCAGCTGCCCCGTCCGGTCTCGTTTGCGCTTTTCCCGAGAAAATACTGAAATTATGAAGTGTTTTTGTTCGCGTCGACCCTGGTGAACGGGGCGGAAAGGATGGTTCATCCGGAAGCGGTGCGATTTCTACTCCAAGCCTCCGTTAAGGAAGGACTCGCGATGAGAAAGCTCCCGGCCGACCCCATCGGCGTGAAATCACTCGACGATCTGCGAAAATGCGAGGCCGAGATCGTCAGGCGCATCGCCGCTATGCCGAATGGCGGCAATCTCTTCTTGCTCGACCCGATGCGGCTTTTGAAGGATGTCGGCGTCGTTCTGGCGCCTGCGGTGGAAGTTGCGGTGCGCAAGTTGCATCCCGAACTCCCCGACGGCGTGGCCGAGGATGTTTACAAGGCGCTCGCCGCTGCGCCGCGCCAGAGCGTGCGGATCAACATCGAAGGGCTGTTCCGACTGCCGGCCAAGGGGGCGAAGTCATGACCGAGCTCGCCGGCTACGACCTGGTCACCGAAATCCGCGCCGGTCTGGTGGCGGATATGCTCGAAGCCAATATCGACATTCCCGGTCGCGGCCGGGTCGTCACCCCGTTCATGCACACGATGGTCCATGCGGACAATGGCCAGACCTTCAGCCTACAGATCATCGTCACGGCATTGGATGTCGATCTGCGGACGAACCAGCCGATCGCCGTCGAGATCCGGTTCGCCGATTCCGACGTCTCGACAGAGGGGATCCGCGTCTCGCCGCTCGACGGTACGGTGCGGGCGACTTTCGATCACCGCATCGAGGTGGGCGGAGGCACCGCCGTCCTTGTTCTGCGCGCGCGCCCCGAAAGCGCGGACGTCGCCTTCAGCGATGTGGCGAAAGGCGCGATCCGCAACGCGCTTGCCGGCACCGGCATGGACGCCGTCCGCTTCGAGGATACCGCCGATGAGGCCCTTCGCGGACTCGCAACGCTCGTCGGCGAGTTCAGGCTCGACCTCGGCATACCCGTAACGCCCGGCGTCGACGGCAGCATCATGCCGCGCACGGCCTATGCGGGGCTGGAGGTGTTTCCCTTCGGCGGAGCCGATCGTGCGGAACAGGCCATGGTGCTGGCTGGATTTCTGTTTGCCGGCAATGTCGGCAAGGGGCGCCCGCGGACGAAGTCCAGGCTCGCCCTGCCCATCGACCAGACGATAGCGGTGACGCTGTCGCCGCAGGCGTTCTGCCGTTTCTGCTTCTGCCCGAGCCTGATGGAAGGGCTGATGCCATCGTCCGTTACGATCGGCGGGATACGCATCCAGCGTGATCAGGCCTATCTCGACGGGCGTTGGGACCGGTTGCCCTCCATCTGCGCCGGGGCGAAAGAATTCGAGGTGCAGGACGGACTGCGGCTGACTCGGGTGGCCGACGCGCTGGGCGAGGGGCAGGTGATCCTCGACCTGGACTTCTACACGACCGGCTTCTGCTACAAGGCCTCCGGCTCGGTCCGCGCCTATCTCACCTTCGACATACGCGACAACCAGCTGGTGCCGTCAGCCAGGAACGACGAACCGGACGTCGATGTCAGCATTCCCTGGTACTGCTGGGTCGCCGCCTGGGTGGTGGGCAAGATCTATGCTGTCGCCGCGCTCGGCATTGCCAATGCGGTGGCGACGCTCGCGGCCGACGGCATCGCCAATGGTCTCGTGAAGTCCGCGCTGGCTGAGAATCTCTCCGCGATGAATGCCGGGTCTGCGGCGACGGGCCAGCTTGCCGTCACCTTCGAGCGCAGCGAGATCAAGCCGGACAGGTTCACGTTGAGCGGCAATGCCACCGTCAACATGACCGGGCACCGCGGGCATCGTTCGATCCGGCTCGAGGGCGGCGAAGGCACCCGGCAGCTGGTGAGCATGGAGACCGGCGAATGGACGACCAGGATCCCCTGCGACACCAAAATGGGGACCTTCCCGTACACCATTTCGCGCCTGGTCATCCCCTTCGAATACCGGGTCGTCACGTCCATGCTGCCGGCGCTGCGCTGCCAGTTCGTGCTGGGCATCTATACCGCGTCGGGCTACCGCGAGGTCGTGCTCGACCCCAAGGCGACCGCGGTGACGGTCGACAATGCGCTCGTCGAATTTCCGCAGCCGCTCGAGACCGGTGGCACCAAGATGGCGAAGGCGGTGCGGATCGAATATGCAATCGAGGGGCAGACGTTAAGCTTCCGGAACCGGCCGGAAGACGGCAACTATACGATCGAACTGCACGTTCGCGATTTCCGTGACTATCTCGGACGGCCGGTCGATGTGCGCCTGAGCGAGCTGCTGGCCTTTGCCTATGTCGACGGCCATTCGCTGTCGGTGGGAGGACTGTACGATTCCCTGGTGAAGATGTGCATCCTCAAGAAGCTGGAGAAGGCGAAGGTCGACCGCGATTTTCGCGAGGGCATGATCACCCGGCAGGACATCGTCAATCCCGTCATCACCGGCGATCCGGGGCCGGACATCCGCGACCTGTTCGAGCAGATTGCGTTTTCCGGCATGAAGCAGAGCGAGATGATGCCGCTTCTGGCCCAGTTGGGCGCGCTTGGCGGCGGCGCGGCAGCGCGCGCGCCGAATGTCCGCCAGCTGCAGGGACCATCGGTTCAAGGCCGGGTGGCGGCGATCCGACAGCAGGCCGCGGAGGATATTGCCGAGGCGATCAGGTCCTTGGGGGCCGGCGGCGGCCGGCACCGGACATTGCGGCGGAACGATTTCTGACCGCCCTTGGCGCCACCGGCGCGCAACGGGTCGCAGGCCCGCTTCGAAAGGCCGCCGGCCCCGGCACCCCCCGCCGGCCGGACCGGCGGGAGGTGCCTGTGCTCAGCTCGTGAAGAACTGCTGGGTCCCGTGCGCCTGGATGGCGTTGGCGAGCCGCGAGAGCGCATGGACATAGGCTGCGCTGCGCAGGGAAATGCCGCGATCCCGGGCAATGGCCCAGACGGCCGCGCCTTCGCGCTCCATCATGGTCTTGAGGCGCTCGTGCACCTCCTCGACCGGCCAGTAGAAGCCCTGCCGGTTCTGCACCCATTCGAAATAGGAGACGGTGACGCCGCCGGCATTGGCGAGAATGTCGGGCAGGACCACGATCTTCTTGCGTTCCAGGATGGCGTCGGCCTCCGGCGTGATCGGGCCGTTGGCGAGCTCGAGCACGACGCGCGCCTTCACCCGGTCGGCATTGCGCGCGTGGATCATGTCTTCCAGCGCGGCGGGAACCAGGATATCGCAGTCGACCGCGATGAGGTCGTCGGCGGAAAGCGCGGTAATGCCGTTCGTGCCCGCGAGCGCGACGAGGCTGCCCTGATTCTTCGCCGCCAGCAGGGCCTCGACGTCGAGGCCGTCGGCGCGCTGGATCGCGCCCTTGGAGTCGCTCGCCGCGACGATCCGGTAGCCGTCGGCGGCGAGCAGGCGCGCAATATGCTGGCCGGCATTGCCGAAACCCTGGACCGCGACACGCGCGCCAGGCTCCAGGCCGAGCTGATCGGCGAGGCGCCGGACGAGATAGTAGCCGCCGCGGGCGGTGGCGTCGTCGCGGCCGAGCGAGCCGCCGAGCGAGATCGGCTTGCCGGTGATCACGGCCGGCGCGGATTCGCCGACGATCGAGGCATATTCATCGGCCATCCAGCCCATGATCATCGAATTGGTGTAGACGTCGGGCGCCGGAATATCGCGATCCGGGCCGATGATCCTGGCGAAGGCCTGGATATAGGCGCGCGACAGGCGTTCCAGCTCGGCTTTCGACAGGGCATGCGAGTCGACGCGCACCGCGCCCTTGCCGCCGCCATAGGGCAGGTTCATCACCGCGCATTTGAAGGTCATCCAGAAGGCGAGGGTCTCGACCTCCTCGGCGGTCGATTCCGGATGGAAACGGATGCCGCCCTTGGTGGGCCCGCGCGTGTCGTCATAGCGGCAGCGCCAGGCCATGAACGATTTGCGCGAACCGTCGTCCATGCGGATCATGAGGCGGACCTTGGTCGTCTCGCGCGGATATTTCAGCTTTTCCAACACGTCGGGATCGAGAGCGACATGGGCTGCGGCTTCATCGAGGCGCAGGAGCGCCTGGTCGAGCATGGAAGTGGCCTGCAATTAATCTCACTCCTCGAGGGAAGGGCGCCTGTGGCCGGGCGGCAGTCTTGAAGGCCCGCCGTCGCATTCGACTGTCAGGTCGGTGAGGCGCCTATGTGCCGGAAACCGGCCGCCGGAGGCAAGCGGCCGGCCTCGTCCATTGGTCGGAGGCGCCCGGATGGCTGCGGTGACGTCCGGGCAGGCCGCTCAGACGTCGACGCCGTCCTTCATCAGCTTGTAGGTAATGCTGTCGGTCAGCGCCTGGAAGCTCGCGTCGATGATGTTGGCGGAGACGCCGACCGTGGTCCAGGTGTCGCCGAGGCCGTCCTTGCTTTCAATAAGCACGCGGGTGATGGCGCCGGTGCCGCCGTTGAGGATGCGGACGCGGAAGTCGACGAGTTCGAGATCTTCGATGAAGCGCTGGTACTTGCCGAGATCCTTGCGCAGCGCGGCGTCGAGCGCATTGATCGGGCCGTTGCCCTCGGCCGCGGAGATCAGCTCCTCATCGCCGACCTTCACCTTCACGGTGGCTTCGGAGAAGGAAACGAGGTCGCCGAGGGCGTTCCAGCGCCGCTCGACATTCACCTTGAAGCGCTCGACCTCGAAGAACACGGGCACCTCGCCCAGCATGCGCTTGGCGAGCAGGAAGAACGAGGCGTCCGCGCCCTCATAGGTATAGCCGAGGCTTTCCTGCTCCTTGATCGCCTCCAGGATGCGCACCACGCGCGGATCATCCTTCTCGACGGTCAGGCCGACGCGTTCGAGCTCGGCCAGCACGTTGGACTTGCCGGCCTGCTCGGAGACCAGCACGTGGCGACGGTTGCCGACGCTGGCCGGCGGCACGTGCTCGTAGGTTTCCGGCTCTTTCAGCACGGCGGAGGCGTGGATGCCGGCCTTGGTGGCGAAGGCGGAGGCGCCGACATAGGGCGCGTGCCGATTGGGCGAGCGGTTGAGCAGTTCGTCGAGCTTGCGCGAGAGCGTCGTCAGCTCGGCCAGTGCCGCCTGGCTGACGCCGGTCTCGAAGCGCTCCGCATAGGCCTGCTTGAGCATGAGGGTCGGGATGATCGAGGCGAGATTGGCATTGCCGCAGCGCTCGCCGAGCCCGTTCATCGTGCCCTGGATCTGGCGGCAGCCGGCCCGCACGGCGGCGAGCGAGTTCGCCACCGCCTGTTCGGTGTCGTTATGGGCGTGGATGCCGAGATGGTCGCCCGGCACGTGCTGCGTCACGGCGCTGACGATCTCGTAGACCTCCTCCGGCAGGGTGCCGCCATTGGTGTCGCACAGCACCACCCAGCGCGCGCCGGCCTCGTAGGCGGCGCGGGCGCAGGCCAGGGCATAGTCGGCATTGGCCTTGTAGCCGTCGAAGAAGTGCTCGCAGTCGAGCATGACCTCGAAGCCGCGGGCTTTCGCCGCCTCGACCGATTCCCTGATGCCGGCGAGGTTCTCCTCGAGTGTCGTGCCGAGCGCGACATGGACGTGATAGTCCCAGGCCTTGGCGACGAAGCAGATGGCATCGGCGCGGGCATCGAGGAGCGCCGCGACGCCCGGATCGTTGGCGACGGAGCGGCCGGCACGCTTGGTCATGCCGAAAGCGGTGAAGCCGGCCTTCGTGTTGCGCGGTTCGGAGAACAGCGCCGTATCGGTCGGATTGGCTCCGGGATAGCCGCCCTCGATATAGTCGACGCCGAGCGCGTCGAGCAGGGCGGCGATCTTCAGCTTGTCGTCCAGGGTGAAGTCGACGCCGGTCGTCTGCGCGCCGTCACGCAGGGTGGTGTCGAAAAGATAGAGGCGTTCGCTCATCGGGCGGTCTCGCGAGGGGCGTCCGGTCGGGCTCACGGGCCGCGCACCGGATCGCTTTGAGGGCAGGGGATCGGGGGCCGGTTCGCACTGCCGGCGGAACGGTCCTGGGGCCGGCCGCCGGCGGGAAGCGACGCGCTCAGCGCGTCACCTCCCAGGTGGTAATCGGCTCGCCCGTCGCCTTGTCCTTGCCGTCCTTCAGTTGAATGCCGAGCGCTGCGAGCTCGTCGCGCAGCCGGTCGGACAGTGCGAAGTCCTTGGCCTTGCGCGCGGCGAGCCGCGCGGCGACCAGGGTCTCGACCTTCGCCGTGTCGACGGCGTCGAGCGCCGTGGCCCCGGCGAGCTCTCCGGCGCGTGCCGGATCGAAGCCCATCAGGCGGAGGGCGGCGGCAAGGCCGGGGGCGTCCCCCGCCTTGTCCAGCGCATGCAGCTCGGCGATCGCCTTGGCCGTGTTGAGATCGTCGGACAGGGCGTCGAGGACCGGCGCGGGGACCGGGCCGGGCGCGATCCCGCCGATGGTCCGATACCAGCCTTCGAGCGTTTTCCAGCTCTCCTCCATCGCCTTCACCGTCCAGTCGATCGGCTGGCGGTAATGGCCCTTGAGCATGGTCAGGCGCAGCACCTCGCCCGGCCAGGCCTGGCCCTGCCAGCCGTCGAGCAGCTCCTGGATGGTGACGAAATTGCCGAGGCTCTTCGACATCTTGTCGCCCTCGACCTGCAGGAAGCCGTTGTGCATCCAGACATTGGCCATGACCTGGTGGCCGAAGGCGCAGGTCGTCTGCGCGACCTCGTTCTCGTGGTGCGGGAAGACGAGGTCGATGCCGCCGCCATGGATGTCGAAGACCTCGCCGAGGTGCTTCCAGCTCATGGCCGAGCACTCGATGTGCCAGCCCGGCCGGCCCGGCTCGACGATGCCGCACGGGCTCGGCCAGCCCGGCTCATGCGCCTCGCGCGAAGGCTTCCAGAGCACGAAGTCCATTTCCGAACGCTTGTAGGGCGCGACGTCGACGCGCGCGCCGGCGATCATGTCGTCCAGCGGCCGTTTCGACAGCTTGCCGTAGTCGGGCATGGACGGCACCGAGAACAGCACATGGCCCTCGGCGACATAGGCGTGGCCGGCGGCGACGAGGCGCTCGCACAGTGCCTTCATCTCCTCGATATGGTCGGTCGCGCGCGGCTCGACGGTCGGCCGCAAGGCGCCGAGGGCGTCAATCGCCCGGTGGAACCGCGCGGTGGTCTCTTCCGTCAGCTGGCGGATGGTGATGCCGCGCTCATGGGCGCGCTTGTTGATCTTGTCGTCGAGGTCGGTGATGTTGCGCGCATAGGTGACGCGGGCCTCGCCATAGGTCGCGCGCAGCAGCCGGAACAGCAGGTCGAAGACGATCACCGGCCGGGCATTGCCGATATGGGCGTCGTCATAGACGGTCGGGCCGCAGACATACATGCGCACGTTGTCCGGATCGATCGGACGGAACGCGTCCTTCGACCGGGTCAGCGTGTTGTAGAGCCTGATCGTCATGGCCATCCTCGCACAGCACGAACCGAGCACTCCGCTGGCCGGGCGTGATCTTTGGCTTCAGAAGGATGAGGCAAAGAACGTCTGCCGGCCAGCGCTGTCGCTCAGCCGCAAATAATCCCGGAAATGCAAATCATCCCCGCAGGGACCGAGAAACCGTTCATGGCGCTGAGATAGCGCAGATGAAAGGCGCGTCGTCAAGCTCGTCGATGGCCGTCCTGCCGCCGGAAGCGGGCTATCTGATCCACTCGCTGCAGCGCTGGATGTCGGCATTGGCGCCCCAGGGCATGATCGGAACCGACGAGGTCGAGTTCTGCGGCGAGCCGTCGATCAGCTTGTCCGAATAGATCATGTAGACCAGCACGTTGCGGCGGGCGTCGCAGCCGCGCACGATCTGCACGCGCTTGAAGAAGAACGAGCGCCCTTCGGAGAAGACCACGTCGCCCTGGCCGGTGCGGTTGCGGAAGCGGATCGGGCCGATCTGCCGGCACGACAGCGAAACTTCCGACAGTTGCTCGGCAAAGCCGAACGTGCCGGCCCAGCCGCCTTTTTCCGGCACGGTGAAGTGGCAGGCGACGCCCTCCACATCGGGGTCGTCGATGCCGTAGGTGGCCAGCTTGTCGTTCGGCGAGAGCAGGCGGAACACGGTGGAGCGGCGGAAGATCAGGTCGGGCCGCTCGCCGGCGGCCGGCGCTTCGCTGGCCGGCAGCGCGGCGGAGAGGGCGACGAGAAGGGGGGCGAGCACGGCGGCGGCAAGGCGGTGAAACATGGCGAAAGCTCTCTCGTCGAACCGGGGGCGGGAACGGCGTCTTGTCGGCGCAAGTCTAGCCGGCGCCTGCCATGTCCGGATAGCGTCTTTGGCGCGCAGGAGCTACGGGGCCGAGACGGAGAAGCTGCCGGCGTCAGCCGCCGTGGCCGCCGCCATGGCCGGGCGTACCCGCGGCTGCCTCCCGTGCCTCGTAATAGCCGGCGGTGAACTTCACCGACCAGCGCTGGAAGAACGAGCGGGTGCGCGTGCTGAGCGTTTCCGCATGGGGTTCGTGGGTCCGGCGGTACTCGATGGCGTAACGCGCCACCACCGGCCCGAGCACCGGCAGCCGGGCGAGACGCTTCACCAGCCAGCGCAGCGCGACGCGCAGGCCGCTGGCCGCCGCATCGACGAGGCGCCACAGGGCGTCGCGCAGGCCATGGAGGGCGCGGGTGGCGCCGGTCGCCCGGCCGGCGCGGCGGGTGGCGTGGATCGCGGCGATCGCGGCCTCGTCGCTCTGGCGATAGCGCAGGCCGAGCCTTGCGGCGATCGGCAGCGCCGCGATCCGCCGGCAGATCGCGGCAATGGCCTCCACCAGCGGGTGCTTGCGTGCCTGCGGCCAGGCGGCCGGATAGACCGGCAGGACCAGCAGCTTGCTCTTGGCGAGAATGGTCGCAACGCCGTGAAAAAGCTGCATCCAGGGCGGCAGGACGGCGGCCTTGGCGATCAGCAGCGCATGCACGGCGGTCGCCGCGCCGAACGAGATGGGGATCCAGAGCACTGCCGCCACGATGACCAGCAGCGCTGTGCTGGGGCTCAATGTCTTGCAGGTCCTGAACACCCAGGCCATGCCCGCCTCGAAGGCGTGATGCACCGCCTCCTCGAACGCCTTGTAGCTGATCTTGGCCCGCAGCCAGGCCCAGCCGCGGGCGAGCGCCTCGCGCCAGGCGCGCTTCTTGTCGCCGCCGAGCGGCAGGATGGCGACGATAGCCTGCATCAGGCGCGTCAGTCCGTCGCCGATCATCCGCAGGGTGAACAGCGGAAAGCGCATCACCTGCAGGAGGATCGGAAACAGGAAGTCGATGAGGCGGACGAGCAGGATGATCAGGGCGCGCGTCAGGCGCTTCAGCGCGACGAGGGCCGCCGCCAGCGGAATGAGCACGATGTCGTCGAGCGCCATGCCTCCGCGGATTCCGGCCGGCTGGGAAGCGGATTGCGGCGCATCGGTGCTCACTACGGGTCTCCGGAAGCAGGGAACTGACCGTCCATAGTTAGGCCGGGGAGTTGTGGCGAAAAGAGGTTGACGTTGCGGCATGTGCGCGCACCGGATCGTATTGCCGGCGGCCCGCAGGCCCCTCGATACGGCCCGGCCTGACGCCGCGGGCGTCCACAGGCACCGGCCGGGAAAAGGTTCCTTGCTTGTTCCCCTTGCCTTGCCGGCCTAATCAGAGGATCTGAGCGTCCCCCGATTCGCGAGGCCAAGACCCATGGGCGAACGTGTCCAGCCGCCCGGCGGCGGTGATGACGGCGTGGAAAGCATCAATCTGCGCGATGCGCTGGAGGAGCGCTATCTGTCCTATGCGCTGTCCACGATCATGGGACGGGCGCTGCCGGATGCGCGCGACGGCCTGAAACCGGTGCACCGGCGCATCCTGCACGCCATGCGGCTCCTGAAGCTGGACCCCGGGACGGCATTCAAGAAGTGCGCGCGCATCGTCGGCGACGTCATCGGCAAGTTCCATCCCCACGGCGACCAGTCGGTCTACGACGCGCTGGTGCGGCTCGCGCAGGATTTCGCCCAGCGCTACCCGCTGGTCGACGGCCAGGGCAATTTCGGCAATATCGACGGCGACGGCGCGGCGGCCTACCGCTACACCGAAGCGCGCATGACCGAGGTCGCGGCGCTGCTGCTGGAAGGCATCAACGAGGACGCGGTCGATTTCCGCAAGACCTACAACGAGGAGGACGAGGAGCCGGTCGTCCTGCCGGGCGCCTTCCCGAACCTGCTCGCCAACGGCTCCCAGGGCATCGCGGTCGGCATGGCGACGTCGATCCCGCCGCACAATGCGGCCGAGATCTGCGACGCGGCGCTGCATCTCATCGCCAATCCGAAATGCACGACGCACGACCTCCTGGCCCATGTGCCGGGGCCGGATTTCCCGACCGGCGGCATCATCATCGAGGGCAGGGCCTCCATCGCGGAAGCCTATGAGACCGGGCGCGGCGGCTTCCGCACGCGCGCCCGCTGGCACCAGGAGGATACCGGCCGCGGCACCTACCACATCGTGGTGACCGAGATCCCCTACGGGGTCACCAAGGGCCGCCTCATCGAAAAGATCGCCGAGCTGATCGTCGACAAGAAGCTGCCGCTGGTCGCCGATTTCCGTGACGAGAGCGCCGAGGACATCCGGCTCGTCTTCGAGCCGCGCTCGCGCAATGTCGACGGCACCTTGATGATGGAGAGCCTGTTCCGGCTCACCGAGCTGGAGAGCCGCGTCCCGCTCAACATGAATGTGCTGATGGACGGCAAGATCCCGCGCGTGGTCGGCCTGAAGGACGTGCTGCGCGCCTGGGTCGACCATCGCCGCGACGTCCTGCTGCGCCGCTCGCGCCATCGCCTGGCGGAGATCGAGCGGCGGCTGGAGGTGCTGGCCGGCCTGATCATCGCCTATCTCAACATCGACGAGGTGATCCGCATCATCCGCACTGCGGACGAGCCGAAAAAGGCGCTCGTCGCCCGGTTCGACCTGACCGAGGTGCAGGTCGAGGCGATCCTCAACATGCGCCTGCGGTCTCTTGCCAAGCTCGAGGAGATCGAGCTGCGCAAGGAGTATGACGAGCTGACGAAGGAGAAGGACGGCATCGTCAAGCTGCTCGGCTCGGAAGCGCTGCAGTGGAAGACGATTTCCTGGGAGATCGGGCGGGTCAAGAAGCAGTTCAGCAAGGACACGCCGCTCGGCAGGCGCCGCACCACGTTCGGCGAGGCCGTCGAGCATGACGAGGGTGCCATTGCCGAAGCTCTGGTGGAGCGCGAGCCGATCACCGTCGTCGTGTCCGAGAAGGGCTGGATCCGGGCGCTCAAGGGCCATGTCCAGGACCTCTCCTCGCTGTCGTTCAAGACCGACGACCGGCTGAAGATCTCGTTCCCCGCGGAGACCACCTCCAAGCTCCTGGTCTTTGCCACCAACGGCAAGGTGTTCACCCTCGAAGGCTCCAAGCTGCCGGGCGGACGCGGCGCGGGCGAGCCGATCCGCCTGATGATCGATCTCGAGCAGGAGCACGACATCGCCGACGTCATGCCCTTCAAGGGGGGCCGGAAGGTCCTGCTCGCCTCCCGCGAGGGCCGCGGGTTCGTGGTCGCGGAGGACGATCTCGTCGCCAATACCCGCAAGGGCAAGGGCGTCATGGGCATCGATCAGCCCGACGAGCTCGTGGCCGTGCGGGTGGTCGAGGGCGAGCATGTCGCGGTCGTCGGCGAGAACCGCAAGCTCGTCGTCTTCCCGCTCAGCCAGGTGCCGGAAATGGCCCGTGGCAAGGGCGTGCGCCTGCAGAAGTACAAGGGCGGGGGCCTTGCCGACGTGAAGACCTTCGCGCTCGCCGAGGGCCTGACCTGGAAGGATTCCTCCGACCGGACCTGGACTGTGGCCGAGAAGGATCTGGCCGACTGGCTCGGCAATCGCGCCGATGCCGGCCGGCTGCCGCCGAAGGGCTTCCCGAAGAACAACAAGTTCGGTTGAATACCCGCTCGATGCGGCAGCTCAAGCCGCACGCCAGAGCGGGAACCGATCATCATGAGCTTTTCGAAGAGCCTGGCGGCGGTCGCCGCCGTCGCCGCCCTCGGCCTTGCCGGCACGTTCGGAACCGGCGTGGTCGGTCCGGCGCCGGCGCTGGCGCAGAATACCGGCCAGGGCGCGACGCTGCAGAAGATCCGCGAGCGCGGCTACATCATGTGCGGGGCGAGCCAGGGCGTGCCCGGCTTTTCCCAGCCCGACGACAAGGGCGTCTGGCGCGGCTTCGACACCGACTTCTGCCGGGCGCTGGCCGCGGCCATCTTCGATGATCCCGACAAGGCGCGTTATCTGCCGCTCGCCTCCAAGGACCGCCTGATCTCGCTGCAGGGCGGCAATATCGACGTGCTCGCCCGCACCACCACCTGGTCGATCGGCCGCGAAACCAGCCAGGGTCTCGCCTTCACCGCGATCAACTACTACGACGGCCAGGGTTTCCTGGTGCGCAAATCGGCCGGCCTCAAATCGGTGCGCGAGCTCGACGGCGCGACCATCTGCGTGTCGCAGGGCACGACCAACGAGCTCAATCTCGCGGACTATTTCCGCACCCACAACCTCACCTACAAGGTGATCACCTTCGGCAGCCTGGACGAGGTCGCCAAGGCCTATGAGAACGGCCGCTGCGACGCCTACACCACGGACATGTCGCAGCTCGCGACGAACCGCTTCCTGATGCAGAACCCGGAGGACCACGTGATCCTGCCGGAGATCATCTCCAAGGAGCCGCTCGGGCCCTGGGTGCGCAAGGGCGACCAGCAATGGTTCGACATCGTGCGCTGGAGCCTGTTCGCCATGCTCGCGGCCGAGGAGCTCGGCATCACCCGCGCCAATGTGCAGGAGCAGCTCGCCAGCACCAATCCGGAAGTGCGCCGGCTGCTCGGCGTCGACGGCAGTTTCGGTGAGACCATGGGCCTCACCCGCGATTGGGTGGTGCGCATCGTCAGGCATGTCGGCAATTACGGCGAAAGCTTCGAGCGCAATCTCGGCTCCGGCAGCCGCATCGGCCTGCCGCGCGGCCCCAACCAGCTGTGGAACCGCGGCGGCCTGCAATATTCACCGCCGTTCAGGTGAAGGGTGGGGTGGCGAGTAGAATTTCTCTGATAATCTTGACTATTCCTAGCCGGCCCTAATTCGCCATTCGCCGCTCGCTATGCACCACTCGCCGCGTCCATCATCCCGGGCAGGGCCGCGGCCAGCGCGTCGACGGCGAGGCGCACCTTCTGCGGCAGGCGCGGGGTTTTGAGCCAGAGGACGTGGCTGTCGTAGAGAAAGGGGCGCCGCCCGGGCATGAGCGGCACCAGCGCGCCGCTCCGCAGCTGCTCGCGCATCAGCCAGCGCGGCAGCCAGGCGAGCCCCATGCCGGCGACCGCGGCATCGCGGACGGCGGCGAGATCGTCGAGCTTCAGCCGGCTCGGCGGCAGGATTTCGCGCGGCGGCCCGGCATCCTCCGGGAACAGCCATGGCCGCAGCCTGCCAGGACGGCCATAGAGGATCGCCTGGTGGCCACTGAGATCCTCGATCCGCTCCGGCCGGCCATTGCGGTCGAGATAGGCGGGCGCAGCGCAGACGGTCATCGGCTGGCGCGCGACGAGCCGGCCGACGACGCCGGCCCGGTCGTCCAGCGGGCCTGTGCGGATCGCCAGGTCGAAGCCCGTTTCGGCAAGATCGGTGATCGGATCGCTCAGGGAGAGTTCGAGCGCGAGGCTCGGATGGCGGCGGGCGAGGTCGATCAGCACCGGCGCCGCGCAGAGCTGGCCGAACAGGACGGGCATGGCCACTTTCAGCGTGCCGCGCGGCTCGCCCCGCTCGTCGTCGGCGAGGGCGTCGGCGGCCTCGGCCTCCGCGAGCACCAGGCGGCAGCGCTCATAGTAGGCCTGCCCGAGATTGGTCAGGCTCTGCCGGCGCGTCGTGCGGTTGATCAGGCGCGCGCCGAGCCGCTCCTCGAGGAAGCGCACGTGCTTGCCGACCATCGGCGCGGACAGGTCGAGCGCTGCAGCGGCCGCCGCGAACGAGCCGAGATCCACCGCCCGGACGAACACGGCCATGCTGGTGAGTCGATCCATTTTTCGAAACTCCTGGTTTCGACTGAATGTCGCATTCGCTGATTTATCAAAGGGCGAAGGTACGCACATAGATCATTCCGCCTATTTGATTTGGAGTGAGCCCGTGACACGCGTCGTTCGTTTTCATCGTCATGGCGGCCCGGACGTGCTGCGCATCGAAGAGGTCGAGATGCCCCACCCCGGACCGGGCGAGGTGCAGATCCGCGTCAAGGCGCTGGGACTCAACCGGGCCGAGGCCCTCATGCGCCAGGGCCGCTACATCCAGACGCCGCGCCTGCCTTCGGGCCTCGGCCTGGAGGCGGCCGGCACCGTCGAGCGGCTGGGCGCGGGGGTTGCAGGCTTCGCCCCGGGCGACGCCGTCAGCGTCGTGCCGCCGGTTTCGATGGAGCGCTGGCCGGCCTATGGCGAGCTTGCGACCTTCCCCATGGAGCTCGTCGTCCATCATCCCGACGCGCTGAGCTTTGAGCAGGCCGCGGCCACCTGGATGGCCTATGTCACGGCCTATGGCGCATTGATCGACATTGCCGGGCTCGGCCGCGGGGACGTCGTCGTGGTCACGGCCGCATCGAGCAGCGTCGGGCTGGCCGCGCTGCAGATCGCCCGGCGCGTCGGCGCGACGGCGGTCGCCGTCACCCGCACGTCGACCAAGCGCATGGCGCTGCTGGCGGCGGGCGCGCCGCATGTGGTGGCGGCGGCGGAAGAGGACCTCGCCGAGCGTCTGAAGGCGATTGCCGGCCCGGACGGGGTGCGGGTCGTCTTCGACGCCGTCGGCGGTCCGCTGTTCGGGCCGCTCGCCGCGAGCATGGCGCGCGGCGGCATCCTGATCGAATATGGCGGCCTCAGCCCCGAGCCGACGCCGTTCCCGCTGCTCGATGTGCTGGCGAAGAGCCTGACCTTCCGCGGCTATCTCATGCACGAAATCGTCGGGGATCCCGCCCGCCTTGCGGCTGCGAAGGCCTTCATTCTCGACGGACTGGCGGCGGGAGCGTTCCGTCCGACGGTCGCCAGGACCTTCCGTTTCGACGCGATCGTCGAGGCCCATCGGTTTCTGGAATCGAACGAGCAGTTCGGCAAGATCGTCGTCACCCTGTGACGGCGACGCGCGCCGGCCGCGGCGGTCATCCGCCCGGCGGCATCGTTTCGAAGACCGTCAGCGACGGATCCATCACGTCCCAGGCATGGCCGCGGATCGCATAGGTCACGGCTTTGGGCCGGAACCGGCCGGGATCGTCCAGGCTGCCGGGATGGAACGCGATGACGTCGGGCGAAGCCTCGAAGTCGAGATAGACGGGCGAGCCGCAGGTCGGGCAGAAGGCGTGGATCTTCACATTGCCGCTGTCGCCGGCGACCCGCCAGGTCGTCGCCTGGCCCTCGATCCGCACGCTGCCGCGCGGGCTGAAAGCGAGATAGGAGGAATGGCCGGTGCCGCTGCGCTTCTGGCATTCGCGGCACTGGCAATGGATCTGGGCGACCGGTTCGCTCGTCGCCTCGTAGCGGATGGCGCCGCAGGCGCATCCGCCGGTCAGGGGCTTGGTCATCGTCTCGGACCTTTCGGACATGGAGGGTTCACGCCGCCGCCGCGGCGCCGTCGATGGGTTTTGCGAAAACGTTCAGCGGCCGGCCGGTTTCGAGGAAGGACTTCAGGCTGGAGAGCACGCACGGCCAGCCCTTGCTGACGCCTGCCGCCATGGCGCCGCCGGCCTCCAGCTCGTCGTGGGTGACGGTGAGGCGCACCATGCCGTCGTCGTAAGGGGTGATGTCGAAGGTGACGCGGCTGTGCTTTTTCGGGTCGGGAAAGCTTGCCGGGCTGGCCCAGGTGATGACGAGCCGCTTCGGCGGCGTGTTCTCCACCACATGGCCCGAGATCTTGACGCTGCGATCGGAGACCGCGACGTGGTCCCAGCGCGAGCCGGGGGCCCAGTCGGACACGTTTTCGTGCCCCCAGTAGCGGCCGGCGATCTCCGGCCTGGCGATCGCCTCGAACACCCTCTGCGGCGTCGCGGCGATATAGGTCACATAGACGAAGCTGGTGGTCGCCTCGGTCATTCTACTCTCCTTCGAGTTCTTTCTTGAGGTCGTGCAGAAGACTGAGGCGCGGGCGTTCGAACTTGCGCACCCAGCGCTCGTAGACCTCGTGCAGGGGGACGGGGTTGATGAAATGAAGCTTCTCCCGGCCACGCTTCAGCGTGGTCACGAGATTCGCGGCCTCCAGCAGGTCCAGGTGCTGCGTGACGGACTGGCGCGCCATGTCCAGGTTTTCGCAAAGCTGGCCGAGCGTCTGTCCGTTCCTGCCATGCAGAAGGTCCAGGAGCCTCCTCCGGGTCGGATCGCCCAGAGCCTTGAAGACCTTGTCAGCGTCCATCGTCCTCAACCTTCATTGCGGCGAGAATATGCAGGTAAATACCTGCATGTCAAGGCGAGCTGATCCGGCGACCGGCGCGACCGGCATCCGGCGCCGGCCGACGGGCAGGGGGCAGCTCAGGCGGGACGACGATGTCGCGATGGTTGTCGGCAGGGGAGATCGAGCCCGATCGGACGGGCGGGCTTAAGCCCTAGCCCCGCGCGGGCTCGTCATGGCGCACCCAGCCTTCCGGATGCAGCCGTTCCTGCGGCAGGAAGCGGGCCTTGTAGTCCATCTTGCGCGAGCCCTCGACCCAGTAGCCGAGATAGACGTAGGGCAGGCCCATGGCGCGGGCCCGGGCGATGTGGTCGAGGATGACCAGCGTGCCGAGCGAGCGGTCGGCAAGCTCCGGCTCGAAGAAGGAATAGACCAGCGACAGGCCGTCCGCGAGCACGTCGGTCAGGACGCAGGCGACGAGCTCGCCTTTCGACCGGCCCGTCACGGCGGTGTCGGCGTCGCGGCGGCGATATTCGACCAGGCGCGTCGTCACGTGGCTGTCCTCGACCATCAGCGCATAGTCGAGCACGGTCATGTCGGCCATGCCGCCGGAGCGGTGGCGCCAGTCGAGATAGGCGCGGAAGATCGAATATTGCTCCGAGGTCGGCACGGCCGCGCGCATCTCGCCGGTCAGGTCGGCATTGGCCTTCATCACCCGGCGGAACGAACGGGTCATGACGAAGTCGGCCACCGGTACGCGCACGGAGATGCAGGCCCGGCAATTCTCGCAGGCCGGCCGGTAGGCGATCGACTGTGAGCGGCGGAAACCGCCCTGGGTCAGGATGTCGTTGAGCTCGCCGGCCCTCGGACCGACGAGATGGGTGAACACCTTGCGCTCCATCTGGCCGGGCAGATAGGGGCAGTCCGTCGGCGCGGTCAGGTAGAATTGCGGTGTGTCGCGCGGCTGCTGGGTCACGGCTTCAGGCTCGCTCCACGGAATCGGGGCCACGCCACCCATCCGGCCCTTTTCATACGATAGTATGCGCGGGCGCGATCACAAGAGGATTGCGGGCGAAGGCTAGCCGTGCATGCCGGGATGGAGCTGCCGCGCCTGGCCGGGCGTGAGGCCGAACTGTGCGCGGAACGCCGCGCCGAAGGCAGGCACGCTGTCGAAGCCGGCAATGGCCGCGGCCCGGGCCGGCGTGGCCCCCGTCGCCAGGGCGCTCAGCGCCGCGGTCAGCCGGACCTGCTGGCGCCATTGGCGGAAGCTCATGCCGGTCTCGGCCCTGAACATGCGCGCCAGCGTCCTGCTCGAGGCATTGGCGACGGTCGCCCAGTCCTCGAGGTTGCGGGTGTCATCGGGGCGCGCGAGCAGCGCGCTCACCACCCGCCGGAGCCGGGCGTCCCGCGGCAGCGGCAGGCCGAGCGGCAGGGGGGAGGCGCGGCCGATCTCGTCGAGGGCCAGTTCCGAGAGGTGATGGCCGCGTCCGCCCGGCTCCCAGTCCACCGGCTCGGCGCAGGCGGCGAGAATGACCTCGCGCAGCAGGCCCGAGACGGCGATGACCTTGGCCGCCCTCGCGACGCGGCTTGCCGCGTCCTCGCGCATGAACAGGGCGCGCATCGCCACCGGCCCGTCCATGCTGATCGCGTGCTCCGCATCCGCCGGCAGAAACAGGCCGGTGGTCGGCGGGACCAGATAGTTCGATCCGCCGGTGTCCACCCGCATGACGCCGGAGATGGCATAGAGCAGCTGCGCGCGCGGGTGGCTGTGCATGCCCGTCGACAGGCCGGCCGGATAGTTGCGCGCGAAGCCGACGACCGGCCGCGGCGCGGTCTCGAACGGCAGGATCTCGGCCTGTCTGGTTGGCGACAGGAATTGGCCAATTGTCTCCATTCGACCAGACTAGACTAAAGGCCGCTCCGCTCAAGGGACGGGCGGAAGCCACGAGGACAATGCCATGGATGCAGGCCTGTTTCAGAAGATCGGCTTCGTCACAGCCGACCAGCTCACCGATGGTCCGAATACACCCGGCCAGAACCGCAGGAAGGCGCTGGAGGCCGGGCCGCTCTGGGTCGGCCAGTGCCACGTGACGGCGCTCGCCGCGCCGAGCCAATGGCACCACCACCAGGAGTTCGACAGCGTCATGTACATGCTGTCGGGCCGCATTCGTGTCGACTACGGCGAGGACGGCACCGAATCCTTCGAGATCGGCAAGGGTGACTACGCCTATTTCCCGCGGCGGGCGATCCATCGCTGCCAGATCGTCGAGGGCGGCGACGATGTCCACTACGTCTTCGTCCGCCTCGGCGAGGGCGAGACCGTCGTCAATGTCGACGGACCCGGCGGATTTGCGCCCGGGCCGTCGCCGCGCGGCCAGGCCCGCTAGCGCCGGTCGGCCGCCTTGCCATAGTCGGTGATGTTGGGCGAGCCGAAGCCGGCTCGCCCCCTGACGTCGCGGAGCAGCAGCCAGCCGCGCGCGCCATTGGCGCAGCGCAGCTGCAGCCATTCGTCGTCGGGAACGCGCGCGCCGGCATCGACCTCCACCGACTTGTCGAACAGCTCCTGCGAGCCGGTATAGGTCCGGCCGTCGTAGCGGAAGCGGAACTGGCCTTCGGCGAGGCCGGCCAGATAGGTCCAGGTGGCGCCGGCGGGCAGGTCGAGCGTCCGCGCGCCCCGGCTGTCGCTGACACGGGCGGTGAAGGGCGTGCTGACGCGGTAGGACGCGGTCTTCGTATAGGTCACGTAGCGCAGGCCGTCGCTCGCGTTGCGGGCGGCATTCCAGGGGTGGTAGGTCGCGCCGCGGCGCATCCGGCAGGTGAGGGTTGCGGGCGCCTGCGGATCGGGCCGGTTGCGGATGGAGATGGTGACATCGTCATCCAGGGTGAAACCACCGGGATATTCGCCGGGCCAGAAGTTCGACCGGTGCCAGTCCGGACCATAGGCCGCAGGGCGTGGGGCGGCGCTGGCCACCGGTGGCAGGGCCAATGACGCGACGAGGCCGACGATCGCGACGCGCAGTTCCATGGGCGCCTCCAAGGGTTGCGGCCGACCGGCGCCCTGCGCGCGGGCACCCCGACCCCGGGACAGGGACGGCCGGCGGCATTGGGCACGATGGCCGCGGCCGATTGATGGCACCGATCCGACCAGCCGCCTCGGCCCGCCGCCATTGCCGCGCCTTGCGGGGGCTTGCGGAGGGCGCCGCGCCGGCCATCATCGCCGCTGCCGGCGCCTGCGCGGCCGGGTCCGCGCTCAGCTGATGTCGCCCCTGCCGGCACCCGCGCGGCGGCCGTATCCGCCCTCAGCTGATGTCGCCCCTGCCGGCACCTGTGCGGCCGGGTCCGCACTCAGCTGATGTCGTCACTGCCGGCGCCTGCGCGGCCGGGTCCGCGCTCAGCTGATATCGTCACTGCCGGCGCTTGCGCCTCCGGGGCCGCGCTCAGCTGATATCGTCGCTGCCGGCGCTGATCCGGGTCGCCGGCAGGCCTTCGGCCGCCAGCGCCTCCATGATCTCGTGCGCATGATTGCTGTCGCGGGTTTCCAGGGTGATGTCGAGCTTGGTGCCCTTGGCCGGCGTGTCGAGAAAATGCCGGCGGTGCTCGACCTCGAGGATATTGGCGCCCATCCGGCCGATCAGCGTCGCGATGCTGCCGAGCAGGCCGGGCCGGTCGGGAATGGTCATGCGGATCGCGACGATGCGGTCCTCGCGCTCGAGCTCGCGCACCATGATCGAGGCGAGGATCCGCGGGTCGATATTGCCGCCGGTGAGGATGATGCCGACCCGCTTGCCGCGGAACCGGCCGGGTTCGGCGAGCAGCGCCGCGATGCCGGCGGCGCCGGCGCCCTCGGCGATCAGCTTCTGCTGGGTGAGGCAGAAATTGACGGCCCGTTCGAGCTGGCTCTCGCTGACGAGGACGATGCCGGAAACGTGCTCGCGGACGATCGGCAGCGTGGTCTTGCCGGTGAACTTGACCGCGATGCCCTCGGCGAGCGTCGGGCCGCCGCAGGGCCGGTCGCCGCCGTGGATGGCGTTCCACATGGACGGATAGAGCTCGGCCTCGACGCCCACGCATTCGATCGACGGGCGGATCGCCTTGGCGGCGAGCGCATTGCCGGCGATCAGGCCGCCGCCGCCGATCGGCACGATCAGCATGTCGAGATCGGGCTGGTCCTCGAGCATTTCGCAGGCGACCGTGCCCTGGCCCGCCACCACGTGCGGGTCGTCGTAGGGATGGACCCAGACGAGGCCCTCGGCGGCCTGGATCGCCTCGGCCCGGGCCTGCGCCTCCGCCAGCGTCTCGCCGTCCAGCACCACCCGGGCGCCATGGCTGCGCGTCGCCGCCACCTTCACGAAAGGCGTGGTCACCGGCATGACGATGGTGGCGGGGATGCCGAGGCGGCTGGCGTGCAGCGCCACCGCCTGCGCATGGTTGCCGGCCGACATGGCGATGACGCCGCGCTGGCGCTCCTTCTCGCCGAGGCTGGCGAGCTTGACCAGGGCGCCGCGCTCCTTGAACGAGTTGGTGACCTGCAGGTTCTCGTATTTGATGAAGACCTCGGCGCCGGACATTGCCGACAGCGCCGGCGCGGGCAGCATGGGCGTGCGCATGACCCGGCCCCTGATGGTCTCGCGCGCGGTCTCGATGGCGGCAAAGGACAGCATCACACGGGCCTCCCATTCGTGTCGAACAGGCCGGTGGGCCTGACGACGATCAACAAGACGAGCGCGGTATAGACGGCTATGTCGCGCCATTCGATAGGCAAATAGCTCGACCAGGCGGTTTCCGCGAGGCCGAGCACCAGGCCGCCGACGAAGGCGCCGGGCACCGAGCCGACGCCACCGAGAATGGCGGCGACCAGGGCCTTCAGGCCGAACACCGTGCTGATGCCGAAATGGACGGAGCCGAAATGCATGGCATGGGCGAAGCCGGCGGCGCCGGCCACCGCGCCCGACAGCGCAAAGGTAAGGGCGATCAGCCGGCCCTGGTCGATGCCGCACAGCGCGGCCATGCCGGGATCGTCGGCGAAGGCGCGCCAGGACCGGCCGAACCGGGACGCGCGCATCAGCCAGACGAGGCCGAGCGCGGTGGCGAGCGCGAAGCCGGCGACGCTCATCTGGTTGAGCGTGACGGTCGTCACGAAGTCGCCCGCGCGCACGACCGGGATCGGGCCGGAGGCGATCGGTGGTGCCCACCGGGCGGCCGCGCCATGCGTCAGGCGCAGGGCCTCGCCCAGGGCCACGGCGAGGCCGACCGTGGCCATCAGCACGGCCTGGCCGTTCCGCCGGCGACCGATGAGCGGCGCGACGACTGCGCGGCCGACGGCGAGATTGGTGGCCGCGGCGGTCAGCGCGCCGACGGCGAGCGCCAGACCGAGCGCCGGGCCCGGCCCGAGGCTCGTCGCCGTGATGGCGACGAGGCCGATGGCGGCATAGGCGCCGGCAACGGCAATCTCGCCGAAGGCCAGGTTGATGCGGCCGATGAGGCCGTAGACGAGGGCGAAGGCGGTGGCGAGCAGGCCGTAGAGCGTGGCCGGCACCAGCCCGTTCGCCGCCTGCTGGAGGCCGTAGGCGAGCGGCATCGGCACGGCGGGGACGGCAGCTTCCGCCTGCCGGCGGGCTGCGGCCGCGGCGGTGATCGCGGCATTGCCGAGCCACCAGCGCTTCAGGATCTGCAGCCGGACCGGGCTGAGCGGCCCGCGTTCGGTCTCCAGTCGCACGAGGTCGAAGCGGGCGGTGTCGGCGCCGCCGCCCGCGAAGACGCAGATGAGGTGATGCGATCTGTTCTCCTGGCCGGGCTCGCGCGCGAGATAGGCGATGCGCACGGCGTGCTCGTAACCGGCGACCGGGCCGTAGCGGATCTCGCGGATCGCCGTGCCCTCGGCATGCAGCGCCGGCATCACGTCGCGGCAGATGCGCAGGTGGTCGGGCGCGACCACGCTGGTGCAGGCGCCGAGCGCGAGGCCGGCAGCCATGATCGGCCAGAGCCGCCAGGAGAGCCTGGCGCTCCGGGCGAGCGCCCGGCGCGGCCGGCCCGGCTGCGCGGCCGGCTTCAGCTCAGCCTCTGGCGTTGAGGAGGTCGGCCGCCCGCGGCGCGAAATAGGTCAGGATGCCGTCGCAGCCGGCGCGCTTGAAGCCGATGAGGCTCTCCATCATCGCCCGGTCGCCGTCGATATAGCCGGCCCGCGCGGCGCCCTCGATCATCGCGTATTCGCCCGACACCTGATAGGCGTAGGTCGGCACGCCGAAGGCGTCTTTGACGCGCCTGCAGATGTCGAGATAGGGCATGCCGGGCTTCACCATCACCATGTCGGCGCCCTCGGCGAGATCGAGCTCGACTTCGCGCAGGGCTTCGTCGCTGTTGGCCGGGTCCATCTGGTAGGTGCGCTTGTCGCCGATCAGCGTCGCCTTGGTGCCGATCGCGTCGCGGAACGGCGCGTAGAAGCCCGAGGCATATTTGGCCGCATAGCTCATGATCTGCGTCTCCTCGAAGCCGGCGGCGTCGAGGGCCGACCGGATCGCACCGATCCGGCCGTCCATCATGTCGGACGGGGCGATGCAGTCGGCGCCGGCCTCGGCCAGCGCCAGCGACTGCCGGCAGAGGATGGCCACCGTCTCGTCGTTCAGGATCCGGCCGTCCGCGGTCAGGACGCCGTCATGGCCGTGCGAGGTGTAGGGATCGAGCGCGGCATCGGTGATCAGCCCGATCTCGGGCACGGCCTGCTTGATCGCGCGCACCGCCCGGCACATCAGATTGTGCCGGTTCTCGGCTTCCGACCCGGTCGGGTCGCGCAGCGCCGGGTCGACATAGGGGAAGGGGGCGAGCGCGGGAATGCCGAGCTTGGCCGCCCGCTCGGCCTCGCGCACCGCTTCGTCGATGGTGATGCGATCGACGCCCGGCATGCTGTCGATCGGGGTGCGCGGCTCCGGCGCATCGATCAGGAACAGCGGCCAGATCAGGTCGTCGACGGTCAGCGTCGTCTCGCGCACCAGGCGGCGGGTCCAGTCGGCCTTGCGGTTGCGGCGCAGGCGCGTGGCCAGCGACAGTTTTTCTGCTGATACGGCCGAGGGCAGCGGCGGGTGGCCGCGGAGCGCGCGGATCGACATGGTTTTCTTCCCTTAGGGCGCCGAGCGTGTCCGAAGCCCAGGCAGGATCAGCCCTAGCATCCCGGTCCGGTCGCGAACAGCCCCGCCGGCGATGTTCTGCGATACGTATTCGGCGAGGGCTGGCCAGTTATCTCACTTGTGTGCCTCAATTGTTCTGCGGTCTCGGCCGAAGTGCCGAGTCGCGCGACGCGAAAGGGAGCACAGTGATGGAAAGTCTTCTTCCTATTCTGATCCAGCTTATCGCAGGCGCCGTTGGCGGCAATATCGCCGGCAAATCAGCCCCCAGTCTCGACCAGGGCACCTTGATCAACTCTATCGGCGGTCTGCTGGGCGGCGGTCTCGGCGGGCAGATCGTCGCGGCGGTCCTGCCCGGGTTGCTGGCCGGCGGCGGACTTTCTCTTAGCGGTATTCTCTCCAGCCTCGTATCGGGCGGTGTCGGCGGCGGTGTTCTGCTGGCGATCATCGGAGCGGTCAAGAACGCCATGGGCAGCCGCTGACCGACCTTTCCGAATTCCCTCCGGCCTCTGCCGGGCGGCCGTATTGACCGCACCGGCGCCGGGCTCCTAATCCATTGGCGGAGGTGACCGCCAATGGATTTCGTTCTGTCCGAAGACCAACAGGCCTTCCAGGCCGTCGCGCGCGACTTCGCGCGGGACGAGATGGAGCCGCATGCGCGCGACTGGGATGCCGGCTCGGTCTTCCCCGAGGAGACGCTGCGCAAGGCGGCGGCATTGGGATTCGCCGGCATCTATGTGAAGGAGGACGTCGGCGGCACCGGCCTGTCGCGGCTCGACGCGGCGGTCATCTTCGAGGAACTGGCCAAGGGCTGTGTCTCCACGACCGCCTATATCTCGATCCACAACATGGCCGCCTGGATGATCGACACGTTCGGCCATGAGGACCTGCGCCGGCGCTACCTGCCCGATCTCTGCAGCATGAAGCACTTCGCCAGCTATTGCCTGACGGAGGCGGGCGCGGGCTCCGATGCGGCCTCGCTGCGCACGCGCGCCGTCAAGGACGGCAATTCCTACGTGATCAACGGCGCCAAGGCCTTCATATCCGGCGGCGGGCGCTCCGACGTCTATGTCGTCATGGCCCGCACTGGCGGCGAGGGCGCGCGTGGCGTCTCCTGTTTCGTGGTCGACAAGGACACGCCGGGCCTCAGCTTCGGCGCCCAGGAAAAGAAGCTCGGCTGGAAGAGCCAGCCCACCGCCGTCGTCGATTTCGACAATGTCCGGGTGCCGGCCGAGAATCTCGTCGGCGAGGAGGGCCAGGGCTTCAAGATCGCCATGGCCGGTCTCGACGGCGGCCGCCTGAACATTGCCGCCTGTTCGCTCGGCGGCGCCCAGTTCTGCCTCGACCGCACGATCGGCTACATGAAGGACCGCAAGCAGTTCGGCGCGCCCCTGAGCGATTTCCAGGCCCTGCGCTTCCGGCTCGCCGACTATGCGACGGACCTGGAGGCGGCGCGCCTGATGGTGCATCGCGCCGCCGTCGCGGTCGGCGCCAAGGAGCCGCGCGCCACCACCATGGCAGCCATGGCGAAACGGTTCGCGACCGATGTCGGTTTCGAGGTGGTCAACGGCTGTCTTCAATTGCATGGCGGCTACGGCTATCTCAACGACCATCCGATCGAGCGCATCCTGCGCGACGTCAGGGTCCACCAGATCCTGGAAGGCACCAACGAGATCATGCGCGTCATCGTCTCGCGCGACCTTCTCGGCTCCTGACAGCAAACGGTTCAATTTCCCGCCCCATGTCCTCATCGAACAGCCGATCCGATACCTCCGAAATCCTCATCGAGCGGCGCGGCAAGGCCGGCTTGATCACGCTCAACCGGCCGGCGGCGCTCAACGCCCTGACGCTCGGCATGGTGCGCGCCATGCGTCCCGTGCTGGAGGCCTGGGCGGTCGATCCGGCCGTCACCCGGGTCATGATCATGGGCGCCGGCGACAAGGCCTTCTGCGCCGGCGGCGACATCCGCGTGCTGCACGATCTCGGCAAGGCCGGGCGGCAGGACGAGGCGCTGACCTTCTGGCGCGAGGAATATGAGCTCAACATCCTGATCAAGCGCTTCCCCAAGCCGTTCATCGCGCTTGTCGACGGCATCGTCATGGGCGGGGGCGTCGGCGTCTCGGTCCATGGCAGCCACGTCGTGGCGGGCGAAAAATTCGCCTTCGCCATGCCCGAGGTCGGCATCGGCTTCTTCCCCGATGTCGGAGGCACCTATTTCCTGCCGCGGATTCCCGGCGAGATCGGCACCTATTTCGCGCTCACCGGCGCGCGCATGAAACAGGGCGACGCGCTGTCGACGGGCCTTGCGACCCATGCGGCGGCCTCGGCCGCCTTCCCCGCGCTGATCGACGCCCTGACGCAGGCGGATGCGGTCGATTCGGTGCTCGAGGCCGTCGCCCGCACCTCGACCGTGCCGCAGTCGATCACGGCCCGCCGCGGCCTCATCGACCGCGCGTTCCGTTTCGATAGGGTCGAGGAGATTCTCGCCGCGCTCGATGCCGAAGCCGCCGCCGAGCCCTGGGCCGGCGAGACCGCCGCGTCGATCCGCCTGAAATCGCCGACCTCGCTCAAGATCGCACTCGCCCAGGTGCGCGCCGGCAAGGCGATGAGCTTCGAAGCGGCGATGGCCGCCGAGTTCCGCATCGTTTCGCGCCTCTGCCGTGGCCACGACTTCTACGAGGGCGTGCGCGCCGTGATCATCGACAAGGACAACCGGCCGGCCTGGCGGCCGGCCGAGCTCGCCGCGGTGACACGCGAGATGGTCGCCGGCTATTTCGCACCGCTCGGCGCAGGCGAGCTGGTGCCGCCGGCGGGACCTGCCTCATGAGCACGACCAAGCCGAGGCTTGGCGGCGATGCGCCGATCCAGGCCCATGCCGCCGCGCGTCTCGACTGGGTGCGGATCCTGACCTGGTTCCTGCGCGGACTGGCCCTGCTCGCGCTCGGCCGAGGCCTGTTCCATTGGGCGGTGATCTGCGGCTTCCAGCAGCTCGACGGCGTGGAGTTCGAGCAGCTTGCTCCGGGATTGCAGACCGCGACGGTGTTTTTCGCCGTCATCGAGCTCGTCGCCGGCGTCGGCCTCTGGCTCACCGCCGCCTGGGGCGGCGTCGTGTGGATCCTCGCCACCATGGTGGCGCTGGTGATCGACGTCTCCGCGCCGATGGGCATGCAGGGCTGGGTGGAGACCGCCGGCCGGCCGCCGCTGGCATCGGCCGGCGATGTCGCGCTCGTTCTCATCTATATCGTGGTGGCCACCATGGCCGCCCGCCAGATCGACCAGGGCAGCGCAGACTGACCCGCAGCACCCGGGCAGGACCCGTGAGGAGGATATCATGAGCACCATCGCGTTCATCGGCCTCGGCAATATGGGCGGCCCGATGGCGGCCAACCTCGTCAAGGCCGGCCATACCGTGATCGGCGTCGACGTCACGGAGGCCGCGATCGCGCGCCATGTCGCCGCCGGCGGCGCGCGCGCCGCATCGATCGCCGAGGCGGTCGCCGGCGCCGATGCCGTCGTCACCATGCTGCCCTCCGGCCGCGAGGTGAGCGCGCTCTATCTCGGGCCGCAGGGCATCGTCGCCCACGCCAAGGCCGGGGCGCTCTTCATCGATTCCTCGACCATCGACGTCGACACCGCCCGGGCGGTGGCCAAGGCCGCGGCGGAGAAGGGTTTCGCCATGCTCGACGGGCCGGTCTCCGGCGGCGTCGGCGGGGCCGCCGCCGGCACGCTCACCTTCATGTGCGGCGGCGAGGACGACACCTTCGCCCGTGCCAAGCCGCTGCTCGAACAGATGGGCAAGACCATCGTCCATGCCGGCGGTCCCGGCAACGGCCAGGCGGCCAAGATCTGCAACAACATGATCCTCGGCATCACCATGATCGCCACTTCGGAGGCTTTCGTGCTCGCCGAGAAGCTCGGGCTCGACGCCCAGAAGCTGTTCGACATCGCCGCCAAGTCGTCGGGGCAGTCCTGGTCGCTCACCACCTATTGCCCGGTGCCCGGCCCGGTGCCGACGAGCCCGGCCAACCGCGACTATCAGCCGGGCTTCACCGCGGCGATGATGCTGAAGGACCTGAAGCTCGCCCAGGACGCGGCGCGCTCGGCCAATGCGGTAACGCCGCTCGGCGCCGAGGCGGCCTCGCTCTACGGCCTGTTCGCGGCGCAGGGCGGCGCACAGACCGACTTTTCCGGCATCGTCCGGTTCCTGCGCGGCCAGTGAGCGATCCGCTCAGCGGTGGGGCACGACGCCCCACGGCTGCAGCACACTGGACGAGCCGGCCCAGGTGATCCGCTCGATGCGCCAGTCGCCGGTGGTCAGCCGCCGCAGGCCGACCGCGATCCGCTGCGGCTCACCGTCGGTGGCGATGCCGGCAATGGCGGTGGTGTCGCCCGCGTCGATGCTGCTGATCTGAGCGGCCGGCCCGAAGGTGAACGGCAGGACGCCGGCCCGGTCGGCCGCCAGCATGATGTTGTCGAACGAGACGGCAGGATCGGCGAGCGCATCGTCGCTTTCGTCGCCGCCATTGCGTTCGCCGACATGCGCGCCGGGCAGATTCATGCCCCGGACCTTGGGAAACAGCGGCTGCAGGCTGAAATAGCGCGCGATCGTGCCGGAAAAGCCGGCCTTCGCCCGCGGCGACAGCAGAAAGAACACGGCGAAATAGTCCGACCGGCGATAGGTCCGGATCAGCGTCGTCAGGGTCGCCGCCGGCGAGCTCATGTCGAGCCTGTCGAGAAAGGTGCGCTGCGGCGACGGGCTCTGGGCCCGGCTGGTGGCGACGCTGAACGGCGCGGCACAGGCGAGTGCGAGCAGAACCGCCGCAGGCCGCAGCAGTCCGGTCATCCTTCGGGCCGTAGCTCCGGCAGCCGATAGTCCGCGAGAGTGGTGATCGTCGCCATTCGCCATGTCCTCAAGCCCACCAGGAATTCCCGTGCCCCGCCGCCATAGCCGCGCCGGCTGATGGCGAACAGGTTCACGCCGTCGCGGCGTGGAGTGTACCGGTAGGCATTCCATTCGATGATCGTGGCATCGCCTTGTCCGGCGCTCATCACGAAATCGAGGATGATCTCGCCGCGCGCCTCGTTGCGCAGGACCTGGTAGTTGACGACGGGATCATTCGCCTTGCGGCGGTCGAGCGTATTGATCTGGCTGCCGGCAGCGGCCGCGACGGTGATGCCGGAGGTCAGCGTTTCCACGATCAGCATGGCGGCATAGCGTTCCAGCCGCTGGCCGGCGGGCAGGTATTCCTGTTTGACGTAGGTCGGGTTCGGCCGCGCGCTCCAGGCGAGGAAATAGTCGGCACCGTCGAAGCGGATCGGTCCGGGCAGGCCGATATGGTCCTTGGCCGGGCCCGCCTGCGCCGCGGCCGGCCCGCTGCCGGCAAGGGCGACAAGCGCGGCGGTCAGCGTGCGGCGGCTCAAGCAGCGGTGCGTTTCGGACATGGCGCGGCTCTCCATCACTCCTGGCCTCGACTTTGGCCATCATCTGCGGCCGGCGCCGCGCCTCCCGCCAGTGCCGGGGCTTGGGCGCGCTTGCTGGCCATGGCGCGGGGGGCGGCATCGCGCCGGATATGCCCAAGGAAGTATAAATGGCCGATGGTTGATTGAACCTATCCGCCATCAGGCCGATGGTTGACCGTCCCTTGCCGAATTCGGCGGTGGTCGCGATCGAATTCGAGTCAAATCCGTCAGGACCGGGCTTCGGATCGTGAATCGTTTCTTGCCGCAATTGCCTGAGGTTTATGAAGAGAAAACAAGAGATTTTCAAAAGATCAATTCAAGATCTTGTTCAGCCTGTGAGGGTTAAGCCGCCTTCATCTTGTTTTTTGGGCAGCTCTTAAAACTCGCGGGCCTAACTTGGCTGCCGACACGGACGGAGAACAGGGCCGTCCAGCCGAGGGCAAAAAAACGCTCCGGCACCCGCAACAGGATATGAGGCGTCACCATGACCACGGCTGCAAAGACCCGCGATGTTACCGCCCCCCCCATTTCGCCGGAGCGCCAGGAGCGCTTCGAGGCGATCAGCCCGGCCTATCTGGAAGCGCTCACCCTCATCGAGCGCCTGCACCGCCGCCTGCTCGACGTGATCAAGGACGAGTTCGACCGGCGCAACCGGTCCGACATCAATGCCGTCCAGGCGCTGCTGCTGTTCAATATCGGCGACCGCGAGCTGACCGCCGGCGAACTGCGCACCAAGGGCTACTATCTCGGCTCCAACGTCTCCTACAATCTCAAGAAGCTGGTCGAGATGGGCTATCTGTCCCACCAGCGCTCGCGCGTCGACCGCCGTTCCGTGCGTATCAGCTTGACCGACAAGGGCCACGAGGTCGCCGATGTCGTCGGCGCGCTCTATGCCAAGCACGTGCGCACCGTGGAGCAGGTCGGCGGCATCTCGCTCGACGACTTCAAGGGCCTGAACAAGGCGCTGCTGCGGCTCGAGCGGTTCTGGACCGACCAGATCCTCTACCGGCTCTGACGTTCGAGGGGCGGGGGCACCCATGACGTCTATCCTGTCGGATTGGTCGATGCTGCTGGCCGGCATCGCGCTTGTGGTCATCCTCGGCGAGAACGCGCTCGCCGTGGTGGGCGGCGGCGGCTGGTTCGGCCGCGACGGAAGGTAGGCGGACGACCTTTTGGCGCCGCCGCGCCGGACTGCCGGAAGGCCCCGCGCCTTGCGGAGCGGAGTGTCGATTTGCAGGGCGAAGCCGACGGCGGTTGCGATGTCCGTCGGCTATGATACGGACGACCGAGCCGGCAGGCCCCAGGGCCGTTCGCCGGCTTTTTCTATCCGAGGCCCGGCAGGGCTTGCGCGACGGCGGCTCCGGCGAGAGCCGCGATGAGCGTGGCGGTCGCCTCTGCCGGGCGCTCCGGTGTCGAGAGGCTCGCGAAGAAGCCGTAGCTCGTCAGGGCGAACAGCACGTCGACGAGATCCTTGGTTGCGCCGTCGGGCGGCGTCCGATCCTTCGTCATACGCGCGACCAGCACGGCGAGGGCCTGGCGGCGGCGCTCGTTGCGCGCCTTCAGGGCCTCGACGAATTCCGCGTCGCCGAGGCTTTCGGCGTGGACACGCTCGGTCACGCCGCGCTCGAAATCCCAGAAATGGCAGAAGACGGCGACCAGCCGCCGCAGGCCGGCATGCGGATCCGGGTCGGCCATGGCCTCGCCCAGCCGGTGCAGGCCGGCCCGCCGCGCGCGATCGTCGAATACGGCTTCGAGCAGCGCCCGGCGCGAGCCGAACTGGTTGTAGACGGTCAGCCGCGTCACCCCGGCCGCCTTCGCCGTTGCTTCCAGCGAAAAGGCGCCGGCCGCGCCGGGGCTGCCCAGCACGGCGGTGGCGGCGGCCACGATCCGGTCGCGCGTCTGCGCGGCGGCTTCGGCCCGGCGCGGGCTCTTGTAGGGGCGCGAGCTCACGGTTCTTGACACTCCGAATTGACTATACGATATGTATATCAAATTTCGTCCTGGCCGGGAGGACTTGTCGATATGCAGTTTCCGATCATCGTCGTTATCGCATTGCACGTCATGGCCGCCACGTTCTGGGCGGGATCGACCTTTGCCCTCGCTCGCCTCGGCGGCGCCGGGGCAGGCCCGCTGTTCCGGCCGCAGATGGGCGCCGCGACGGTCGCCATCATCACCGGCGGGCTGCTCTGGTGGTTTCTGCATGGGGGCCTGTCCGGCGCGCCGGAATGGGTGCTCGGCGCCGGCGCATTCGCCGCCCTGGCCGCGGTCGCCGTGCAGGCCGCGGTCATCGGCCCCGTCCATGGCCGCCTCGACAGGGGCGAGGGGCAGGGGATGTCCGGCGCGTCGCCGCGCGTTGCGATCGGTCATCGGGTGGCGGCGGGCCTGCTCGCGGTCACAGCGCTCACCATGGCGATCGCCCGTTTCGTCTGACCGGCAGTCGATCGTCACCCCGGCCAAGGAGCCCATCATGTCCAGCGATCTCGCTCGCCCTGTCATCTATCCCGATCTCGAGGGCCGCACGGCCTTCGTTACGGGCGGCTCCGGCGGCATCGGCGCCGAGACCTGCCGCTGGCTTGCGGCGAACGGCGTGAATGTCGCGGTCGGCGGCCGGAACGCCGAAGCCCTCGAGCGTGTCGTCGGCGGCATCGCGGCGGCAGGCGGGGAGGCGGTCGCCATCGCCGCCGACTGTACCGATGCGGCGGCGCTGGATGCGGCGCGCGTGGCGATCGGCCGGCGTTTCGGGCCGGTCGACATTCTCATGGCCTTCGCCGGCGGCGGCACGGCGCGGCCGGCACCGGTCGACGGGACCGCCGAGGCGGACTGGCGCTCCGGGATCGACCACAATCTCACGGCGACCTTCCTGACCGTGAAGGCATTTCTCCCGGGCATGCGGGAGCGCGGCGCCGGCACCATCGTCACCATGGCGTCGACGGCCGGCCGCCAG
This sequence comes from Phreatobacter sp. AB_2022a, assembly GCF_026847585.1. Taxonomy (NCBI): domain Bacteria; kingdom Pseudomonadati; phylum Pseudomonadota; class Alphaproteobacteria; order Hyphomicrobiales; family Phreatobacteraceae; genus Phreatobacter; species Phreatobacter sp. AB_2022a. The sequence continues at coordinate 55,013 of NZ_JAPSET010000034.1, forward strand.
GCCTCGCCGGCATCCTCGGCCTATGCGGCGGCGAAGGCCGGCGTGATCATGCTGACCCGGCATCTCGCCGCCGAGGTCGGCCCGTCCGGGATCCGGGTCAATTGTGTTTCGCCGTCGGCGATCCTGACCGGGCGGACGGCCGCGATGATGCCGCCGGAGACGCGCAGGGCGGTCGCCGCCATGCATCCGCTGAGGCGGCTCGGCACCCCCGCCGACGTCGCCGGAGCGGCGCTGTTCCTTGCCTCGTCCAGCGCGTCCTGGATCACCGGCGCGATCCTGGACGTCGCCGGCGGCCGGCTGATGCACTGAGAGGCGCCGCCGGAAGGCACCGGCGACCGGTAGCGATTTGGCAACCGGTTCGAGGCGATCATCACGACGCCCGTGGACAGGCGGCGAACGCCTGGCATGGACGATAAGCGATAATCGTTTTGACGGATCGATGGCCGCGTGGCGCCTGGCGCGCGCTCTGAGCGATAAGCGATAATCGGGATCAGATTGAAAAGATCGGATTTATCGCCGGTTCTTGCGACATCATCGATGATCGATAAGCGCTAACAGGTCTCGGGCCGACCAGCCGGGGCGGCCGTCAGGCCTGCTCGACGAGGCGCGCGAGCTGTGCGGCGACCGTGCCCCAGCCGTCATGGAATCCCATCTCGACATGCATGGCCCGGTCGGTCGGGCTCTTGTGCATGACGTGCGCGGCATAGTCGGTACCGTCGGCATGGTCCTTCAGCGAGATGATCGCAGTCATGAAGGGCTGGTCAGCCGGGCGCCAGCCGCCGGTCAGCGCATTGGTGAAGACGATCTGACTGTTGTCCTCGATGGCGAGGAAGCAGGCGTCGAGATGCGGCACGAAGGGGCCGCCGTCCTCGCTCATGCGGGTGACGAAGGCGCCGCCCGGCCGCAACTCCAGGGCCGCCACCTGGCACAGGGCGGGGGCGGGGATCCACCATTTCTCGAGGCTCGCCGGTGTCGTCCAGGCGCGCCAGATGGCGGTGCGCGGCGCCTTGATGATCCGCGAGAAGGTGAGGTCGCGGTCGGGGTCGACGGAACGGGTCATGCCGGGGTCTCCTTGTCCTGGATGGGCGTGTCTTGGGTTGCGGTGACGAAGCGTTCGAGCCGGTCGGTGCGGGCTTCCCACAAGGCGCGCTGGGCCGAGAGCCAGCTTTCGGCCAGCGCGAAACTGTGCGGTTGGAGCGCGCAGGTGCGCACCCGTCCGGCCTTTTCGGTGCGGATGAGGCCGCTGCCCTCGAGCAGCTGGATGTGTTTCATGAACGAGGGCAGGGCCATGGCGAAGGGGCGGGCGAGCTCGGTGATGCTGGCCGGTCCCTGGCCGAGCCGGCCGATCACGGCCCGGCGGGTCGGATCGGCGAGCGCCTGGAAGATGCCGTCGAGGCTGGTTTGATGGTGAGCCATAAGGCTAAGTATCAAACGAAAACACTTAGCGCAAGGGCTAAGTTTTGGGCCGGCACGGCGCCGCGAGTGATGCGGCGGCGACAGTAATGTGGCTTCCTGCGGGCGCGCGGGGCAGGATTGTGCCGATCGCCTTGAGTTGGTCACAATGCTTGCACTACTAGCTCCTCCAAGGTCGTCATATCGTTTTCCTTAACGATAATGGTGTTCAGTCCATGCTGACGGTGGAGGGCTCGGCCCTCGCCGATGAGCCGGAGAGTCCTTGTGTCGAGAAAACAGATCTCATCCACCGGATCCCTGACGCTCAGCCGCCGCGCGGTGCTGGGCTCCGTGGCTTCGGCATGCGCGCTCGCCGCCGGCAGCGCCTCGGCGCTCGCCCAGGGCGTGCGCGGCGGGGCGGCGACGGCCGAATGGGGCGACAGCTTCGACGCGGGGTCGCGCAGCCGCGCCACCCGCAACACCTTCCCCGTCCTCGGGCCGCATACGGTGCAGGGCCTGGAGCAGGCGATCGCCCAGTATCAGAACATCGTCGCCCAGGGCGGCTGGCGTCCGGTCCCCTCCGGCGAGCGCCTGCGCATCGGCGCGCGCCGGCCGGCCGTCGTGCTGCTGCGCGACCGCCTGATGGCGACCGGCGACCTCGATCCCAGCGCGGGCCGCTCCGATGTCTTCGACAGCTATGTCGACACGGCGGTCAAGCGGTTCCAGAACCGCCACGGCATCTCGCCCGACGGCCAGGTGCGCGATTCGACCTTCGCCGCGCTCAACGTCCCGGCCGCGGTGCGCCTGCGCCAGCTCGAGACCAATCTGGTCCGCGTGCGCGCCTATTCGGGTTTCCTCGGCAACCGCTACATCGTGCTCAACATCCCGGCCGCCCAGGCCGAGGCGGTGGAGAACGGTCAGGTCGTCTCGCGCCACGTCGCCGTGGTCGGCAAGGCCGACCGGCAGTCGCCGGTCATCTCGACCCGCGTCGCCGACATCAACTTCAATCCCTACTGGACCGTGCCCGCCTCGATCATCCGCAAGGACCTGATCCCGAAGATGCAGGCCGAGCCGGATTACCTGACCAACCAGCGCATCCGCATCTTCAACAGCCAGGGCCAGGAGGTTCCGCCGACCTCGATCAACTGGAACTCGATGGACGCGCTGAACTACCGGTTCCGCCAGGATCCCTTCGAGGGCAACTCGATGGGCAATGTGCGCATCAACATCCCGAACCAGCACGCGGTCTATATGCACGACACGCCCTCCAAGGGCCTGTTCGGCGAGGATCAGCGCTTCCACTCCTCGGGCTGCGCACGCATCCAGAACGTTCGCGAGCTGATCGCCTGGATCCTGCAGGGCACGCCCTGGACCCGTTCGGAAATCGATCGTGTCTTCCGCACGGTCGACCGGGTCGACGCCCGCCCGGTGCAGCCGGTGCCGGTCTACTGGGTCTATGTCACCGCCTGGGCCGATCCGGACGGCATGGTGCAGTTCCGCAACGACATCTATGCGCGCGACGGCGCGGGCGATCAGGTGGCTCTGGGCCAGCAGGCCCAACGCTGACACGCCGCCATCCCGGCTCATCGGACAAGGCCCGGCCGCCATGCCGGGCCTTTTCTCGTTTGACCCGAGGACATGGCACACTGCCGCCATGGTCGAATCGATGCCGCGCGATGTCTATTTCGAGTTCACCCCGATCGGCCATGCCGTCCGGGTGGCCGCGGTCTGCGGCGAGACTGGTACGGAAGTGGTGGTGATGGCGCCGGCGGGCACGGCGCGGGCGATGCTCGAGCAACTTGCCCTGCGCAAGCTGAGCTGGCGCCTCGCGCAGGGCGCGCGCTGATCCGGATCGCCGGGCCGAAGCCAAATCCTGATCGAAATCAGGCCTTTGCCCAGGCGGCCTGACTCGAAACCTCACCAGTGCGCGCGCGGACCTCGGCCGGTGACGAGGCGCGGCATCAGCCGAGCCGGCCTCGGCGAGGAGGTCGTCGGTCGCGGTCGTGCCGCCGGCCAGATGCCGCATCAGGCCGTGCCGGAACAGGCCGTCGAAAGCGGCATGGACCGCGGCGCGCGACAGGCGGCGGCGGCCGGAGAGGGCGCGTAACGCGTCATGATCCGCCCCGTCGTGTGTTCCAGGCCCCCGTCGATGTCGTCGACATCGGCGCGGAACTGAGCCTCGAACATCGACGGGCCGCCAATGTCGTACCAGAGCCGGTGCATCGCCTCGTCCGCAAGCAGCGTCTCGGCGAGCGCCGCCATGTAGCCGCGGACCAACACCTCGGGCGTTGCCGCCGACGCCATGATCTCATCGTGGCGCCGGGCGCACTGCGTCTTGTCGCGGCTGACGCAGAAGGTGATGAGATCGGTCTTGTCGGCGAAACAATAGTGCGGGGCGCCGTGGGAGAAGGCCGAGTTCTGGGCGGTCTCGCGCAGGCTGGTGCGGGCATGGCCGCGTTCGGCAGGGTTTCGATGGCCGCGTCGGCGAGCTCGGACCGGCGCGCCGCGAACTTGGCGGCTTGACGCCGCGCGATCCTCTCCTGAAACCGAGCGCGCTTTCAGCCATCGTCTCGCCCGCGGCCCGCGTCGCCGCACGACAAGTTCACGCCATGCCGCCGGACGCTGTCGCGCGGACCGGGCGGTTCAAGCCGGCGGCTCCGCCTGATGGCGCAGGAGCGGGCCGAGGACCGGCCGGCCAGGGCGGACATCGCCGGGCGTGGCCGGACGGGCGGGGGCGCTTCGCTTGCCAACGGATCCGGGCGGATCCGCCGTTCGGAATGGCATCGCGCGGCTTGGACTCACGGGGGCTTCCGTGCTACCGGCAGGGCAGTCCACCAAACCCGCGCCAGCGCCATCCGGAACGGATGGACCGCGCCCCGACGGAGACTGCCGGATGTCCGCCTCGACCTCCAGGTCCAACCAGCCGTTCGACGGCTTCTTCTCGGCTTCGCTCGCCGAAGCCGACCCGGCCATCTTCGATGCGGTGGAGAAGGAGTTCGGTCGCCAGCAGGAGGAGATCGAGCTGATCGCCTCCGAGAACATCGTGTCCAAGGCGGTGCTCGAGGCCCAGGGCACGGTGCTCACCAACAAATATGCCGAGGGCTATCCGGGCAAGCGCTATTATGGCGGCTGCCAGTATGTCGACATCGTCGAGACGCTGGCGATCGAGCGCGCCACCCGCCTGTTCGGCTGCCGCTTCGCCAATGTCCAGCCGAATTCCGGCAGCCAGATGAACCAGGCCGTGTTCCTGGCGCTGCTGCAGCCGGGCGACACCTTCATGGGCCTCGACCTGAATGCCGGCGGCCATCTCACCCATGGCTCGCCGGTCAACATGTCCGGCAAGTGGTTCAAGGTGGTGCCCTATGGGGTGCGCCGCGACGACCACCTGATCGACATGGACGAGGTCGAGCGCATCGCCCACGAGACGAAGCCGAAGCTGATCATGGCCGGCGGCACGGCCTATTCGCGGGTCTGGGACTTCGCCCGCTTCCGGCAGATCGCCGATGCGGTCGGCGCCTATCTGATGGTCGACATGGCCCATTTCGCCGGGCTGGTGGCGGGCGGCGTGCATCCCTCGCCGTTCCCGCACGCCCATGTCGCCACCACCACCACGCACAAGTCGCTGCGCGGCCCGCGCGGCGGCATGATCCTGACCAATGACGAGGACCTCGCCAAGAAGCTGAATTCGGCGGTGTTCCCGGGCCTGCAGGGCGGCCCGCTGATGCATGTCATCGCGGCCAAGGCGGTGGCCTTCGGCGAGGCGCTGCGGCCGGAATTCAAGGCCTATGCCCATCAGGTGGTGGCCAATGCCAAGGCGCTCGCCGAGACGCTCAAGTCGAGTGGCTTCGACATCGTCTCCGGCGGCACCGACAACCATCTCATGCTGGTCGACCTCCGGCCGAAGAACCTCACCGGCAAGACCTCCGAGGCTTCCCTCGGCCGCGCCTACATCACCTGCAACAAGAACGGCATTCCCTTCGATCCGCAGAAGCCCTTCGTCACCTCGGGCATCCGCCTGGGCACGCCGGCGGGCACGACCCGCGGCTTCGGCGTCGCCGAGTTCAAGCGGATCGGCGAACTGATCGCCGAATGTCTCGGTGGCTTGTCCAAGGCCAATTCCGAGGAGGGCAATGCCACGGTCGAGGCCGAGGTGCGCGCGAAGGTGAAGGAACTCACCGCGCGCTTCCCGATCTATTCCTGACCGGCGGGGCAGGCCGTGCGCTGTCCCTTCTGCGGTTTCGCCGACACACAGGTGAAGGACTCCCGTCCGACGGAGGATGGCTCGGCCATCCGCCGCCGGCGCGTCTGCACGGAATGCAACGGCCGCTTCACCACCTTCGAGCGCGTGCAGCTGCGCGAGCTCACCGTGGTCAAGCGCAACAACCGGCGGGTGCCTTTCGACCGCGACAAGCTGATGCGCTCGATCCAGATCGCGCTGCGCAAGCGCCCGGTCGATCCCGAGCGGGTCGAGCGGCTGGTCTCCGGCATCGTCCGCCAGCTCGAAGCCTCGGGAGAGAGCGAGATCCCGGCCGAAAATATTGGCCGCATCGTCATGGAGGCGCTCAAGGCGCTCGACGATGTCGCCTATGTCCGCTTCGCTTCGGTCTATCGCAATTTCCGCGAGCCGAAGGATTTCGAGCAGCTGATCGGCGAAATGGCCGAGGACGAGGAGCCGGCCACCGTGCCGAAGCGCTCCTGACCTCGAACATGGCTGGTGTCGCGTGTCCGTCCCGCGCTGCGGTTTGATAGCGAGCCCTGGCCCGGGCGGGGCAAACGGAAGCGCCACCGGGAGCGACGATCCGCCGGGAATGGCCCGTCATGACTGAACCGACCGCATCTGCGCCGTTTTCCGAAGCTGACCATGTCTTCATGGATCATGCGCTGAGGCTCGGCCGGCGCGGCCTAGGCCTGACTTTTCCCAATCCGGCGGTCGGCTGCGTGCTGGTCAAGGACGGCATCGTCGTCGGGCGCGGCGTGACGCAGCCCGGCGGCCGGCCGCATGGCGAGACGACCGCCATCGCCCATGCCGGGGCCGCGGCGCGCGGCGCGACCGCCTATGTGACGCTCGAACCCTGCTCGCACTACGGCCGCACCGCCCCCTGCTCGGATGCGCTCGCGCGTGCCGGCATCGTCAGGGTCGTCTGCGCCATCGGCGATCCCGATCCCCGGGTCCACGGCCGCGGCTTCACCATGCTGAAGGCCTATGGCATCGCGGTCGAGACCGGGCTCGGCGCGGCCGAGGCCGCGCTCGACCATCGCGGCCATTTCAACCGCGTCCGGCTCGGCCGGCCGCTGGTGCAGCTCAAGATGGCGCTGAGCGCCGACGGCCTGGTGGCGGGCGAGGGCGGCCGGCCGGTGCAGATCTCCGGTCCGCGCGCCAGTTGCGAGGTGCATCTGATGCGGGCCATGGCCGACGCCATCATGGTCGGCATCGGCACGGTGCTGGCCGACGATCCCATGCTCACCTGCCGCCTGCCGGGCATGGCGGACCGTTCGCCGATCCGCATCGTGCTCGACCCGCGCCTGCGCACGCCGGTCGATGCGCGGCTGGTCGCGACCGCCCGGCAGGTCCCCACCTGGATCATCGGCGCTGTCGACGCCGCCCCCGAAGCGGAGCGCTGGCTGCGCTCGGCCGGAGCCGAGGTCATGCGCGTCGGCCGCACGCCGAACGGCGATCTCGATCTCAGCGAGGCGCTCCGCCTCGTCGCCACCCGCGGCATCACCCGCGTGCTTGCCGAAACCGGTCCGACCCTTGCCAAAGCGCTGATCGGTGCCGATCTCGCCGATGAGATCGTCCTTGTCCGCTCGCCCGTCGCGCTCGGCGCCGGCCTCGCCGCCTTCGACCGCCCCTTGCCCGGCCGTTTCCGCCTTGCGCAGGCGCTGCCGTCCGGGCCAGACATGATTGAGATCTATCGCTAGGAGCCGCCATGTTCACCGGCATCATTACCGACATCGGCGAAATCCTCGCCGTCAAGGACGAGGGCACGGCCCGCCATCTGACCGTGGCCTGCGCCTATCCGGCCGATACGATCCCGCTCGGTGCCTCCATCTGCCATATGGGCGTCTGCCTGACGGTGACCTCGCTGAAGGAGGGCTCCAACCACACGGTCATTACTGTCGACGCTTCGGCGGAGACGCTGGCGCGCACGACGATCGGCAGCTGGGAGGAGGGCCGCAAGGTCAACCTCGAGCGCGCGCTGCGCATCGGCGACGAGCTCGGCGGCCATATCGTCACCGGCCATGTCGACGGCGTCGCCGAGATCATCGGGCGCGACGACAAGGACGGCACGGCCTCGCTGGTCTTCCGCGCGCCGCGCGAGCTCGCCAAGTTCATTGCCGAGAAGGGCTCGGTCGGGCTCGACGGCACCTCGCTCACCGTCAATGGCGTGAAGGACGACACCTTCACCGTGACGCTTATTCCCCACACCCTCGCGGTGACGACCTGGGGCGAGGCCAAGGTCGGCGACCGGGTCAATCTCGAAGTGGACATGATGGCCCGCTACTCGGCACGCCTTGCGGAGGCGAAGGCCGAGGGCTACTAAGCCGCTCCGTTTCAAAGGATCCGCCATGGCCGCCCCACGTTCCGCACCTGCCGAGGTGATCAAGACCCCCGCCCGGGTGCTGATCGTCGAGGCCCGTTTCTACGACGATCTCGCCGATGCGCTGCTCGACGGCGCGAAGGCGAAGATCGAGGCGGCGGGCGCGACCTGCGAGGTCCATACCGTTCCCGGCGCGCTGGAGATCCCGGCCGCCATCGCCATGCTGGTCGACGGCGCGGCCGCGCGGGGCGAGCCGTTCGACGGCGCGGTGGCGCTCGGCACGGTGATCCGCGGCGAGACCACCCATTACGAGATCGTCTCGATCGAGAGCTCGCGCGCTCTGATGGATCTGGCCGTGGCCCGCAAGCTGCCGCTCGGCAACGGCATCCTCACCGTCGAGAACGACGCCCAGGCCTGGGCGCGGGCCCGCCGCTCGGAAATGGACAAGGGCGGCGGCGCGGCCGAGGCCTGCCTCGCCATGATCCGCCTGAAACGCAAGGCGGAGACGCGCTGATGGCCGCTCCCCTGAAACAGGCCAACAAGCGCGGCACGGCGCGGCTCGCGGCGGTGCAGGCGCTCTACCAGATGGATGTCGCCCATACCGACATCAACGAGGTGATCGGCGCCTTCCAGGTCTTCTGGATGGGCCAGGAGGTGGAGGGCGAGACCTATCTGCCGGCCGATCACCAGTTCTTCCGCGACATCATCCAGGGCGTGATGCGCGAGCAGCAGCGCGTCGACGTCGCGATCAACATGATCCTCGATACCGACTGGCCGCTGAAGCGCATCGAAGCCGTGCTGCGCGCCGTGCTGCGCGCCGGCTGCTACGAGCTGTTCGAGCGCCCGGACATTCCGGCGCGGGTGATCATCACTGAATATGTCGATGTCGCCGACGCCTTCGTCGACCGTGAGGAGGTCGGCATGGTCAATGCGGTGCTCGACCGCATTGCCAAGCGGGCAAGGCCTGCCGAAATGGGCGAGGCACCGAAGCCCTGAACCTGGGCCGCCGCGAACAGGAGCATGTCCGATGCGGGTGAGGACGTCGTCATGAGCCGGCCGTCCGAAGACGCACTGATCTCCCGGTTTTTCGCGCCGCTCGCGACCGAGCCGGGAGCGGCCGAGCTCACCGACGACGCCGCCGTGCTGCCGGCGGGCCCGGGCGAGCTGGTGGTCACCAAGGACATGCTGGTTGCCGGCGTCCATTTCTTTCCCGACGACCCGCCCGATCTCGTCGCCCGCAAGGCCCTGCGGGTCAATCTGTCGGACCTCGCAGCCAAGGGCGCGGTGCCCGTCGGCTTCCTGATCGGGCTCGGCCTGCCGCCGGACTGGACCGAGGCGTTCCTGGAAAGCTTCGCCGCCGGCCTCGGCGCCGACATCGATCAGTTCGGCTGTCCGCTGTTCGGCGGCGACACGGTCAAGGTGCCGGGGCCGCTGACCCTGTCGATCACCGCTTTCGGCCGGGCGAAGCGCACGGTGCGCCGCGACGGCGCCTGGCCGGGCGACGTCGTGGTGGTCACCGGCACGATCGGCGACGGCGCCCTCGGGCTTGTCGCGCGCGGCGCCGAGCGCGCGCCGGCGGGCGTGCCGGGCTGGCTTGCAGCGCTCGACGAGGACCAGCGCGCGGCGCTGTGCCTGCGCTATCTGCGGCCCGAGCCGCGTTCGGCCCTGGCCGAGGCCGTCTCCGCCCATGCTTCCGCGGCCATGGATATTTCCGACGGTTTTGCCGGCGACCTCGCCAAGCTCGCCGCGGCGTCCGGCGCCGGTGCCGAGATCGACGTGGCGGCCGTGCCGCTGTCGCCGGCCGCGCGCGCTGCGCTCGCTTCGGAACCGGACCTGATCGGCAGGGTCCTCACCGGCGGCGACGACTATGAGATCCTCGCGACCATCCCCTCGAAGGCCCTGCCGCCGTTCGAGGCGGCCGCCCGCGCGGCCGGCGTGCCGGTGACGGTGGTCGGCAGGGTGACGCCCGGGAACGCCGTCGTCCTCCGCGCTGCGGACGGCAAGGCGCTGGACCTCGGCAGCGGCAGGTTCGAGCATTTCTGATCCCGTCCTGCGCGGCGCTGGCTGACGCGGCAGGCGCACCGACGCAAGCGTTCCCAGCCTCTCGTTGAAGCGGGCGTCTCGTTGGCGAGGCGCATCGTCGCGCTGCCCGGACATGATCGCCGCGGTCCGCGCCTTCGGCGCGAGGGACGCGGTGGCTTCGGCGGATGACAGACCGCGTCGGGTGCATGAGCCAGCTCTTCCTGAGCCAGCCGGATACGCTCCAGGTCGCAGCTCCGCGCGGCGCCGATCCGGTTGACATGCCCTCAATTTAGAGTGACATTGTGTAACACGAAATTGAGGGCAAGACTCCATGTCTCCGCGAGCCTATCGCCAGTCGGCGCGCGCCAACGCGGTCCAGGATACCGAGCAGCAGATCGTCGACGCCTTGCTGGCGCTCCTCGCCGAACGCTGGTTTGACGAAATCACCCTCGACGACATCGCCGCGACCGCGGGTACGACCCGCCAGACCGTGATACGGCGCTTCGGCGGCAAGACCGGCGTGCTCAGCGCCATGGCGGCCCGGATGGATGTCGCGATCCGGGCCCAGCGCTGGAGCAGGCCGGTCCGGAGCGTTGCCGATATCGTCGCGCTGCTGATGGATGACTACGAACGCACCGGCGACATCATCGTCCGAACGCTGGGACAGGAAGCGCGCTTTCCCGAGTTCGCCGCCGTCCTCGATCGCGGTCGCGAAGGTCATCGCGCCTGGATCGGCGACATGTTCAGGGCTTGGCTCGACAGGCTCGACGACCGGGCGCGCGAGGATCGGCTCGCGCAGTTGCTGGTCCAGACCGACGTCTGGATCTGGCATCTGCTGCGCCGGGCGCAGGGACATTCGGCGACGGAGACGCATCGGCTCATGACTGAGATGATCGAGAGGCTGCTGCGCGAAGATGCGGCAACCGATCCGGTCTCCATCGAGAAGGGGCCGCGGCCATGACGAGGATGACGGATGCGGGCCGGCATCTGCGCATCCTGGCGGTCAGCTGGGAGGGCGGCGGCAACGTGCCGCCGACGCTCGCGGGCGTGCGCGCGCTCGCCGACAGGGGCCATGACGTGCGCCTGGTTGCCGACGATACGATGCGAACGGAAGCGATCGCCGCGGGGGCGCGCTTTCTGCCGTGGAAGCGCGCCCCCAATCGCCGGGATCGTTCATGCGAAAGCTGCTTCATCCGTGACTGGGAAATCGCCGATCCCCTGGCCGCATTCCTGAGAGGCTGCGAGAGGATCATCGTCGGGCCGGCGCAAGCCTATGCCGAGGACATTCTCGAAGCACTGGCAGCCGAGCCGTCCGATGTCCTGCTCGGCTCGGATCTCCTGTTCGGCAGCATGCTTGCCGGCGAAATCGCCAAGGTTCCGACGGCGCTGCTCGCAAGCAATATCTCGCTCTGGCCTCTGCCCGGACATCCGCCGTTCGGGCCGGGTTTCCAGCCTGCCCGGTCGGCGGCGGAGCGAGCGCGCGACGCCGAGGCGGCGGCCATGGGCGAGCAATTGTGGGATGGCTTCCTGCCTGGCCTCAACGCCGCCCGCGCCCATTTCGGCCTCGCGCCGCTCGCCCATGTCGGCGAACAGCATTTGAGCGCCGGCCGTCATCTCCTCGCCACCAGCCGCAGCTTCGATTTTCCCGCCGAACGCCTGCCTGATCACGTGCGCTATGTCGGTCCCCTGCTCGAATTGCCGAGTTGGGCCCGCCAACGCTGGACGAACCGGTCGGCGGGCAGGACGCGACCGCTCGTGCTGGTGTCGTTCAGCACCACCAATCAGGGGCAGGCCGATGTGCTCCAGCGGGTGATATCCGGATTGGCCGGGGAGGCGGTCGAGGTGGTCGTCACACTCGGCAAGGCCCTCGAGGGGCTTCGCCTTCAGGCGCCGGCGAATGTCACCATTCTTCCCCATGCGGCGCATGACGACATTCTGGCCGAGGCTCGCGCCATCGTCACCCATGGCGGGCATGGCACGGTGATGCGGTCGCTGATCCACGGGGTTCCCCTCGTCGTTCTCCCGATGGGACGCGACCAGAACGACAATGCGGCGCGGGTGGACTATCACGGCGCCGGCCTGCGCCTCGATCCTTCGGTTCCCCCGCACATGCTCGGCGAGACGGTGCGGCGCGTCCTGTCCGAGCCACGCTTTGCCGAGCGGGCATCGGCCCTTGGGCGCGCCATCGCGGAGGAAGGTCCCGGGCCGGAACGGCTCGTCGCGGAAATCGAGGATTTCGTACAGAGGTCGTCCGAAGGAGCCCGGTCCGCCGCGTAGCTGGCCCCGCTGGTCGCGGCGGGACCACCGATCGGCATTGCATCAAACCCTTCTCACCCGTCCAGCGCCGCTGCTCTCGCAACCGGCGAACGGAGGAGACTTGTGCCCATTCGCCCCGCAACCGGGCAGGGATGCGCGTCCCGCGCTCGGCCCTGCCGATCCGGCAGAGGCCCGCTGAAACAGGGCATCGGAAACCGCGAAAAGGCCTATCGAAAGGAAACCGAGAGATGACAAACGCCTCTTCCAGCGACAATGGAATGGCCCTGACATCAGGCGAACTGGATGCCTATCTCGCAAGGATCGGCGTCGGCCGGCCGGTGTCTCTCGACGTCGACGGCCTCTCGAGGCTCCACCGCGCCCACCTCATGGCCTTCACCTGGGAGGCGCTGGACGCCTTCATGGGATGGCCGTCTTCGACCGCTCCGGCCGCCGCCTTCGCCAAGATGGTGGAGGGCAGGCGCGGCGGCTGGTGCTACGAAATGAACGGCCTGTTCGGTGCGGCGCTCGCCGGGCTCGGTTTCTGCGTGACCCGTCTGTGCGGCGGCGTCGACCGCGAAATGATGGGCGACATCGCCATCGGCAACCATCTGACCCTGCGTGTCGATCTCGACCGGCCCTACCTTGCCGAGGTCGGCCTGGGAGACGGCATCGTCGAGCCGGTGCCGCTTGTGGTCGGGCCGATCAGCCAGCGCGGCTTCGATTTTTCAATCCAGCCGACGGAGGGCGGCTGGCTGCGCTTCAAGAACCATGCAAACGGCCTGGCGCACAGTTTCGATTTCCGCTCCGACTACAGCGACGAGGCCGCCATAGCCACGACGCTCGGCTGGCTGACGCAGGATCCCGGCTCGCCGTTTACGAACGCGCTGGCGATCCTGCGGCACAACGCGGACGGCTACGTCGCGCTGAAGAACGACTGCCTGCGCCACGTGACGGCGGCGGGCTTCGACGAACGACGCATCACCAGCGCCGATCATCTCGCGGAGACGTTCCGGACGGTCTTCGATCTCGACATCCCCGGGCCCGGCCGCGTCTGGGAAAAGATCCAGGCGGTCGGCTGCGACCAGGCCGCCTGACAGGCGCTCCTCACCAACGCACCAGATGCGCCCGCCTTGCCAGGCGGGCCGACAGCGCGGCCCTCAGGCGGATGAACCGTGCCGCGAGGCGGAAGGCCAAGCTGTCCGGCTGCGGAACCGGCTTGATCCGGGCATTGTGGAAGGCAGCGATGGTCCAGCCGTCGGTCCGGCGCTGGAAGACGAGGGTCTGGATCGAGCGCCGGCTGGCCGGCGGCTCGCGCTGCCACGGGAACATGACCGTGCCGACCGAATGGACGATCGCCACATCGCCGGTCAGGAACCGGATGTCGGCCTTGTTCATGACCAGCCGGCTGCCCTTCAGGACGGTTTCGAACAGCTTGGCGTGTGACGCGGCATTGGCCGCGCGCCCCGCGAGATGCGTACCGTCGAAGGCGACATAGTCGACGTCTTCGGCGAACAGCGCCGCATAGGCCTCGGCATCGTTGCGGTTCCAGGCCTCCGTCATCCGGTCGAGAACGGCAAGGATCGCCGTGCGGTCGGCTGCGCGATCGGGCTGCGAGCGGACAGGCATCGTTCTCTCCTCTCACGATTGAATATATCTTATTTTTAAAGATAATTATTGACTAAGATAAATGCCGGCAGGACGTCAAGAACCACGCGGCGTCGCGGCGTGGCCAATCTCGACCCGCGAGGACAAGGTCTGATAGAACGCGGGCGAGCGTTCGCGGCCGGCCGCGGACGCATGAGGCAGCCGTCACGAGGACCATGGCCAGGACATCCCATCCGACCAGCGCGGCAGGAGCCGGAGGCCCGGCGGAGCGCAAGGCGACGGCCGGCTCGCTGACCGAGCAGGCCTATCAGGCGATCAAGGAAAAGATCATCACGCTCTATTTCCTGCCCGGCCAATATCTCAACGAGCAGGCGATCTGCGAGCTCCTGCATCTCGGCCGCACGCCGGTGCATCAGGCGCTGCAGCGGCTCCAGGTGGAAGGGCTCGTCGATATCGTCCCGCGCAAGGGCGTGATCATCCAGCCGGACTCGATCGGGCGGATCCTGGAGATCCTCGACGCCCGCCTGGTGGTGGAGACCGAGATCGCGCGCAAGGCTGCCGAGATGGCCGAGGCCGACGATATCGCGGCGCTGCAGGCGATCCTCGACCGCCACGCGCAGGGCGAGCACGGCGGCGGGGCGATCGACGCCTTCGTCGAATGCGACCGAGCCTTTCACGTCAAGATCAGCGAGACCTCGCGCAACCACGTGCTGGGCGACTTTGCCCGGGTGCTGCACGAGCGTTCCACGCGGTCCTGGTACCTGCATCTCTGGCAGACCCTCGACACGGTGGCCTCGGACCGCCAGCACCGGGCGATCCTCGCGGCGATCCGGGCCGGCGACGGCGACGCGGCAGCGGCCGCGATGCGCGAGCATCTCACGAGCCTGCGCGAACGCGTGGCCCATCTCCAGCAGACCGCGCCGCGCCGGACGCTCGGCTGACGCGGCTTGCCGCCTGTTCAGGCCCGGTAGTCGAGGCCGATATCGAGCACCGGCGCGCTGTGGGTCAGCCAGCCGATCGAGATGAGATCGACGCCGGTCGCCGCAACGGCCGGTGCGATTTCCGGCGTGATCCGCCCGGACGCCTCGGTGATCGCCCGGCCGCCGACCATGGCGACGGCATGAGCGAGGTCGCCGGTGCTCATATTGTCGAGCAGAACGGCATCGACGCCGAACGACAGCACCTCTTCGAGCTGGGCCAGGGTATCGACCTCCACCTCGATCTTGACGAGATGGCCGACGCCGGCCCGCGCCCGCTCGATGGCCGTGCGGATGCCGCCGGCGAGCGCGATATGGTTGTCCTTGATCAGCACGGCGTCGTCGAGGCCGAAGCGGTGGTTGCCGCCGCCGCCCATCCGCACCGCATATTTCTCGAGCGCCCTGAGCCCCGGCGTCGTCTTGCGCGTGCAGACGATGGTGCAGGCATGGCCCGCGACGGCCTTGACGACGCCCGCCGTCGCGGTGGCAACCCCGCTCAGATGTCCGAGCAGGTTGAGCGCCGTTCGCTCGGCGCTGAGCAGCCCGCGCGCCGGGCCGGTGACGGTCGCGATGACCGCGCCTTCGGCGACCTCCTGGCCATCGGAGCGCTGGACCGACAGCGTGATGGCGGGATCGACGAGGCGAAAGGCGAGCGTGGCGGCGTCGAGCCCGGCGACGACGCCCGGCCGGCGTGCCGTCAAGGTCAGCGTCGCCGAGAGCTCGGCCGGGATCACCGCCGTGCTGGTGATGTCGCCGGCGCGGCCGAGGTCCTCGGCGAGCGCGGTCCGGACCAGGGGCTCGTAGAAAAAGAGAGGGAGCGGGCTCATCAGCCGAACTTTCGCAATGCGGGAGAGAGGGGGGCGGCCGCCGCCAGAACGGCGTCGAGCGTCCAGGTGCTGCGCCGGGCGATGGCTGCCGTATCGGGAAAATCCGTGCGGCTGTGAGCGCCGCGGCTTTCCTCGCGGGCGAGCGCCGCGACCGCGATGGTCAATCCGACCAGCGCCGGATCGGCCGCTGGGCCGTTGCCGGTGGCGAGCGGCGCGAGGTCGGCGATCGCGCCCTCCAGTCCGGCGCGGTCGCGCAGCACCCCGGCGGCGCGC